>JASJBQ010000129.1 GCA_030066455.1 Desulfobacterales bacterium
GTCCGAGGAGTTCCTGGCGATCTACACCGAACCCCACATCATGGAGAAAACCGATCTGCCCATCCTGACCCTCAAACTGCTCGACGACGAAGAGCAGTCCTGCCCCTTCGTACGCGAGGACGGCTGCATCGTCTACGAGGACCGCCCCACCACCTGCCGCTACTACCCCTTGGGCGTGGCCTCGCTGATGCACAAGGAGGATGCCGACGACGAGGGCTTCTATTTCTTCGTCGAGGAGCCCCACTGCAAGGGGTATGAGGAAGACCAGCAATGGTCGGTGGCCGAGTGGCGCCAGGACCAGGGGGTTGACCGCCATGACGCGATCAACGCGGAGTGGACCGATCTGGTGGTGCGCAAGCGCTCCTTTCCGCCGAACATCAAGCTCACCGATCAGAGCAAGCAGATGTTTTTCCTGTCGAGCTACAACCTGGACAAGTTCCGGCAATTCGTTTTCGAGAGCTCGTTTCTGGAGCGCTATGACATCGATCCGGAAACGCTGGAGAAGATCAAGGCGGACGAGATCGAGCTGCTCAATTTCGGCATGCGCTGGCTGAAGTTCATTCTGTTCAAGCAGGGCGAGTTCAAGCTTAAAACCGCTGACGGAGAAGGCTGAAGCCGCGCCCGAGCGAGCATGCTTGGCGTTGCCCCGTTGCGCCCTCGAAGCATGGCCAGCATCCAATCACAACCAACACCCGGGGGATCACCGCGCCCGACGATGCCCCGGTTCGCGGGGCCATTCCCATCATCCCGCGGCGGTTTGATTCTGTCAGCGCTTTGAAAGGGCCTTGCGGCCTGCAAGGCCCCCCTTCAGGCTTCAGATCTCACCCTCCGACGCGTTTTCCTTGCATGGCGGTTATCAAGCGCCCCTGTTCAGCGCCCTTCAGCCCCATGGCCTGCTCCAGAACCTGGCTGTAGAGCATGGCCTGCGGCAGAGGCGCTTCTTCCGCACCCCCGGTCCATTGACCATCCAGATTGTCGAACTGCATCTGACAGTGGGTGCAGGCCGTGACCAGCACATGGGCGCCGGCCTCGCAGGCGTCTTGAATTTTACGCTGCATGAGCCGGCCTGCCAGGTGATCGTTTTTCCCTTTCAAGGGGCGGCCGCAGCACTCCAGGCGCAGGGGCCAGTGAACCGCGCGGGCACCGGTGGCTGCCACCAGATTTTCGAAAAGCGTCGGTGCCCGAGGGTTGTCGAACCGGGTGATGTGCCCGGGCCTCAGGGCATGGCAGCCGTAGTGCGCCGCGATGCGGAGCCCATTCAAGGGCTGCCGGATGCCGGCGCGGATGGTCTCGTAGCCGATGTCGACGGCCAGGACCTGGAGCAGGTGGAAGACGCCCCCGCCCGCGACCCAGGTGAGGCCTTCCGACTCAAGGTGGGCGTTGACGTAGCGGCGCAGCTCCGCATTGCGCTGCAGCCAGTAGGCGGCGTGTTGCAGCTGGCCGTAACAGCACTTGCAGGGCGTCATCAGCGCCTGTCCTTCCCGTGCGGCCAGGGCCATGTTGCGCGCGGCCGCCAGCATCGAAGCCGCCGGTTCCTGGTCGCGAATCGGGTAGCCGCAGCAGTTCAGCTCCAGCGCCACCAGTTCGATGTCCAGGGCGGTCATGAGCCTGCGCACGGATCGGTCGTACCGGGGGAGAAACGGTTCGAGTTTGCATCCGGGAAAATAGAGATAGCGGCGCGTTTTCATGGCATCCCCTCGGGGGCGATGTCATCGGTGGCATTCAGGGGATAATGGGCCTTGAACCGCCGGTGGCCCTCGTGGCGCAGCTCGTATAGAATATCGGCGACCCGGATCCCCTGTGGACAGTGCTCCTGGCATTGGTAGCAGGTCACGCAGTCCCAGACCATCCGGGCGTTCAGGGCCGGTTCCCGGAGTTGAAGCCGCAACAGGTTCATGACCTGCTGCGGGGTCAGGTCCAGATCGTCGCTCACCGCCACCACCGGGCACACACTGGTGCAGATGGTGCACTGAAGGCAGGCCCTGAATTTTTCCGGGGCAGGCGTAAAGTCCAGCGTGGCCGGCCGCCGGCCGGCGGTCATGGGCACCGGAGAAGCTGCCGGCCGGCGGGGTGCCGGGGGGGCGGTTCCTCGGGCGCGGATCAGGTTGTCCACCGGCGCAAAACCGCGGCGCATCAGATCGGCCCTGGAGGCCTGCCACAAATCCTGCAGATCGATCCCCGAAGGGCACCAGGTGGTGCAGCGGCCGCAGGCGGTGCAAATATAGCTCCCTTCGGCCAGGGCGGCGCCCTGACCGGCGGGCCCACCGGATGTCCAGCGCTTCAAGGCCCCCAATTTTTCAGAGGGCAGGATGGCGGGGTTGGGGTTCGCGCGGTAGACGATGGCCACGGCACAGTGCTGGCTGCAGACCCCGCAATGGGTGCAGGCGTCCAAGCCCATGGCGCGCCGCACCGGGCGCAGGCGGGCAGGGGCGGCGACCGCGGCAGCCCCTGCCCGCACCAACAGACTTGCGGGGGCGGCCACCAGATGAAAAAACTTCGTAAAGGGCAACAGGGCCAGACCCAGGCAGGAAACCAGGAAATGAAAATGCCAAAGGATCGTGTTGAAATGAACGTGTTCCAAGGCGGCGGCCAACGGTTTCATCAGGCGTGACAGCGGGTAGGACAAAAAGGCGGACTGGGGGCGGTCATGGCAGGCGGCGCAAAAATCCGCATGCAGCTCACGCCCGAGGGCCAGCGTCCCCGCACCGGCCGCCGCCGACATCGTCGCGGCGGCGCCGAATTCGGCCCGCCAGTAAGCCCGGAGGGCATCGACCTCCACGGCGTCGTCGCTGAACATATAGTCTTCGACCATGGCCGTGAATATGCTCGGCGAAACGATCTGGTGGCTTTCAAGCAGGATGCCGGAGAGGACGATGGCCGCCAGGAGCACCAATGCCAGCCGATCGGCCCGATTCCGGGTGGCCCGCAGCAAGGGGTCCGCCCGCCGCCTGAGGGTGGCGAAGACAACCCCCAGAAGGATCAGGGCCGCACCCAGATTGCGCCCAGGCCGCCAGGGGTTGAGGGTGGGGGCATAATCTCCCCACAGCCTGGCGCTGGTAAAATCGTCCAGGGCGTGAAAGATCACCAGAAAAAAGAACCCATAGAATAGCCCCAGGTGCATGATGCCACGTCGCCAGTCCTGCCGCAGGACATGGCCTTGAAGCAGGACTTCCCAGACGAGCGATTTTAAGAGATGGGCAATGCGCGGGCTGAAGACCGTCCGGCCGACCGCCTTTGCCGCCTGGAACCCAAGGCCGGTCTTCGATGGCGGCCGGGATTCGGCACCGATCGTTAGGCGGAACCAGCGCCCGATACGCCACAGGGTCCCGATCAGTCCGATACCCAGGGCGCTGTATGCGATGATGGCGGTCGTCATTCTGAATTCAACCCAAGAGCCGTTCACATGCGCGCACGGCGGCGTATGCGCTGGCAATGGCCAGACCGCTGCCGCATTTTTCCCGCACCCAGTCCTGATGGGCCAGAATCGAGCCGGCGGCAAAAAGCCGGGGGTATACCCGCCGGCCGTTGACGCCTACAGGACGGAAGCAGTCATCCACGGGCAGTCCGGCACGATTGATGGCATGCCCCGCGGGATGCAACAGATCCTTGTGGTGCCATTCATCCCGGTGCGGCGGTTGATCGACGGGCAGATCAAACAGTGTTTCCCGGATCGCCCTGCGATCGGCGTGCAGGCCTTTGCCGAAGAAGCGCCCGGTGGCCAGAATGACGGCCTGTGTGCGGGCCTGGAATCCATCCCCATCGCTGCCGATGCCGATCCGGAATTCTCTTGCGCTGGAGGGCGCCACCGCCGTAACGTTTTGCTGGTACCAGGCACGGACGCCGAGCCGCGGCAGGTGCTGCTCAAAGGTTTCGCGCAGCCGCAGGCCGGGCACACTGGGCAGCAAGGTCGGGATTTCAAACAGGGGCACCCCCAGAATTTGCTGCATCATCTCGAAATTGCGCCGGGTGCGATGCACACCGACGACGGCCGGCAGGCCCACGGCCCGGGCCCCGGCCAGCCGACAATGGATATCGACAGCTATTTGGCGGCAGAGGTCACCGTTTTCCAGGAGCCGGCCCAGCTGCTCCGGCTGTAATTCCCCCTGCATCCGGGGCACCGCCAGGCGCAGCGCCCGCAAATCGGGCCACTTTGCTCCCAGTGTCGCCGCAATCTGCCGGGCACTGAACCCCTTGAGGCCGTCAAAATCGACCAGCAGGCAGGGCGGGCGCTTCGCAAGGGCTTCATTGGCGGCCGCCATGGTGTGCGGAAGGGCATAGGTGGTCTTCACCGTACCCACCGGTGTCATGACCTGCAAGTTGCGCTCGGCCTGCAAGACATAGGGTTGACCGGCGTCGGCCAGAAATTGCAGGCACTCGCGCCAGGCCGCATGCATGTCCTGGTTGCCCATGCGGGTATAGGGGTGAGCGGGGCACTCCCGGCGCAGACGGGCGATGCCTTCCCAGGGGTCGGTCAGAACCTGGCCCGCAGACGCCGGATAAACACCCAGAAGATCCAGAAGTCCGCTGGCAAAGGGGATCGTGCCGCCGCGTCCCACCTGCACGGTGTCGATGCCGCGGCGGGCGGCAAACAGGCTGGCCGCCATACCGGCCATGCCCGCCCCGATGACGAGCAGCCGGCAGGTGATGTCACGAGGTTTCGGCATGCGGGTTTTCCACGGCCGGCCGGCCGCGGCCGCCCGTGCTCTCCGCCGATGAGGACGGCCTGAGTTCGAGACCGAACACACCGCAATGGGTGGCTTCCAGGAGTTCCGCCTGGGCCAGGGAAATATCCCAAAGCAACGGTTCCTGTCCCCGCCAGCGTTCCTTTAAAAAAGCCTGGAGTTCGAAGATGCCCCGCTCGGATTGCCATACCCCCTGATCGTAGAGGTAAGCGGCCACCCGCTGGCTGCAGAAGGTCCCCTGGCATGGCCCCTTGCCGATGCGGCTGCGCAGTCCAAGCGCCTTGAGGCCCGGCGTATCGTCGTGGCGTTTGAGAGAATCGACCAGGTCGTCGACCACGGCCTGAGGTACCATTTCACATTCGCACAACAGGAGATCTTCGGGCCGCCCCCGTTCCATCCAGGTTCGGGGCGCAAGGCCGGGTTCGGTCCAGCGGGCCGCCGCCATATTGGGCAGGGGTTCGGTGCGCGTGCGGCAGGGCGCGGTGCGGCCGATCCGGCGGCAGACCATATCGGCCGTCTTTTCGGCCATCAGACGGTAGGTGGTGAGTTTGCCGCCGGTGATCGTCACGAAGTTAGCGATGCGACCGGTGTCACCGCGGCCATGATCGATGAGGGCGAACCCGCGGCTGACGCTGCGGTCATCGCAGGCGTCCTCGCAGCTGACCAGCGGCCGCACCCCGCAGTAGGCGCGGATATAGCGGGTGCTGGCAAGCAGCGGGACCATGGCGGCGCCCTGTTCGATGATGTGGTCCACTTCGTGGATTTCGGGGTAGATCACATCCGGCGAAACACTGCGCTCGGAGGTGGTCCCCAGAATCGAGACCGTGCCGCCCGGCACCAGTATATCCCCGTCCGTTGGTGGCCGCAGACGGTTGATGACACGTTGGCTGATGCGTTCGCTGGTGACCAGCAGACTGCCCTTTGAATACACCATCGGGATACGGGCGCCGGCCAGGGCGGCCACCTCACCCGCCCAGGCCCCGGAGGCGTTCACCACCACCTCGGCTTCGATGGTCGTCCTCTCACCGCTGGTTTGGTTTTGGATGCGGACACGGCGAATGCGATGGTTGTGGAGGTCGAATCCAACCAGGGCGCTATAGCGCAGCAGCTTGGCACCGAGCGCTTCGGCATGGGCCATGTTGTCCAGCGAGAGTTTGAAGGGGTCGATGGTGGCATCTTCGACCTGATAGGCGGCGATCAAGCGGTCGGAAAGGCAGGGTTCCATTTCCCGGGCGATGGCCCTGTCCAGCGCCTGGATGGAAATGTCGCTACGGCCACAGATCTGGGGAAAATCGGCAATGTAGCTTTCCTCATCGCCGGCAATGGCCACGAATAGCCCGCCCGTGTTCTCGATACAGTGGGGCGCCAGCTGCTTGAGCAATTGGCCCTCGGCACGGCACTCGGCGGCGGCGGCCGGATCCGTGGCGACATAGCGGGCGCCGCTGTGAAGCAGGCCGTGATTGCCCCCGGAAGCGCCGGCGTTGATATCCGCTTTTTCCACGACGATGCATTCGACCCCGCGGAGGGCCAGATCACGTGCCAGGCCGGTGCCGGTCACACCCCCGCCGATAATGAGAACCCTGGTCTCCATGGCCTATCTCCCGGGCATACGACCGAGATCGATTTGCGGATCAGTGCCGGAAGGTTTGCACTCGGATTTTCACTTGCGAAAATAAAATGCCGGTGCTACGGTGCAAAGGCGCTTGTCTTTAGCCTTTAATCGAACAATGATACACAGTTTCCTACCATAAAGCGCGATGTATGTCATTATAATTTTCATTTACCAACAAATTTAGCATCGAAATTTTTCTTAATTGAAAATATTTATGGTGTGGCCCCCATCGAAGGTGGTGCAGGATGTCTGGCAATCCATCGGGTGATCACAATCGGTCGTGCGAGGACCGGACCACCGTTACGGCCGGCGCCAAGACCGGCCCGGTGCGCGACCGGCATGAAAAAATCAAACAGCGGGTCAACGCCAAGGGATTCGTCACCATCGAGCACCTGGCTGCGGAGTTCGGGGTCACCCCCCAGACGATCCGGCGTGACATCAACCTTCTCAGCCGGGAAGGCAGCATCCATCGCTACCACGGCGGCGCGGGCGTTCCCCCCAGCACCGAGAACGTGGCCTATACCCAGCGCAAGGTGCTCTGCCTTAAGGAGAAACAGCAGATTGCCCGCATGGTGGCCGCCCAAATACCCGACCACGCCTCCCTGTTCATCAACATCGGCACGACTACCGAGGAAATTGCCAAGCGTCTCTGCGACCACGACCGGCTGCGCGTGATCACCAATAGCCTCAACGTGGCGGCGATTCTGGCAGGCAACGAGAATTTCGAAGTCATCGTGGCCGGGGGGCTGGTCCGCCCCCGGGACGGTGGCATCGTCGGGCCGCTGACCATCGATTTTATCCAGCAGTTCAGAGTGGATTTCGGCATCATCGGCATCAGCGGGATCGATCTGGACGGTACCCTGCTGGATTTCGACTACCGCGAAGTGCGCGCGGCGCGGGCCATTATCGACAACTCACGCAAGGTTTTCCTGGCGGCGGATCACACCAAATTCGGCCGCAACGCCATGGTGCGCCTGGGCAGCATCAGCGAGATCGATGCCCTCTTTACGGACCGGATGCCGGCGGAACCGGTCACCGAGGCGCTTGGCGCTTCCGAGGTCGAACTGCATGTGGCGGGTTTCGCTTCCCCTATGGCGGAGAACGGTGTGTTACCCAAGTAAATGTTTAATAATGAAACATTATTCTGACTATTTTCACTTGCGAAAAGAAATAGCCGATGATAAGCGCAATGATTGACCGCGTACAACGATCCTTCCCACCTTAAAACCAAGCCGTTCAACACGGTCGTATCCCCCCGCTCAGGTGGGCTACGGGAGATGGCACATGGGGCTGGTGCTCGAGAAGATTGACAAAGTCGTCGGCGGCGAAATGCATCTGGCAGGCATCGACCTCGAGTTGCACGCCGGATCACGCAACGTCCTGCTGGGGCGCACACTGGCCGGCAAAACCTCGCTCTTGCGCATCATGGCCGGTCTGGACAAGCCCACCCGGGGACGCATCATCCTTGACGGGCGCGACGTCACCGGCGTTTCGGTGCGCAAACGCAGTGTGGCGATGGTGTATCAGCTCTTTATCAATTATCCCTCGCTGACGGTTTACGACAATATCGCTTCACCACTCAAAACCAGCGGGATGGCCAAACCCGAGATCGATCGCCAGGTGCGTGAAATCGCCGAAATGCTGCGGATCGACGATCTATTAGACCGTCTGCCGGCCGAGCTGTCCGGCGGCCAGCAGCAGCGCACCGCCATCGCACGGGCCATGGTCAAGAATGCCGAGCTGCTGCTGATGGACGAGCCGCTGGTCAATCTGGACTATAAGCTCAGGGAAGAGCTGCGGGTCGAACTTCAGGACATTTTCGCCCAGCGCAGAGCCATTGTCGTCTACACCACGACCGAGCCGACCGAAGCGCTGATGCTGGGGGGCAACATCACCGTCCTCGACGAAGGTCGCATTCTTCAGACCGGCACCACCCACACGGCCTACCGCAATCCGGCCACGATCAAAGTGGCCGAAGTCTTCAGCGACCCGCCGATCAACTTTCTGCACGGCCACATTCAAGGCGCACGGGCGCTCATCGGGCAGGGGATTGAAGTGCCGCTCAACGGCAGTATGCAGGGATTGGCGGACGGCGATTATACCTTTGGGATTCGCTCCAACCATTTTTTTCTGTCGCGAACGGGTGAAAACGACGCCCAGATCGAAGCGCGTGTGGAGCTGGCCGAGATCAACGGCTCGGAAACCTTCATCCACTTCAATCACGGCGACAACCGGCTCGTGGCCCAGGAGGACGGCATTTATCCGCACCGGATCGGGACGGCCGTCACCCTCTATGTCAATCCGCGTTGCCTTTTCGTCTTTGACATGCAGGGCAGCCTGGTTGCCGCCCCGGATCTCGACCGCATTCAACAACAGCCTGCATAGGATACGGCCATGGCGCGCATCGAACTCCATGAAATCGCCCACAGCTATCGTCCCAAACCCGCGGACGAATCGGATTTCGCACTCAAGCGCATCCATCACACCTGGGAGGATGGCGGCGCCTATGCCCTGCTGGGCCCTTCGGGCTGCGGGAAGACCACCTTGCTGAACATCATTTCGGGTCTGCTGACACCCACACGCGGAAAGGTGTTATACGACGGTCAGGATGTTACCGGGCTTCCGCCCGAGAAACGCAACATCGCGCAGGTTTTCCAGTTTCCGGTGCTCTACGACACCATGACGGTCTTCGACAACCTGGCCTTCCCTCTGCGCAACCGGGGCCACGACGCCGGCGACATCGACCGCCGCGTCCGCGAGGTGGCCGAAATCCTCGATCTGAGCCCCTTTCTAGGCAAACGGGCGGCAGGCCTGGCCGCCGATGCCAAACAGAAAATATCCCTGGGCCGGGGGCTGGTGCGAAGCGATGTCGCCGCCATTCTTTTTGATGAACCGCTGACCGTGATCGATCCCCACCTGAAATGGAATCTGCGGCGCAAACTCAAGGATATCCACGAACAGCTGAAACTGACCTTCATCTATGTGACCCATGATCAGGTGGAAGCCCTCACCTTTGCCGACAAAGTGGTGGTCATGTACGAAGGCGAAATCGTGCAGATCGGCTCTCCCCAGGATCTCTTTGAAAATCCCGAGCACACCTTCGTGGGCTATTTTATCGGCAGCCCCGGCATGAATTTCCTCGACTGCACCCTGGAGGGTGATATGGCCCTCTGCAACGGGTCGCGGATCGCCCTCGACGCGGCGGTGGCGGCCAAAGCGCGCGGTATTGAGGGCAAACTGGAACTCGGCATCCGGCCGATGCATCTCAAGCTCTCCGCCGAGGCCGTCGACGGCGGCATCCCGGCCCAGGTCAAGGGGGTCGAGGACCAGGGCAGCTACCGGATCGTGAACGTCACCCTGGCGGGCAAGCTCCTGCGGGCCCGGCTGCCGGAAGGCGAGCGCATTCCCGAGGACAAGGCCTGGCTCATTTTCACCCCGGCCTGGACCCGCCTGTTCGCCGACGGGCGGCTGGTTAAATAGTGTCGATCCGGAAATGGTCGATTTTGGTTCAGGCTCCCGCTTTGCAGCGGGATTTCACATCGGTATTTTATCGACGGTCGGTGTTCAACAAACCGCAGCGATTTTGAAACCACAGGCGTAGTGGCGCTACGTCGAGGATTTCAAAAGAGCGAGAACATCGGCCTGGGCCGAAAGATGCCTTTTATGGATGGGCGCTAAGCAGCAAGGAGCGGCTATGGACAAGTGGCCCGACAATAAAGCCTGGTTTCTGGTGTTGCCGGCATTTATCATCGTCGCCTTCAGCGGCATCATTCCTTTGATGACGGTGGTCAACTATTCCCTCCAGGATATTTTCGGCCCGGGCGAGGCCGTTTTCGTGGGCACCGAATGGTTCAAGGAAATGCTGGGCAACTACCGGCTGCACGATGCGCTGTGGCGCCAGTTCCTGTTTTCCGGGATGGCCCTGCTCATCGAGATCCCCCTGGGAATTCTGATTGCCCTGGCCATGCCCAAGCGCGGTTGGGGGGTGTCCGCCTCGCTGGTGATCCTGGCGCTGCCCCTGGTCATCCCCTGGAACGTGATCGGCACCATCTGGATCATCTTCACCCGGCCGGACATCGGTCTGTTCGGCGTATGGATCAACAGCCTGGACCTCCTCGAGGTCCCCTTCGATCACACGGCCAAGCCCATCTATGCCTGGATTACGCTGATGGCCATGGAGGTCTGGCACTGGACGCCCCTGGTGGCCCTGCTGGCCTATGCCGGGCTGCGGGCCATACCCGAGGCCTACTACCAGGCCGCCAAGATTGACGGTGCGTCGGCCTGGGCCACCTTCCTCTACATTCAACTGCCCAAAATGCGCGGCGTGCTCACGATTGCCGTTTTGCTGCGCTGGATGGACAGCTTTCTGATTTATGCCGAACCCTTTGCCCTCACCGGCGGGGGTCCGGGCAACACGACCACCTTTCTTTCCATCTATCTGGTCAAGCTGGCCACCATGCAGTTCGACCTCGGGCCGGCCGCGGCTTTTTCGCTGATCTATTTTCTGATTGTGCTGCTCTTCAGCTTCGCATTCTACCAGGCCCTGCTCAACGTCGGCCGAGGAGAGAAGGCATGAAAGTCCAGAAAAGAACCATCGCCCTGTGCATCTATTTCGGGCTGCTGATCCTGCCGATCTATTGGATGCTCAACATGTCGCTGCGGACCAACGCCGACATCCTCGGCGACTTTTCGCTTTACCCGGCCGATATCACCTTTCGCAATTACATCAAGATTTTCACCGATCCGACCTGGTATACGGCCTATATCAACGCCATCATCTACGTCAGCATGAACACGGTGATGTCGCTGGCTTTCGCCCTGCCGGCGGCCTACGCCTTCTCACGCTATAGATTCATCGGCGACGGGCAGATGTTTTTCTGGCTGCTGACCAACCGCATGGCCCCCCCGGCCGTTTTTCTCCTGCCTTATCTTCAGCTCTATTCGACCTTCAAGCTGATGGATACCCATATCGCGGTGGCTTTGGCCCATTGCCTGTTCAACGTCCCCCTGTCCGTCTGGATTCTTGAGGGCTTCATGTCCGGGATTCCCAAGGAAATCGACGAAACCGCCTTTATCGACGGGTACAGTTTTCCGCGCTTCTTTATCACCATATTCATACCGCTGATTCGCGCCGGGGTCGGCGTGACCGCCTTCTTCTGTTTCATGTTCAGCTGGGTCGAACTGCTCTTTGCCCGCACCCTGACGATCACCGAAGCCAAACCGATCGTGGCCACCATGAC
>JASJBQ010000130.1 GCA_030066455.1 Desulfobacterales bacterium
ATTGAAACAAAAGCGAATGGCCTTAGTGACATGCTGCTCACCTGGACATTGCCATTGTCAGGCCTTCTGATGATCTTCGACCACAACACATGGCCGTATTTTGCATTAGTAGGAAGTGGTATTTATATATATTTCGCACTACTTACGATCTTTAGTCGGGTATTCTTGAAAAAGCGGGGTAAAAAAGTAGGCAGCCCTTCCTCTGAAAAAGCCGCATATGTATTTAGTGTAATCTGGATCTTATCTTCGATAACAATGATGGTTTTAGCAACCCAGAAATTAGCTTATTAAAATTTCATCTGGTCAACGGATAGCGAATCCGTCGCCTTGTTGAACGGCGACGATCCTATCGCCATGATAATCGATTCAAAAAAAACGTTTACAGTAAGGGCATCGCCGTTGACGGCCCATGGGGGTCCCCATGGGATCAGGCCAAATATGATAAACACTTTGCAGAACATGCCCGTTCACAGAACGCAGCCAGCCGGCAACTGTAATCGGCGGCGTTCTGACCCATAAGATGAAATCCAATGCAACAATGTATATGATGTCAGCATGCCTTTGTATGTGCAGTTAGGGCACCAAACCAGAGCGAAAGGGGTTTAAGCTATGGATGCCGTAGATAAGGTATTGGAAACCATGAAGAAAGCCGGAGAACCGCTAAACACCGGCAAAATAGTTGAATTGTCAGGCATGGACCGCAAGGAAGTGGAAAAAGCCATGAAGGCATTGAAGAAAGAAGAACGAATCATTTCTCCGAAACGATGTTATTGGCAACCCAAATAACCGGCACAGATTAAGCTCTATCGTGTACGGGCCATCTCCGGTTCCAGTGAACGCTTACGCTTTAGAGCCCGATCATAAAATGATCTAAGCCCTCGGCGGCGTTTTACGTTTTGCCGGAATCTCGCCGTTTTTTGGTATTTTGGTGAGTCTCCGCGCTGCTGGATACCTCGCCGCTCTTTCAGTATTTCAGTGAGTCTCCGCGTTGCGGGATCCAGCATCGGATTGGGATGTCATTCGGGTGAATCGTGGGCCGGCTGACAACACCGCCAGGGGCACTTGGTTTGAAAAACTATACCGAAAAAGAAATACTGCTCAGGAAATTAAAGACCATGTTTCCGGATGAAAAAGATCGCAATGCGGCCATTACGATCTTGAATGAATACGGAAAAGAAAAACATGAGCAGGAGCCCGAGAGGGTCAGACTCGCGATCCTGAAGATTGCCGATAAAACCATCGACGCCATTAAGCAAAGTACGGATCTCGCAAAACAAGATTTCCGAGATACGCTGATTGCGGCCGAGTACCCCCTTCAAAGTGAAAAAGGGGCCATGCCGGATGGCCCGCAGAAACAGAAATTGATCAGCAAAGATCGGCTGGCGTACGAAAGTTGGCTGTTCAACGACTAGATAACCTGCCGGCTTAAGAAACCGAATTCAGCGTGCCCACGGTTGACGCTCGGCAAGATCCGATTGAATCAGCGCAGGTATTGAAATGGGCGGCCATGACCAACCAGGAGATATGGTCGGCTTCATCCCCCATTCTCAACAGGGCGAAGCATTTAGGGGAATTTTGGCTGGAGCAGAAGTAATTTAACGCCGGCGACAGGGGGGGCTTCCTTTTCGGCGGGCGAAGGTCTAAGAGGATTTTTTACGGCCTTATCACCACAAGCGTGCCATTGGGCACGAAACTGTAGATTTCCTCCATTTCCTGATTGGTCACCGCAATACAACCTTCGGTCCAGTCCCGCTCGGCATGCGACGTGCCGAGGGGCGCGAAACCGTTCTTGATGCCATGGATCATGATGTCTCCGCCCGGAGGGACACCGAGTTCCCGGGCCCGCTGTTTGTCGAATTCGTTGGGGTAGGAGATATGAAGCGCGAGGTGATAACCGCTGTTGCCGTTGCGCGAATCAATTATGTAGGACCCTTCCGGTGTTTTCTGATCCCCCTGTCTTTCCTTCGGCCCCACCGGGTTGCCTCCCAGGGCGATGGTGTAGGATTTGATCACCTCGCCTCTTGTGAGCAATGTCAACCGCCGCGCCTTTTTTTCGATCAATACCATGTCGGCCGGCTCGGTTCTGAGGGCAAAGACCTTGGCTTCGAGCGCATCGACATCTTGCTGCAGTTTTACGACCTCCTCGGTTTTGTCGGCCAATGCCCGCCGGGAAGTCTCAAGCTCATTTTGCTGCGCCGCGATAAGTTCATTTTTGATGATCACATTGTGGATTTGAAGGACCATCATCTGGCTGTCGTATCGATATTTGCTCTCCGGGTAATCCGATACGACGGTCTCAAAACATTGAAGTGCTTTCTGATAATCCCTGTGCGCGTTCAGGGGATAGGCATAGGTAACGCCCATCTCGAAAAGAACCCGGTCCGCGACCTCCGGATGGTAGGCCAGAATTTGTTCGTATCGGTCCAGGGCGGCCCCGTATTCACCCTGGTTAAAAAAAAGATTGGCCTCCTGGGAGAGGCTGCCCGCATCCGTGTGACCGCAGCCACCAAAGACAACGGGGATCAGCAAAAGGCCGACGGCAAGAAGGTTAAGATAGCGACCGGCGCCTTGCTGCCATTGCCCCGCGCATGTCCGACCGCATGTATAGACTATGTGTGCTAATTGCAAAACCGGTCCTTTTGACTTGCTCCAAACCATTCCGCGCTGAACGATGGCAGGCAGTGGCCGGGTCTGGAAACCCGGCCACTGCCTTACGTTTTATTTTTTCATTGATTGTTGGAAAACCTCGTCCGCTTTTTTGGCTTTTTCCTCTGCGAGTCGTTCCTTTTCCGCGGCGATGCGCTCTCTTTCGAGGGCTCTTTTCTCGGCCTCCTCGGCACGGGCAACGGCTTCATTCGCTTTCATAATGGCCTCATCGGCAGCCATTTTGGCTTCCTCCGCATCCTGCGCCGCCTGGTCCGCCTTCGCCGCAATCGCTTTTTCCCGGGCTTGGGCTTCCTCCAGGTCGCCCTTTGTTGCGCATCCCCCGATAGCAATCGCGAATGCCAACACCATAGTGATTACCACAAAAACCTGTTTCATCATGTCATACCCTCCTTTCCGTCCCGTTTAGCTTATCTTCGCAGCAACCGTTTCCGTCCGCCCAACGCCACCCTTAACATCTCCGGCAGCGATCGAGCGGATTCTCAAAGCCAGCTAGGTTTCAAAAACGACACCGTCCAATTCCAGATCGATCTTCAACCGCTTGGCCGCGTCCTTGGCCGCGCGCCTGTTTTCAAAGGGCCCTGCCAGCACGCGGTGGCGATTGTTCTTGGTCAACACTCTTGCCGGAATCGGCGGACCCTGATGGTTGATAATGGCCGCCAGCCGCTCGGCGTCGACCTTGTCCTGCATGACCGCCGCCAGTACATACCATGCATCCGTCGTGAATGCCGGTATTTCCGGTTGGCCATACAGCTTGCGCGGGTGCCAAATTTTGATGGGTTCCGCCCTGCGCGATGCACTCCCCGGGGGAGGCGTGGAAACCGGAACGGGTAACCCGCGGGCCGCAACCACGACTTCCTTGACCTTTTTCCAGTCGAGCGCGTTACCGGTTTTCTTTTCGATTTTTTTCAGTTTGGCGTAGGTTTTCTTCCAGTTGGCGGTGCCGGACTCTTCAAAGGGCAGATGGGCTTCCAGGTAGACGATGCCATCACGCTGTCCCACGAGATACGGCTGGTTGACAATCTTCACCGGGGTCTTCACCGGCGTGTTTTCATAGAGCCGCTCGATGTCTTCAGGATAGAGCCGGATACACCCGTTGGTCGCCCTGAGGCCGATACTGGCCGGCTTGTTCGTGCCATGGATCAGATACGTTGCCCGGCTCAAATACAGTGCATGATCTCCCAATGGATTCAGCGGCCCCGGCGGTACCTGCGGCGGCAGCGGATCACCCTTTTTGCGGTGATCCTCGGCAATCGAGGCGGGTACATACCAGGTCGGCCGGAATTTTTTGTGGCTGATATACATTTTGCCCATGGGGGTGGGCCGCTCGGCGGTGCCGACTCCGACCGGGTAGGTCGACACGGCCAGCAGGCTGCCATTGTCTTGGAAATGAAAAAGCCGCATCGTGCCCAAGTTTATGACGATGCCCTTCCGACGGGTATCGGGCAGGATAAAGCTCAACGGCAACAGGATGCGCTTCCCGGCATCGGGTACCCACATGTCGATTCCCGGATTGGCCGCACGGACGGTATTGACGCCCAGGCTGAAATGGCGCGCGATATCCGGTAGTGTATCCCCCTCTTTCAGCCTGATGGTTGCCAGCTGGCCGATGACGTCATCATCTTTTTGAACACGGAAGTCATTGCGTTCGATCTTATCCGCGGGATAGCTTGGTAAAGGCAGCGATTTCGGCCAAAATCCCTGCATATCCGCACACCCCGTCAATGACAGGATGAGGATTAAAAATATCGCCAGATGTAGCCTTTTGTATAAAGATGACAGAGTGCCTGTCTGGTTTCGAAACATGAAAAACATTGTTTTTAATACGTATAATTAAATTTATCGAATTCAATCTGCCAAGTGTTTAAATATATGCAAGACCCTTGCCAATGGCAGCCAGCCATGGACAGATTACATATCATGTCAGATCTCGAAAAATATAAGAATGTCGTCGTCGATCCGCGCGGCGGAATCCACACACAAATCTTTACGGCGTTAGTCTGCATCAATGTCAGGTCCGGCACCGAGCGCTTCCAACCAAACGTTCAATGCCGTCGTATCGGGTGTGAATTCCTGGTACGGTGTCGACCGGTGCGCTTCGTTTTTTCCACCAGGCCCCCTGTCAGATGCTTGATTTCGGCCCCAAGCCCGCTTCCCAACGCCTGTAGGCCAGCCACCAGCGGTGAGCGCTTCGTGAAGGCGCTCAACACGGCGTACAGGGTTGCCGGCCTTATTCGGGATTCGGTGGCGACGGCGTAAACCGGCTCCCAGCGTTGCGGGCGAAACTTGGCCTTGAAATGCTCGAGTCCCCGGAAATTGTAAAAACGCGTCCCGTGAGCCCGCATCCAGGCTGTGGCGGCGCGCAGCCACAGGGCATGCTCGCGGCCCATCCGCGGCCCGCGCCGGGAAAGCGGCGCCGCCCCCAGGGTGATAAATCGACTTCCCTCGGCCGCCAGCTCCCGGGCGGCGGTGGACACGATGTTCTCGACGGCGCCATTGGGGGCATTACGGCCGCGCACAATCTGCTCCACGAGCCAGCCGCCGCGTGCCGGCACCGGTGAGAGAATCGCATAGCCCACGGGCCATCCCTCTTGCTCCGCCACCCACAGCCTGCGGCCCGCCATGTGGGTGAGCAGATGGGGGTCGGTCAAAAAGCCTAGCGGCGGCAGGGCTTTGGCTGCCAGCCAGTCCTTCAGGCACTGGTGCAAAACGGGATGGCTGCTCTTGTCGGTCGGCCATTCCCTGACGGTCAATCCCTTGTGACGGGCCCTGTTGAGTTGATAGCGCAGGGCGGCGGTTTCCCGGAAGACCGCGGCAAGCGCCTCTGGCCGCCACACGGGCTGAGCGCCGATCGGCACCGCGTTGTAACCGTCGAATACGGCCAGCGCCCGAACCGTCGTCTCTTCGGCCGCCAGATAGCATACCCGCCGGTCGGACGCCAGGGCGTCCTGCTCGAAGGCCCGGCAGGTGGCCGCCAGGCTTTCCGGCGCGCAGACCGGTTCACCCGCGACGACCCTTATGCGCTGGTGGGTCATATATCCCACGACGCCGGAATCATCGGCCATGTACCAGTGCGAGAGCGCCGGATTGAGCACCTGCCAGCAGGTTGCCGCCCGGCCGTGGCGCCAAACCAGGGCGCGGGCCCGCCCGAGTGGGGAGCGGTCGGTCATGGGCGGCTTTCGGCCTCTACATTTCGTCGCGTGATCGCTGCATTTCGACGAAATGGGCGGCCGCCAGCGCGGCAGTGCATCCATCCCCTGCCGCCACCACGATCTGGCGGGCGTATTTTTCGCGCAGATCGCCGATGGCGTAGATACCCGGGATGGCGGTCTCGCACTTTTCGTCCGTGCAGACATAGCCATCGGCATTCACCTTCACCCCGGCGGGCACGAGTTCGTTGTTGGGGTCGAAACCGATGAAGACGAACACCCCTTCGGTGTCCAGTTGGCGTGTTTCTCCGGAGAGGGTGTCCTTCAAGTTGACGGCCGCCACGCCGTCATTCTCGGCCAGAATGGCTTCGACTGTCGTGTTCCACAGAATCTCGATTTTGGGGTCGGCGAGCATCCGCTGCTGCAGGATCATGCTGGCGCGGAGCTTGTCGCGACGGTGAACCACATAGACCTTGCTGGCCAGCTTGGCCAGATAGAGGCTTTCCTCGGCGGCGCTGTCGCCGCCGCCGACCACCGCCACAGTTTTGTTGCGGAAGAAAAACCCGTCGCAGACCGCACAGTAACTGACGCCTTTGCCGTAATATTCGTCCTCGCCAGGCACCATCAATTTGCGCGGGCTGCCCCCGGTGGCGACGATGACGGAATAGGACTTCAGGATCTCACCGTCGGCCAGACGAACGGTGTGATGCTCGAGGCCGGGGATCAGTTCGCTGACTTCCTGGGATACGATTTCGAGGTTGTAGTCCTGGGCGTGCTGGGCGAATTTCTGCGCGAGTTCGGCGCCGCTGATACTGCCCAGGGCGGGATAGTTCTCGACTTCGTCGGACAGGACCACCTGACCGCCAGACACCCCGCGTTCGATCAGGACGGTGCGTATCGAGGCCCGCAGGGCGTAAATCGCGGCGGACATGCCCCCCGGGCCGCCGCCGATAATGATGCAGTCATAGAATTCACGGTTGGCCATTTTACAGTTTCCTTGTCTGATGATTTGTCGTTACCGCCGTCGATGCGGCCTGCCGCTTGAACCATTCAAAGGACGATAAGCATGGATCGCCAAATTGCATGGCCGGGGGGACGGGCTTTCGAGGTGCCGCTTCACGAGAGGCACCGTTCAGATGCGATAGGTGGCCCCGGCTTCGAGCACGGTGGTTTCCGACTTCAGTTCCTCGGCAAACCGACCGATGGCGTGATCGCAGGTGTCGTGGGCTGAAAGGCATACCCGCTGGGGCGCGCGGACGTTGATGCTGGCGATGGTGCGCGTCAGGTCGTCGTCCGTGATCCTGCGCCAGGGCGGTTTGCCCGTGCCCCAGATCATCTGAACCTTGAGGCCTGGTTTGCGATGCGGGCTGTCGGTCACCGGGAAGTGCAGGCCGCCGCCGAGCGCGTATGTCGGTTCATCGGACATTCGGCCGACCATCTGGAGAATGACATCGATCGTCGGATGCCCGCAGCCCGTGACGATCACCAGCCCCTTGTCTTTCAGGCGGGCCACGACGGCCTGCTCCTCCGTCCAGCCCATCAGGAAAAGGCTCCGGGCCAGGGGGCCCGTCGAGGCGACGCCTGCGGCCAGCATCTGCGGGCCGCGGACGACGGCCGCCCGCGCGCCGGCAACGCGGGCCTCGGCGGGCAGAAAACAGGGCCGGCCCTCAACCGACCCCATCGCGGCGGGCAGCGCCACCTGATTGGTCTTGGCGGCCCTGAAGCCCCCCATGTGGTCGGGGTGAAGGTGGGAGATGACCAGGGCGTCCACCTTGTCGAGCGCGATGCCCAGCCTGGCGGCATTGTGGTCCAGAGCCGGGCATTCCGGACCGAAGCCCACATCAAAGAGCAGCGATCCGTAATCCGTGCGGATCAGATAGGACACCCCCGGTGCCGACAGGAACCCCTGGGCGGCCTTTTGTTCGACCAGGACCGTTATTTCGAAGTCGTCGAGCGCGGGCATTTCCAGAGGTTTCGCCTGCGCGATGCGTTCTTGATTGACCTGCTGCGCTTGTGCGGCATGACGCCTGAAGCGGCGGTTGCGGACCCCCAGCAGGGGCAGGAGAACGGGGGCGCACAGGCCGATCACCGGCCACCAGGCAGGGGAGATGCGGTAGGCCATGCGTCGTCCTTTCCGTTACGGCGATTGATTGTAGCGCCTGACAGGAATTTATTGTCTAATCGAAAAATACGGGTCAAGAGGGTCGGCGTCAAATGGTCTGCATGGTGCCCGGCGGAGGCGTTGACGGCCGGTATTTATTTGCGGTATGCGCAGCGGCTGGAAGGGATTCGCCCCATGCGGCAATCGTCCGGGCGCGACCCAACCGCCATCACGAAAGCGATAACACCATGCGACGCCGACATTGCGAAATCACGGAACCGGGTGTACTGGAAGCCATTCTGGCCGAGGCCCTCATCGGCCGGATGGCCACCATCGGGCCGGACGGCTACCCCTACGTGACCCCGGTCAACTTCGTTTACGACCAGGGCTGCATCTATTTCCACTGTGCGCTCAAAGGCGAGAAGCTGGACAATATTGCCCGCGATGACCGGGTGTGCTTCGAGGTGGATCTCCCCCTGGCCTACATCGACCAGGAGGCCAACCCGGACGGCGGGATCTGCAAGCTCCATCAGTTCTACCACAGCGTGATCATCCGCGGCGATGCCCGGGTGCTGCCGGACGGGGAGCGAAAGGCGGCGGTGCTGAACGCCCTGGTGGCCAAACACGAGCCCGCCCGTGCCTTCACGCCGGTGGATGCGGCCATGCCCGCCTGCAAGGCCTGCGCGGTGGTGGAGATCACGCCCCGGCGCATGACGGGCAAAAGCGACCTGGCGCAGAACAAATCCCGCGATGAGCGCCTGGCCATCGCCCGGCACCTCAAAAAGCGCAACCGCCCCGGCGACCGCGAAACCGTCGCGGCCATGGGGTTCGACCCGGATCGGATCTGACGGCCAAGCTCAAGGACCGCGTGCCGCCGGCGGTCACCATCTGATCCGGCATCGGGGCAAACGTCGTCATGACTTCCGCCTTTTCCTCAATGCAAATGTTGTCGGCCCAGGCATGGACAGGTTCAGGCGGTTTTACGGGCGCTCAGTTGGATGCTCACGACCGAACGGCCGGCTTCGACGGCTTCACCGGGTGTGAGGCGGGCCTCTTCCAGGATGGACTGCACCAGGGGATCATCGAGCGGCAGGTTCTCCGCGAACGCGGATTGGTTCTCGATGGCCACTTCCTCGAATCCGGCTGTGCGCAGCATGGCGAGATAATCGTCCCGGAGCACCGCGCCGGCCACGCAGCCCACGTAAGCCGTCACCGAGTCGCGCAGGGCATCCGGCAGGGGGGCGAGCAGCACAATATCGGCAATCATCAGACGGCCGCCCGGGCGCAGGACCCTCATGGCCTCGGCAAATACACGGGGTTTGTCTGGCGAGAGGTTGATCACGCAATTGGAGATGACCACATCCACGGCTGAATCGGCCACCGGCAGGTGCTCGATTTCCCCCAGGCGGAATTCCACGTTCGTATAGCCGCCGGCCTGGGCGTTGCAACGCGCCTTGTCGAGCATCTCCGCCGTCATGTCCACCCCGATGACGCGGCCTTCCGGGCCGACGGCCCGGGCGGCCAGAAAACAATCGAAACCCGCCCCGGCCCCCAGATCGAGAACGGTCTGGCCTTTTTCGAGGGCGGCCAGGGCCACCGGGTTGCCGCAGCCCAGGCCGAGGTTGGCGTCTTCGGGAACGTCGGCCATCTGCTGATCCGAGTAGCCCAGGGCACGGGCCTGGCTTTGAGCGCCGGGCGCTTCGCCGCTGTCACTGGTCGGCGATCCCGGGCCGCCGCAGCAGGAACCCCGCCCAAGGGCCAACTGCCCATATTGGTCGCGCACCATGCTTCTAATCTTCGTGAAATGATCCGATGCCATATGTCCTCCTTGGATGATTCCGGTCTCCAGGCGAAGACGGCAATGCCGGCCTGAAGGCGGCGGGTTGACCAAAGCTTTTATTTTAATTTTTCGAAAAATATCGAACTATCCGGCAAAAATTTTTACATTCAGAAGGAAAAAAAACCTCGCAGTTGATCGACGGCTTCGGGATCGATCCAGCATTCGATTTTCTGGCCGCGCCGCCGGGTGCGGATCAGGCCGGCCCGGCGCAGCTCCTTGATGTGATGCGAGACGGTCGAAGCCACGATATCGAGTTCGCGCCCCAGTTCGCCGACGCAGGCGGTTTCGCAGGCGTCAATGACGCTGATGGTGCCGGGCTTGCAGCAGGTGACCAGGCGCTGAAAGATTTTCAGGCGGTTGGGATTGGAGAGGGCCTTGAAAAACTCGGCGAATCGATCGAGCTGGATGTTCGAATTGTTCGACATATATCAAAATATAAAACCATTGCTCCATTTGTCAATGAAGCGATCGGCGCGGTTGGAAAATTTTTAGGGCGGGGTGGCATCGGCATGGATGCAACCATTGCGGGCCGGAGACAGGGAAAGCGCGTTATGGATACCGATCGCGACCCTGAAACCCGATGGTGTGGCAATGGATCGCGGCGGCGTCTGGGATCAGGGCTTGGCCTGGCCTTGCCTCTGCAAGCGATCCGGGATCACGTCGCGGCGGAAGACATCGTCCAGGGTTTCGGCCCGGCGGATGACTTCGGCCCGCGAGTCGTCGACCAGAACGGTGGCCGGCCGCGGCAGGGCGTTGAAATTGCTGGCCGAAACCTCCTGGTAGGCCCCCATGTCCAGAAGCGCCAGGAGGTCGCCGGGCGCCACCGCCGGCACCCGGACGAAGGGCAGGATGCGGTCAGCCATGCACGAGTGGCCCACCACGTCGGCCACGTGTTCGGGCGGATCGTCGGTCCGGTTGGCAAAGATGAAATGGCCGAACTGGTATTCGTAGACCCCGCCGCTCAGAAAGAAATAGGTCGTGTCGGTCAGCACCCAGTTCAGGGGCAGGGGCTCGGTCTGCTGCTTGAACTGCTTGACGCGGGTGAGGTGAATGCCGGCGTTGCCGTACAGGCTGCGGCCCGGTTCGAGCTGGAGCCTGACCCCGGTGGTGTCGACGCCCTGTCGGCGGAGTTCGCGCCGCAGGGTGCCGGCGGCGGCCCGGGCATAGGCCTCGATCGCGGGTGCGCGCCGGCGGCTGGGTGTTTTGGTGAACAAGCCCACGAACCGGCGCATGAGAGCGTAGCGACGGGCCGGCGGCAGCAGTTGCAGCAGGCAGGCCAACGGCCAGGTGAGCCAGGTTTCGACCACGTCGCGGCGCAGTCCGAGTTTGTTGTGGGGGTCGCGGCGGAGGGCGAAACCGCCGCCGATATCGATTTCGCGCGGGCGCCAGCCGCCCCATTCTCGGCCCAGGTCGGCCACCAGGCGGGCGTAGCGCTTCATCAGCCCGCGCCAGTACCACAGGCTGGGGTGGTGGCGCCCGGCATGGAAATGGATGCCCACCATGTCCAGGTTGGGTCGCTGCAGCACCTCCCGGCCCAGGGCGGGTAGGTACTGGGCCGGGATGCCGGATTTGTAGGTCTGGATACCCAGGTCGATGGAAACCTTTTCCTGGGCGAAATCGGTGGACCGCCACAGGTTGGGAAAACTGGGTTTGACCCGGAAGCGGATGCGTGCGCGGGATCCCAGCCCCCCGGCGATCCGATCGATCCGGCCGGGTTCGTCCAGATCTTCCACCGTGATGCGGACCCCGGCCCGGAT
>JASJBQ010000131.1 GCA_030066455.1 Desulfobacterales bacterium
CCGGGAATTTCGGATTCGAGATTGCCAGGGGGCCGCCAAGAAGGCTATTGAAGACCAAACGCCGAAAGGCCAGCAGATTGTCTCGGAGCGGATTGCATCGCGCACGCCGCCAACCGCAGCGCGTTGGTCGCGCTCGGGTGCGTACCCATGATCTCAGGGAGCGTGCGGCTCACAACCGTTCACCCTCGCCGTTGAGGTGCCCGTGCCCCGCCAGAAGCAAGCCGGCGCAAACGCGCTTCGCATCAGGCCCACCGCCGCAACAGGGACATACATTCTATACTTGGAACTTAAATCGCGTAAGCGAATCGTGGTCGGTAAACAGGGCGCCACCCACTTCGCTCCCGGCTGTTATGCCTATGTGGGCCGGGCATTCGGGCCCGGTGGCCTGGCGGCACGCCTGGCCCACCACCTGGGCCGGGCGGCGTCGCCGCACTGGCATATCGACTACCTTAGGCTTCACGCCGGCATCAGGGAGATCTGGTATGCGCGCACGCACCCCTCCGCCGAGCACCGGTGGGCCCGGGCGCTGTCGGCCATACGCGGCGCTGAAATGCCGATCCCCGGCTTCGGCAGCTCGGACTGCGGTTGCCCGTCCCACCTGGTTCGATTTGCCCGCACCCCCTGTCGATCCACCTTCCGGCGCCATTTGCGTCGGCTCTCGGGTGCCGCCCCCGCCCCCATCCACCGGGTCGTGTTCAGGTGACCGCCATCAACGCGCGGTGCGCTTGCGAAGATGCGGAAGAATTGGGTGTGTGAAGGGAGTTTTGCCGCATTGGATGCGGCTCGCAGGTTCGTTAGGGCTGCAAGCACAGCACAGCCATGGCGCAGCGCAAAGATGCTAACCTTCGGTGGTGAGGGATTCGATATAGCTCTTCAGGGTTTCGGGCAGCGTGTCGAACAGAACGCCGGCTTCGATCGTCTCGCCCCGGCGATACACATTGCGGACCTGCCCCTCGACAATGTAGCCGTGCGGCGACTGGGGGGCACGAATCCGGAGCAAGATCCGGTCGGAGATCTCCAGCTGAACGCTGTCGGTCGCGTCGGCCGGTGCCGTGATGCGGCAGCCCTTGTGGTTGATGTCTACAATTTCCATCGGCAGGGTTTTGCGTACGTCCACCCGGGCCGGCAACGTGCAGGCGAGACGCCGCTGGGAGCGACGTTCGATATTGAGGACCTCCGTGGGCGCTTCCAGCACCATGGTCGGCTGGGGGTCGTCGGATAGGCATTCGAACCGCGTATTGAACATATGGTAAATATCGTCGGCAAGATAATAGGTGGAGACGACCATGCCGGGCTTTAAACGGCCCGCCAAACGGTCCAGGGCCGCATCGATGCTGACGAGAACCCGGCCGTCCTCGCCGGCGCCGATCAGTTGGCTGCCGAACATGAAATCCATCTCTTCGATGCGGACCTGAAGCGCCGCCCCCACCTCGAGGGTATAGCCATGGGCCAACTCGACCGTATGCATACCGAAGACCCCTTTCTGGGCAATGGCTTTTTCGATCGTCCCCTTGTGGCGCTGAAGGACCGCAAGGGCCGAGGGCATAATAGGCACAATCGATCTGAATTGAAAAGGTATGAATGGCTTTCCTTCCCAGCGGCGAGGCGGCTGCGGATCGGTGTCGACCTGCACCGCAGACCTCATGGCGCGACACCGTTCGTTGCGGGGTGGCGCAGGCGCCTTTCGAGGGCCGTAAAACGCTGCCGCTGGGAGGCGTTTTTAGTGGCCAGGGCCAAGGCCCGGGGGGTCCCCACCAGAATGACAAGGCGGCGGCCGCGGGTGACGGCCGTATACAGCAGATTGCGTTGCAGGAGAATGTAATGCTGGGTCAGGACCGGCACGACCACGGCCGGGAATTCCGAACCCTGTGATTTGTGCACCGTCATGGCATAAGCCAATACGATTTCATCCAGTTCATCGGTGTCGTAATCCACTTCCCGGCCGTCGAAATCGACCCCCACGGCCGCCCCCGTCCCGCCGATACGGCGGATGGTGCCGATATCGCCGTTGTAGACGTCCTTGTCGTAATTGTTGCGCACCTGCATGATCTTGTCGTTGACCCGCAGGGTGTGCGTGCCGCGGGGCAGTTCTGGCCCGACGGGATTGAGCCGCGCCTGCAACGCCCGGTTGAGGTTGGCGGCGCCGACGACCCCCCGGTGCATGGGGCTCAACACTTGAATGTCGCGCACCGCATCGAGACCGAATCTTCGGGGGATGCGCTCGGCAACCAGGTGAACGATGGTGCCCAAAGCCTTTTCCGGATCTTCCCGCTCGATGAAGAAAAAATCGTTGCCGGCGGCGTCGTTCGACCAGCGGGGCATCTTGCCGGCGTTGATACGATGGGCGTTGCGCACAATCGCGCTGCTCCGGGCCTGGCGGTAAATTTGGGTGAGGGTGGCCACCGGAAAGCGCCGCGAGGCGATGATATCGCGCAGAACGTTGCCCGGCCCCACCGAGGGCAGCTGGTCGATGTCGCCCACCAGGATCAGGCGTGCACCGCGCGGAAGCGCCTGCAGGAGATGGTGCATGAGCCGGGTGTCGATCATCGAGGCCTCGTCCACGATCACGAGGTCGGTGGCCAGGGGCCGATCCGGATTGCGCTGGAACCCCCCTTTCTGAAAACTGTATTCCAGGAGGCGGTGAATGGTGGTGGCCCGGTGCTGGGCGGCCTCGGCCATGCGTTTGGCTGCCCGCCCGGTGGGCGCCGTCAGATGGATGCGAACTCGATGCCGGGACTGGAGCGCCATTATCGCCTTGATGATCGTCGTCTTACCGGTTCCCGGACCACCGGTGATGATCAGCACCTGGGCATCCAGTGCCGCGGCCACGGCCGCTTTCTGCTGGTCGGCGAGTTCAATCCCCAGGTGCGGCTGAACCCAGGCAAGCACGCGGTCGGGGTCCTCCGGCGGCACCCCGCCCTGTTCGTGCTGCAGCCGCAGAAGATGCCGGGTGACGCTCACCTCGCACTTGTGGAGCGCCTTTTGATAGACGGCCGTTTGCGGCGGGGCTGCGTCGGTGTCCAGGACCAGGCGTTTTTTCCCGGCCAGGCGTTCGACAGCCTGTGCGCACAACACCGGATCGATCTCCAGAAGCGCGGTGGCCTCTTTTTCAAGTTCTGACCGGGGGCTGTAAACGTGGCCGTTTTCGGCCTGTTCGGCCAGCAAATGCAGGACGCCGGCTTCGACCCGCGCCGGCGCCGTCGGATCGTAATCGAGCTGGCGCGCCATGCGATCGGCGGTCTGGAACCCGATCCCCCGAATGTCGTCGGCCAGGCGATAGGGATTGTGGCGAAGCACCGCCACGGCCTGTTCGCCATAGGTTTTCAGAATCCGGGCGGCGTGGCCGGTGGGCAATTCGTGGGCCTGCAGAAAGAGCATGATCTCTCTTAGATCCCGATGCGCCGACCAGGCCGCCTCGATCTGGGCCAGGCGCTTGGCGCCGATGCCTTTGACTTCCCTCAGCCGATGGATATCCGCTTCGATCACCGCCAGGGTCCGCCGCCCGAAACGCGCCACGATGCGTGACGCCATTTCCGGCCCGATCCCCTTGATCTGGCCCGACCCCAGATAGTTGCGAATGCTTTTTTCGGTGGTGGGGATACCGATCTTGAAGGCCTGCACGCGGAACTGGCGCCCGAAGGCGGCATGCTGCTGCCATTCGCCCTGGAGCTGCAGCACCTCTCCCGGCCGGGGGTTCATCAGCGGGCCGACCACCGTCACGGGTGCACCCTTGGCTTCGGTTATCAGGCGCGCCACCGTGAACCCCGATTCCTCGCTGTAATAGGTGACTTTCTCCACCTGCCCCGAAAGCGCCTCCATGCGCCGGCTCCCGGTCAGACCCAGTCCGGCCGCCGCAGGTCCGACAGATCGCGGCTGGTGGGGATGAAACACTTGATATCGATGACGGGGGTGTCGTCGAAGGCGTCGATGCGGTCAATGCTGATCCGACCGGCATCGATGGCCTCGATGCGGCAGAGGCTCATCCCGATGAGGTTCGGCCGCAGGGGCGAGTGGGTGGCGAATACACCCGTGAGCGGATTCTTCGGATCGCGACAGGGATGGACTTTCAGGACGGAGCGTCCTTCGGCGTGATCGTTCCGATCGAACCAGAAGAACACCTGAATGTGCGAGAAGTCTTCCAAACCGGCCATGGCCGGCCGGAACGGCGGCTCGATTTCGATCCAGACGGTATCGTCCGTACGTCGGACAAAACCAATGGGTGAGATTTCAAAAGGTGTGCGCATCGTGGTCCTCGTGGTTGTCTTGCCATCCGATGGATGAGCATGGACGGCCCTCTTGGCCCCCCCGGGCAGATGGCACGGGTTTTCCGGTGGATGCAGGCGATTCCACCGGCCAGCTCGCGGCCAACGCATGGAACGGCTTGATCCCGGCGACCAAATCCGCTATCCCCAGCATGTCCGGGGGGCCGGTTTTTCGGCGGTCCCCTTTTCCCATCAGCAAGGACCGATACCATGAACCCGATCGATCTGCGTTCCGACACGGTCACCCTGCCCACGGGAGCCATGCGCCGCGCCATGGCGGAGGCCCGGCTCGGCGACGATGTCTTCGGCGAAGACCCCAGCGTGCGGCGACTGGAGGAAAGGGCCGCCGCATTCGCCGGCAAGGAGGCCGCGCTCTTCGTCCCCAGCGGCACCATGGCCAACCTGGTGAGCCTGCTGACCCACTGCGGGCGTGGCGATGAATTCATCGTGGGCGACCAGGCCCATATTTTCTATTACGAACAAGGCGGCAGCGCCCAGGTGGGCGGCATTCATCCACGCACGGTGGCCAACCGCCCCGACGGCACTCTCGATCTGGAGGCCGTGCGTCATGCCGTCCGCGCCGACGACGTCCACTTTCCGCGCTCGCGCCTGATCGCACTCGAAAACACCCACAACCGCTGCAGCGGCTCACCGCTGCCCCCGGAATATCTGAAAAAGGTGGCCGATCTGGCCGCCGACCACGGACTCGCGGTCCATGTGGACGGGGCCCGGATCTTCAACGCCGCCGCCGCCCTCGGCGTCACCGTCAAGGCGCTGGCGGAAAACGCCGATTCCCTTTCCTTCTGCCTGAGCAAGGGCTTGGCGGCACCGGTGGGCTCGCTGGTTTGCGCCCGCCGCGATTTCATTGCCCGGGCCCGCCGCCAGCGCAAGGTGCTGGGCGGCGGGATGCGTCAGGCCGGCGTCCTGGCGGCCGCCGGGCTCGTGGCCCTGGAGACGATGACGGACCGCCTGGTCGAGGACCATGCCAATGCCCAACGCCTGGCCCGGGGTTTGGCCGCGATGCCCGGCGTCCGGATCGACCCCGCGACCGTCCGAACCAATATCGTCTACGTTGATTTCGAACCGTCGGCACCGCCGCTGACCGCGACGGTCGCCCGCCTGGCGGAGCACAACGTGCAGGTGCTGGCCACGGGCCCCAGCCAGATCCGCGCGGTCACCCACTTCGGCATCACGGACGAAGATATCGCGCGCGCGCTGGCGGCTTTCCGGCGCTGTCTTGATTCTTGACGCGCCTGGTAGCGGGCCGCGCCGGCGATGGGCGTCAAACGACCTCCCCGGGAGCGATCAGTGCCCGGCGGGATGTTTGGCGGGCTCGTGGGCGCCCTTCGCGGCCTTGTCCGCATGCGGCACGTTCAGCACCCATTCCCCCTCTTTTTTCGCCAGAAAGATCACCGCCTTGACGGCAATGTCGCCCGACACCTCCACCATGGCCGTATCGTCATCCTGCTCGATGACCTTGTAGACCACCCGCGAGGTGTCCATTTCAAATCCTTCGTGATGAACCGCGACCTGCTGGTCGACGATTTTCCGAGCGGCCTCCTCGGGCTTCTGCTCGGCGCAGCCGATCATCAGCAGCCCCGCTGCCAGCAGCATACAGATTCCTTTGGTCATGATTTCTCCTTGGGTTCGGGTTTATTGCCTGGTTTCCGCGTCATGAACGCAATGCCACCCGCAGGGTCTCATTGCCGGTCTTCAGACCCGCTCGGGGTGGTGCCGTGCAAAGGTGCGCAGGTCCTGGGCCCGTTTGCGGGCCACCTGCCGCCAGAAACCGCCGCCCTCCGCCAGCGCCGTGCGCAGCGATTGGCCGGTGTAGGCCCGGATGAAACGCAGCCGGTCCGTCCGCGTCAAACCGGCCCGGTCGCTCGAAAAATAGATCCCGGCGATATCCTTGACCCGCCAGCGCCGCGGCAGACAACGTCGCCGCCGGACGCGGTGCAGATCGATCAGATAGAGACGGGGCGCCCTTTCGTCCGGTATCCGGCCGTCGGCGCGGCGCTCGAGAAGCAGGTGGCACAGATAAAAATCGCGGTGCACGAGGCCGGCGGCGTGAAGGCGCCGTGCGATGCGGGCCACCTCCGCGATCAGGGCACGCTTGAAAACCGGCGACGGCGGACGAGTTTGCCAGTGCCTGCAGAGATCCTCCAGACTGACCGTGTTTTCCAACGCCTCGGTGATGACAAACGACTGCCGGCGAGCCGGACTCCATCCCCGGCGGCCGAAGGCCACCCGCCGCATGGTGGGCACGCCGATGGCGTCGAGTTCACCCAGCGCACGCCATTCGTTGCCGGCATCCGTCACCGGCCAGCGCAGCTGCCCGATGTAGCGCAGGAGCACACCCCAGCCCACCCCGCGGTGCAACTTGGCGAAGTAGACGCGTCCGTCCCGGTGGAAGCGCAGGGTGGTGCGCCCCTGGCGGGACTTGAAAACCTCCCCGTCAAGATCCATGATGGCCTCGAAGGGTTCCCGCCCGTACCACCCCCGTTGCCAGCGATCCGGCAGCCTGAGAATCACGGCACCAGCCTTTCGATCATGTCCGCGGCCCGCTGCGCCCGGCTGAAGACATCGGCCTGCCGGACGTAGCGAACCCCGTTGCGCCGCCAGGTCTCACGTTGGGGCGATTCCAGCATCGCGGCCACCATCTGATTGAACGTTTCCTGGCGGAAGGGCGAGGCCACCAGCAGACCGCCGCCCGAACGCGCCACGTGATCGCTGAAGCCGCATACATCGGTGGCGAGCACCGGCAGGCCGGCGGCCAGCGCCTCAACCAGGATGGTGCCGGTCGTTTCACGGTAGGCCGGGTGGACCAGCAGGTCCGCGGCCCACAGAAAGCGGGGGATGTCGTCGCGTCCGTGGAAAAAACGCAGCTGGCCACCGATACCCAGCCGTCCGGCCAGACGCTTGAAGGGGCTGAAGTTGTCGTGGCCGATGACGATCAGGGTGGCTTGCTTTTTCAAATCGGGCGGCAGGGCCGCGACCGCCCGCATGGTACGATCCACGCCTTTGGTGCGAAACCCGGAGCCCACCATCAGCAGGATTTTTTTCTGCGGTGGTATCCCCAGTTCGGTGCGCAGGCGCCGGCCCCGCGCCGCCGCGTCGGGGGGGGCGACCCGGTCCCGGGCGATGCCCGGCGGCAGGAGGTGCAGACGCTCGCGGGGCGTGCCGTAATGCGTGCGGTAAAGCTCGATTTCACGCGCTGACAGCAGCAGTGCATGGGTCCGGCTGCGGGGCGCGAAAACCGCCGCCTCCAAGGCTAGATAGGTGCGGCAGCGCCCGGTCAGCCGGTAGAGTGGGTGGCGGCCCTGGATGAATTCGGCAAAACAGGAGTCGCCCCCGTAATAGACGTCGAGCCCCGGCATTTTGCTGAACCCGACCACACCGTCATAGGTTCGCTGCGCGGCCCGACGACCCAGGGCTTCCGCCAGCGATCGCCGGCGGCCATGGTTCGTGAATCCCCGCAGCGGAATCTCCTCGACCGCGAGCCCCGCCGGCACCGTCCCCTGCCACGCCGAAGTAAAAACGTGGACCGTGTGCCCGCGTTCCAGGCACTCCTGCGCGATCTGCAGAAAACTGCGCTGCAGCCCGCCGTAGGGGAAGTATTTGATCAGACAGAAGGCCAGGCGCACAGCCGCTCCCCTGACCGTTGCTTGACCGGTCCAACCGCACCGCCGGTGGCCATGCCGCTGGTTGGCTGTTCGTTCCTCATCGTCTGCGGCCGCATCCCCGGATCAGTGCTTGAAACTCCGCTGACCGGTGAACACCATGGTGACATCGGCCGCGTTGCAGGCTTCGATCACGTTCCAGTCGTTCATGGCCCCGCCGGGTTGAACCACTGCGCGGATGCCTTCGCGGATCCCCACGTCGACACCGTCACGGAAAGGGAAGAAGGCGTCGCTCACCATGGCCGCCCCGGGAAGACCGCCCTTTTCCTCGCGTACCCGTGCTGCATACGCCGCTTTCTTCTCCTCGTCTTCCAGTTCGTTGAAGGCGATGCCCAGTTCCTCGAAGCAATAGCGGTCGGTCAGCTTGCGGTAGGCCTTGTCACGCGCGATTTCGGCCACACCGACACGATCCTGCTCGCCCGTGCCGATGCCTACCGTGCAGCGGTCTTTCACGTAGATGACGGAATTGGAGGTCAGCCCGGACTCGACCAGCCACCCGAAGAGAAGATCTTCCAGCTCGGCCGCGGTCGGCGCGCGTTTGATCTCGTGGGTTTGGCCCTGATATTCGCTGCGGGCCAGCATCAGATCGGAAGTCTTCAACGTCACCGGGGCAAACGACCACTGCGCGATGACGCCGCCATCGATCAGGCTCTTGAAGTCCACCACACGCTGACCCACGAAGGTCTGCAGCTTCTCGATGGCATCGATGCGGATGACGCGCAGGTTCTTGCGGCGCGCCAGGATGTCCAGGCTTCCCGCTTCGTACGCCGGTGCCACCACCACCTCGGCATACTGATCGGCAACGGCCTCGGCCGTGGTCTTGTCGACCGGGCGGTTCAAGGCGATGCAGCCGCCGAAGGCCGCCACGCGATCGGCCATGTAGGCCCGGTGGTAGGCCTCCGCGAGGCTCTCGGCCTGGGCCGCGCCACAGGGGTTGTTGTGTTTGACGATGACGGCGGTGGGGGTCTCCGTGAAATAGCGCAGAATGTTCAGCGCATTGTCGGCGTCCGTCAGGTTGGTCTTGCCGGGATGTTTGCCGGACTGCAGCAGCTCGATATCCGATGCCAGGTAGCGGCCCGGCTGGATGGTCTGGGTCTCGGCCAGCGTCAGGTTGCCGTTGACCAGACGGTAGAGCGCGGCTTCCTGACCGGGATTCTCGCCGTAGCGCAAGCCTTTGGCCTCACCGTCGATCGTCCAGGCCACCCGTTCGTAGAAAAGCGTCTGACGGTTGTCGTCCTCACCGATAAAAGCAATCTCCATCCGCGGCGGGAAGTGGTCCTTGACGATGGTGCGATACATCTTTTTCAGATCTTCGGCCATCTTCTTCTCCCTTCCAGATTGTGATTCGGTTATAAAGCTTCCGCCCAACGCACTGCAGCGACGAATGAATGGAAGGCGGGCCCGGCGCCCCTGAGCATCATCGGGCCCTACCCGTTTTGAAATTGATAGCATTCGGCTGCCGCCGCCGCGGACTGACCCCGCAGGTAGTCGGCAATCGCCCGGTCGTAGTCGGCGGTGTGGGCAAAGGCTTTCTGGGCCAGCGCAAAACGCAGATCCAGCGATGTCCGCCCCCCGGTGGTGCGCAGTGCTTCCAGAATACCGGCATAATCGGATGGATCCACGACCGAGGCCACCCGGATGAAATTCTTGGCCGACGCCCGGATCATGCAGGGACCGCCGATGTCGATCTGGCCGCGGGCGCCCTCGACGGTGACGCCGGTCTGGGCGATGGTCTGCTTGAAAGGGTAGAGATTCACGACGACCATGTCGATGGGCGCGGCCGCCGTGCGTTTGAGATCGTCCTGGTGGGCGTCATTGTAGGTTTCGGTCAGAAGCCCCAGGTAGATCTTGAAATCGAGGGTCTTTACCAACCCGCCCTGGGTTTCGGGCTGGCCGGTGTAATCCGAAACGGCCAGCAGCCGCTCACCGGCCTCCGCCCCCAGGATCGCCTTTATCCGGGCGTAGGTGCCGCCGGTGGAGAAAATCTTCACTTCCGGGCAGGCGGCCACCAGCCCGGGGATGAACGTCTCCAGCCCGCTCTTGTCGGAAACGCTTGCCAGCACATGCCGCACCTTCACTTGCGCGTCAATCGTCTCAACCGTATTGATACTCATGGCACAGAATCCCCTCCTGTAGGTTGGTCGTTTAAATTGTATTCGAAGCAAACCATGATGTTGACCGCCAGGTGGTAGATTTTGGTTCGAGGCAAGGCCGCAGCGATTGGATGACCGCAGGCGTAGCCGAAGCTACGTCGAGGACCAGCAAATCGCGAGAACGCCGCCGCCGGGCCGAAAGATGCCGCCTGGCGGCCAACATCAGCAGTGGCCTTCGATTTCGGCGATAAACCTTTCAAAAAAATCCACCATCACGCGGTGACGCGCCGCCGCCAGACGCCGCCCCTCGACGGTCAGCAGGCGGTCCTTGATGTGGCGCAGCTTCAGGCGATACTCACGGAAACCGGTGTCGTCGCGGGTGTAGGGTACCGTGTCGTCGACGGCATTGTCGGGGTTGTGGAGACGCGCCCCCACCTCTCCGGCGAACAGATAGGCCCGGGCGACGCCCACCGCCCCGATGGCGTCGAGTTTGTCGGCATCGAAGAGCACCTTGGCCTCGATGGTCTGCGGCGCTTCCCCGCGCCGGTAGCGGTGGGAACGGATGCAGTGCAGCACGTTGTTTGCGACATCCGCCGGCAACCGATGCGGCACCAGGATCGCGGCGGCCATGTCAGCCCCCTGGCGTGCATGGCATACCGCCCCCCGGCTGCTGTCCTGCCGGCTGCGGCCGATGTCGTGGAGGCAGGCCGCCAGGCCCAGCACCAGCGGGTCCGCGCCCTCCAGGGGCCCAATCCGGCGGCACAGACGATCGACCCGCAGGGTGTGCTCCCAATCGTGGCTGCCTTTCTGCCGGGCAAACAGCGGCTCGACCTGTGCGCGAATCCGATCGATCAAATCCATCCCGAGTGTGCTTTCCGTTTTTCATCGCCGGCCCAAAGACCCGCAAGGGTAAAATTTTCCACCGTGCTACCTGTTTTCACCGCCAGAAGTCAAGCCGGCCCTCCAGCTCGCGGCAACCGCCGGTTTGAGCATCCTCTACAACGCCGGTATCTCAAAATAATATCCACTATACTCCACATTTTTTGGAATGCCCAAAATTTATAATTAACTAGATTTAATTATTACAAATTTTAATCTTAATCGCCTCCTTTTTCCTTGACTTTATGCTTAAATTAATCCATAAAAATTTAAAAAGTGGATTAATGTGGAGGCAAAGGGATATCCATGTTTCGCGGCAGCTCATTCCATACCATCGACGCCAAGGGGCGACTGATCATTCCAGCGCGCTTCCGGGATGTCATTCGCGCCGATGGCGGCGAGCGGGTCATGCTCTCCCGCATGGACGGCTGCCTGGTGGCCTACCCTCTGGATGAATGGCGCCGCATCGAATCGCGCATCCTGCAATTGGCCCAGAAAAACGACAGCATGCGCCGCTTTCGCCGGGTATTCATCGGCGGGGCCTTTGATTGCGCCTGCGACAAGCAGGAGCGCATCCTGATACCGCCGC
>JASJBQ010000132.1 GCA_030066455.1 Desulfobacterales bacterium
CACCTGGCAGCCGCAGGCTTCCCTGGCCGTGCGCAGCGCCTCCACCCACTACGTCGGGCGCAACATCGAACTGGTCCGCATCACCGGAGCCTTCCTGCCCATGATGCTGCTTTTGACCAATGTGAGCATGGCCATCGTCCTGCTGGTGGGGGGGCGCCTGACCATCCTGCAGACGATCACGCCGGGGGACTTCGTGGCCTTTATCAGCTACCTCGGCCTCCTGACATGGCCCATGATGGCCATGGGCTGGGTCACTAACCTGATCCAGCGTGGACGCGCCTCGCTGGAACGCCTTCAGGTGATTCTCGAGACCGAACCGGCGATCGAAGACCCCCCGAACGGACGAGTAGATCTTAGCCCTCCCCACACGCTGGTCTTCGAAGACGTGCGCTTTCATTATGCCGGCCGTTCCCAAACCGACAATGCGGCCCCGGCCCTGGAGGGAATTTCCCTGCGGGCCGCACCGGGTGAGAGCATCGGACTGACCGGCCCACCCGGAGGCGGCAAGTCGACCCTGCTGCAGCTGGTCCCCCGACTCTACGACCCGGTGGGCGGCGCGGTCCGCCTCAACGGCCACGACCTGCGCACGATTCGGCTGGGCGTGCTCCGTGAACTGGTGACCTACGTGCCCCAGGAGCCTTTTCTCTTCGCCGCCAGCGTGCGGGAGAACATCACGCTGGGCCGCTCTGTCCCGGAAGCGCAGTTGGCCCGGGTGGTGGAGCAGGCCGCCCTGAGCGCGACGCTGGATTATTTTCCCCGGGGTTTGGAGACACCGGTGGGCGAAAAAGGCATCGTCCTCTCGGGGGGTCAGAAGCAGCGGATCGTGCTGGCACGCGCCCTTCTCACCGACAGTCCTTTTCTGCTGCTGGACGACCCCATCAGCCAGGTCGACACGGCTACGGCCGGGCAGATCATCACCGCCATCCGTGCCCTCCAGGGACAGCGCACCCTCCTGCTCGTTTCTCAGCGGCTCTCGGCCCTGCGCCACTGCGACCGCATCGTGGTGATCGACCGGGGCCGAATCATCGCTGCCGGCCACCACGACGATCTCGTCCGTCAGCCGGGCTACTATGCCGATGTCTGGCGCCGTCAGACGCTCGAGGAGGAACGCGATGCAGCATGACCTGGGCTATTTCGAGGAAGACCAGCTGGACAAGGCCTACGACCTGCGGCTGCTCAAACGCATGCTGCCGTTTCTGGCGCCTTATCGGTTGTGGCTCGTGTTTTCCGTAGGCATCGTCGTCACGCTGACGCTCATGGACCTGGCCCTGCCCTACCTGACCAAAACCGCCATCGACCGTTATATCCTCCCGGCGGCCGCCAGGCCTGCGGACGGAAGCCCCGGCGCCAACCGGATCCTGACCGTGTCGGTTGCCGATCCGGCCGTACAGGCCGTGGTGGCAAACCACCCGGAACGGTTCCGCATCGAAGGCCGCGTCGCGCAGATCGCCTGGCGTGACCTGCAACATCTGCCGCCCGAGGCGATCCGGACACTGCGCCAGAAGGACCTCGACGGTCTTCTGTGGATTACGGCCGCCTTCCTGCTGCTGATTGCCCTGGACTTCGTTTTCAACTTCGTGCAGCGCCTGGTGATGGAGTACACCGGCCATCGGATCATGCACGATCTGCGACTGAAGCTCTTCGACCGCCTGCTCGAACTTTCACTGACCTTTTTTACCCGCAATCCCCTGGGCCGCCTTGTCACCCGCGCCACCAACGACGTCCAGAACATGCACGAGCTCTTCACCTCGGTGCTCTCCATGCTCTTCAAAGACCTCTTTCTGCTGGCGGGCATCGGCGCCGTTCTTCTCGTCATGGACTGGCGCCTGGCCCTGGCATCCTTTGCCGTGCTGCCGCTGGTGGTCGTTGCTTCCATCTGGTTTTCACGCCGGGTACGGGAAGTCTTCCGCCGGCAGCGGGTCAAGATCGCCGAAATCAACACCCATTTCGCCGAAACCATCGGCGGAATCAAAATCCTGCAGGCCTTCCGCCGCGAGCGTCGCAATGCAGAACACTTCCGCCGGCTCAACCACGAAAACTACCAGGCCGGGATGGATCACATCCACATTCTTGCGGTTTTCATGCCCTTCGTGGAGGTATTGGCGCTCGTGACCGTGGCCATCATCGTCTGGTACGGGGGCTGGCGGATCGTCAACGCCGACATGACCCTGGGGGTCCTGGTGGCCTTCATCTCCTACCTGCGCATGTTCTTCCGGCCCATCCGCGACCTCTCCGAGAAATACAACATTCTGCAGAATGCGCTGGCATCGGCTGAGCGCATTTTCCTGATCATGGACAGCCCGGATCGGATGCCCCGCCCGAAGGCGATGCCCGCGCCGGTCGGGGAAGAATTAAAACGCATCGAAACCATCGAATTCCACAGGGTAGGCTTCAGCTACGTCCCGGGGGAGCCGGTTCTCACGGATGTGTCCTTTGAGGTCGGGGCCGGCCAAACCGTCGCCCTGGTGGGCGCCACCGGTTCCGGGAAAACCACCCTGACCATGCTCCTGCTGCGTTTCTATCTTCCCGAGCAGGGCCGCATCCTGATCAACGGGCGCGACATGACCGGCGTGAATCCCGCGACCCTGCGCGCCCGCATGGCGCTGGTCACCCAGGAGCCGTTTTTATTCGCAGGCTCGGTGCGCGCCAACATCTTTCCGGATCCCGACACCGTGTCGGAAGACAGGATCCAGGCCATCCTGGCCGCCGCCAACTGCCGCGCTATCGTGGACCGCCTGCCCCAGGGGCTGGACACCCCTATCGGCGAAGGCGGCGGCGCGCTCTCCAGCGGCGAGCGGCAGCTGTTCTCTATCGCCCGGGCCTTTGCCCGCGAAGCCGAAGTGATCATCCTCGACGAAGCCACCTCCTACATCGACTCCAACACCGAGACCCGGATCCAGGAAGCCCTGAACCGCCTGACCGCCAACCGCACCACGATCGTGGTGGCCCACCGCCTGTCCACCGTGCGCCAGGCCGACCGCATCATCGTGATGGAGCGCGGACGCATCCGCGAGGCGGGCACGCATCAGCAGCTGCTCCAGCGGGAAGGCTATTATTACCGCCTGCATCGCTGCCAGGCGTGAAACACGTCTTTGGCACTTCGATTTCCCTTGCCAAAAAAAAACGCAAATGCTAAGGATTCCGAGTCCCCTTCGAGCTTTAAATCGGCGGGCCTGAAGGTTCCATCGCCGCGCCGCAGTCGTTCATAAATACCCCTACCTTGGTTCCGTCAGGGAACCGGCACTTGTAAATCGGTTTCGTTATCCGTTCCACCCAAAACCACAACAAGGAGGAGAGGATTCATGGCTTACGATGCGGTTAACATGGCAGACTGGCAGATTTCCGAAGAAGCGGAAAAGAACATGCCGACTCCGGAGGAATGGGCTGACAAGCTCGGTTTGGTAAAAGGTGAGATGCTGCCCATGGGTCGGCTGGGCAAGCTCGATTTTCTGAAAATTATCGACCGGCTCAAAGACAAACCGGATGGCAAGTACATCGAAGTCACCGCCATCACCCCGACCCCGCTGGGTGAAGGCAAGAGCACGACTTCCTGCGGTTTGATGGAAGGTTTGGGCAAACGCGGTAAGAACGTTGGCGGCGCCCTGCGCCAACCCTCGGGCGGACCGACCATGAACGTCAAGGGTACGGCGGCCGGCGGCGGCAACAGCCTGCTGATCCCCATGACCGAATTCTCCCTGGGACTCACGGGCGACATCAACGACATCATGAACGCCCACAACCTGGCCATGGTGGCGCTGACCGCCCGCATGCAACACGAGCGCAACTACAATGACGAGCAGCTGCAACGCCTCACCGGTATGCCGCGCCTGGACATCGATCCGACCCGCGTGGAAATGGGCTGGATCATCGACTTCTGCGCCCAGGCCCTGCGCAACATCATCATCGGTATCGGCGGCCGTTTCGACGGCTTCACCATGCAGTCCAAGTTCGGCATCGCGGTGGGTTCCGAGTGTATGGCCATCCTGTCGATTATCCGCGACCTGGCCGACCTGAAAGAGCGCCTCAACAACATCACCGTGGCCTTCGACAAATCCGGCAAACCGGTGACCACCGGTGACCTTGAATGCGGCAACGCCATGACGGCCTTCATGCGCCAGACCATCAACCCGACCATGATGTGCACCGCCGAGTACAACCCCTGCCTGGTGCACGCCGGACCGTTCGCCAACATCGCCGTGGGCCAGAGCTCCATCATCGCCGACCGCGTCGGTCTCAAGCTCTTCGACTACCACGTTACCGAGTCCGGGTTCGGCGCCGACATCGGCTTCGAGAAGTTCTGGAACGTCAAGAGCCGTTTTTCCGGCCTCAAGCCACACGTTTCGGTGCTGACCACCACCATCCGCGCCCTGAAAATGCACGGCGGCGGCCCCACGGTCGTGACCGGCAAGGCCCTGCCCGAGGAGTACACCAAGGAGAACCTGGAGTGGGTGGAAAAGGGCTGCGCCAACATGGTGCATCACATCAACACCATCCGCAAGGCCGGCATCAATCCGGTGGTCTGCATCAACCGCTTCTACACCGACACCGACGCCGAGTGCGCCGTCATACGCAAGGCCGCCGAGGCGGCCGGTGCCCGCTGTGCCGAGTCCAAACACTGGGAACTGGGCGGCGACGGTGCCCTGGAATTCGCTGATGCCGTGATCGACGCCTGTGAAGAAGAAAACGAGTTCAAATTCCTCTACCCGCTGGAGATGAAGCTGCGCGACCGCGTGGAAGTCATCGCCAAAGAAGTCTACGGCGCCGACGGTGTTGCCTGGGAAGCCGGAGCCGAGGCCAAAGCCAAGATGCTGGAAAACGATCCCAAGTACGACGACTTTACCACCATGATGGTCAAGACGCACGAGAGCCTCAGCCACGACAAGACCATCAAAGGGGCGCCCAAGGGCTGGACGTTGCCCATCCGCGACGTGCTGATCTACTCCGGCGCGAAGTTCCTCTGCCCCTGCGCAGGTCCCATCAGCCTGATGCCGGGTACCGGCTCCAACCCGGCCTACCGCCGTGTGGACGTCGATCCTTTAACCGGCAAGGTGACGGGGCTGTTCTAAACCCAACAATCGATGGCTGCGCCGGCCCAGTCGGCGCGGCCCCAAACCGTCCAGATGGCCCGGGAATACCCGGGCCATTTTTGTGTCTCCCCATTGATGCCGAACTTTGAAATGAAGCGCGTCCTGCTGATCAACCCCTATTATCCGATTTCCGAAACCCCCTCCCCGCCCCTGGGGTTGGCCTACCTGGCCGGAGCCCTTGAAGCCGTCGGGATCGTGGTGCGTCTCCTGGACGGCGTCGTAAGCCCAGTCTCCGAAGTGCGTCTGCGGGAGGAACTCAAAGCCTTCCAGCCGCATTGGGTTGGGGTGACCGCCGTCACCATGACGGTCAACCGGGCCCTCGACATCGTCCGCCGGGTGAAAGCCGACGATCCCGGTGTCCGGACGGTGATGGGCGGCCCGCATGTCACCTTCACCGCCGAGGCCACCCTGCAGGCGGTGCCCGCGTTGGATGTGATCGTGCGCGGCGAAGGGGAAGAAACCCTCGCCGCGCTGGTGGCGGCCGATACGAACGGCCGCGACTGGAATAAGATTGCGGGCCTGAGCTTCCGCCGGGGGCCAACCGTCCACCACACGGTCGAGCGGCCCCCGATGCCCGACATCGACCGGTTGTCGCCCCCGGCCCGCCACCTCTTGCCGCTGGGACGCTACCGTACCCTGGGCATGCCGGTCAGCCTGACCACCAGCCGGGGCTGCCCCTACCCGTGCATCTTCTGCGTGGGGCGTAAAGTGATGGGCGCACGGGTGCGCTACCGACAACCGCATGCCGTGGCTGACGAAATGGTCGACCTGGCCGGGAAGGGATTCACCCAGATCAACCTGGCCGACGACCTGTTCACCGCCAACCGGCGCCATTGCCTGGCGGTCTGCGATGCCATCATCGCACGTGGGCTCGACATCCGCTGGTCGGCCTTTGCCCGGGTGGACACCGTTTCGGCGGAGATTCTCGAGCGCATGCAGGCCGCCGGCTGCCAGGCGGTCTCTTTCGGGATCGAATCCGGCAGCCCCGAGATCCTCCAAAGGGTGCGTAAAGGCATCCGCCTGGACCAGGCCGTCGAGGCCGTGCAAATGTGCCGCGCGATCGGCATCGCCCCGCATGCCTCCTTCATCCTGGGCCTTCCCGGCGAAACCCCGGAAACCCTTGCGCACACCATGGCCTTTGCCGAGCGGCTCGAACAGGAAGGCCTCTGCTACGGCTTCCACCTGCTGGCCCCGTTTCCGGGAACCGAAGTTCACACCCGGGCTGCCGACTACGGTCTCACCATCCTCTCGACCAACTGGGACGACTACCATGCCAACCGGGCCGTCTGCACCCCTGAGGAGCTGGACCCCGACCGGCTCGATGCCCAGGCCGAAAAATGGGAGCAGCGCCTGCACGGCTACCTGGAAAATATCCGCCGCAAGATAGACGGCGGCACGGCCACCCCGGAGGAACGCGAACAGGTTCTCAACATGGAACGCACCGTCATTCTCTACGAACTGATGATGGCGGAGGTGCTGAACGGGATAGAGTTGAAAACCGCAGCCGCAGCCCCGGAAGGAAACCAGCTCCGACAGATCGCCCGGCACGCCGCCGAGCACCTGCACGCCTTCAACCCGGACCAGGTCGCCGACGCCCTGCATGAAGCCCACCGCCGGCGGGGACTGCAACGGGTAAGCGCGAATGGGCACATACGCTGGGAATGGGTCGACTACCTCTAAGAAGGTTGTGTAAAAGGCCCGCTACCTGCGTTACACGAAGCCTTGGTCTCGAGCCTTTTACGCATCCGTCAAGAAAAGTAACATCATTTCTTATCTCGATGCCCATCGGAAGTATTATCGTACCTAATCGAAATTGCGATGCCAATAATATGGGCGGCCCGCTGGCCGCCCGATAATGCGCTTGTGAAGTTTATTCGGCGTTACGCCGTCTTGCCCATCTCCTCGTCCCGCAGCACCCGTCGCAGCACCTTGCCCACGTTGGAGGTCGGGATCTCGTCGCGGAACTCGATCCGTTTGGGGCGTTTGTAGCCCGCCATGTTCTCCTTGCAGAAATCCCGGATTTCCTCTTCGGTGCAGGTCTGGCCCGCGATGACTTTGATGAAGGCCTTGACGCTCTCCCCGCTCTTTTCGTCCGGCACACCGATCGCGGCGGCCAGTTCGACCTTGGGGTGGGTGAAGAGAACGTCCTCCACCTCCCGCGGGTAGACGTTGAAGCCGCCCACCAGGATCATGTCCTTCTTGCGGTCGGTGATGACGATGTAACCCTCTTCGTCGATGTGGCCGATATCGCCGGTGAGAAAATAGCGCCGGCCGTCAATCTCGCGGATGACTTCCGCGGTTTCGTTCGGTCGGTTCCAGTAACCCTTCATGACCTGAGGGCCACTGATGGCGACTTCCCCGTCTTCGCCGCGCGGCATCTCGGATTCGCTGGTCTCGACATCCAGAATCTTGATGTCGGTACCGGGCATTGGAAATCCGATGGAGCCGATCTTCCGCTGTTCGGTGTTGGTCGGATTGATCGAAGCAATGGGAGCGGTTTCACTCAAGCCATACCCCTCGAAGATGACGGAACCGGTCTTCTCCTCGAAGCGCTTGCAGACCTCGGGTGGCAGAGGTGCCCCACCCGAAAAGCAGCCCATCAGGGATGTCAGGTCAAACTGGTCCAGAAGCGCATGGTTGGTGAATGCCACGAAGATAGTCGGCACGGCCGGCATGAGGGTGGGGCGATGTTTCTGAACTATTTTGAGAACCTCGGTGAAGGGCGGATCGCCGGCCCGGGGGTCCGGCACACAGATGAGGCGGGCGCCCAAAGCGCAAGCCGAAAGCAGGGCACAAGTCATGCCGAAGCTGTGATACCAGGGCAGCACCCCCAAATAGCAGTGCTTTCCCCCTGCTTGGAGATTTTCAGGCGGTTGGCCGGGTTCGGGTGGAATGCGAATCCAGGCATCGGCAGCCTTGATATCGTAAAAGAAATTGGTGTGGGTCAGGGCCGCTCCCTTGGGAACGCCGGTGGTCCCCCCGGTGTAGATGATCAGGGCCAGATCTTCGGAAGGATTCACTGTGATGTCGGGCGGCTCCGGCCGGGCGCCAGCCACTGCGTTGTCGAAAAAAAGATGCCCCGGTTCATAGCTCTCCGCCTTGGGAATCTTGCCCAGGAGACCACCCAGAAATCCTTTGAGCCAGGGCAGGTAGGATTTGACGCTGCAGATCACCACCGCTTCCACACTCGTGCCCTTAACGGCCTCGACCGTGGTGGGGTAGAACTGGGGATGGTCCATGCAGAAGAGCGCCTTGGCGCCGGCATCGTTGAGCTGGTAGTTGAGCTCGGCGGGTGTGTAGAGCGGATTGCAGGTCACGCACACTGCGCCGGCTTTGAGGATGCCGAAGTAGATTTCCGGGTAGTGCGGCAGGTTGGGCAGAAAGATGGCCACCCGGTCGCCCTTGGCGATGCCCTGGGAGTGCAGGAAATTGGCGATGCGATCGGCCGTGTCCTTGACTTGGGTGAACGTTCGGGTGGCATCGTTGAAAATCGTGTAGGGATTGTCGGGATAGTTTGCGGCCGCATCGTCCAGAATCGTGAACAACGGTTTGTCGTAATCGCTGAGAGCGTGCGGTACACCTTCGGGCCAGTGGGGCGTGGGCCAGACGTGGTCGGCCATCGAAATCCTCCTGTGCATTGAAGATTAAGGTGTCGGCGGCGCGCGATATTAAAAATGGCAGGGCGAGATACGCGCTCTAAATACTGAATCGCATTCAGATCTGTCAAGCAAAACCCTTGAAGGGCACAATCGGCTGCATGCCGATACGTCTGAACGCGGTCGGGGCAGGTTAGTGGGCGTCCGCATCCTTCCAGGCCGGAAAGGCCTCCCGGTAGGCGTCCAGCGCTTCGCGCGCAAGGGTCGTGTTGAAGACGTCTTCCCGCTCTTCGCAGTGGTAGCGCACCTCACCCCGGGGGTCGATGACGCTGGAGTCGCCCCGGTAGGCCAGGCCGTTGCCGTCCGTTCCCACCCGATTGACCCCGACCACATAGCACTGGTTTTCAATGGCCCGGGCCTGGAGGAGGCTGCGCCAGTGATCGGCCCGCGCCGCGGGCCAGTTGGCCACGTAGATCGCCAGGTCGTATTCCAGATTGCGATTGCGGCACCAGACCGGGAAGCGAAGGTCATAGCAGATAAATGGCCGCACCTGCCAGCCATTGATCGCCACGGTCAGCAGCTCCCGACCGGCAGTATAAACCTTGTGCTCCCCGCTCATGCGAAACAAATGCTTCTTGTCATAGGTGAAATGGGCGCCGTCGGGTCGGACCCACAGCAGACGGTTGTAGAGCTGGCCGTTTTCCCGAATGATGGCGCTGCCGGCGATATCGGCCGCCAGTTGCCGGGCCAGGTTCTGCATCCAGTTGAGGGTGGGGCCCTGCATGGTCTCCGCCAGCGGGGCGGCATTCATGGTAAAGCCGGTGGAAAACATCTCCGGCAGGATCACCAGATCGGTGGCGCCGGCCTGCGGCTGCAGGCGCTCTTCGAATCGTTCGAGATTGGCCTTGCGGTGCTCCCAGACCAGTTCACTCTGCACTAGGGTGAGGGTTAAATCCGGCATAGCTTTTCGACGGCCTCCTCGAGGGTCTGGTCATGCTTGGCAAAACAGAAGCGCAGCACGTGATCATCCCGCTGATCGTGGTAGAAAACCGAGGGCGGTATCGCGGCCACGCCAAAGTCGGTGGTCAGACGCCGGGCGAAGACGGTGTCGGCTTCCGTCGTAATGGTTGAGTAGTCCACCATCTGGAAATAGGTGCCATCGCAGGCCAGCGGGCGTAAGCGGGTAGCCCCCAGCAGTTCCCGGAAGCGATCGCGTTTGGCCTGGTAGAAATCCGCCAGGGTCAGATGATCGTCGCTTGCCGTAAGGTGGTCGGCCAGCGCCATCTGCACAGGCGTGCTTGTGGCGAAGGTCAGATACTGGTGAATCTTGCGGAATTCGCTCGTCAAAACTGCCGGGGCCAGGCAGTAGCCCACTTTCCAGCCGGTGGCATGATAGGTCTTGCCGAAAGAGCTGACGATGAAACTGCGGGGCCAGAGCATTGGAAATCGCGCCAGACTCTGGTGCGGCCGGCCGTCGAAGACAATGTGTTCATAGACCTCGTCGCTGATGATATAGAAATCATAGAGGCCCACGAGAGCCTCGAGGGCGGCGATATCGGCCGATCCCAGATTGGTGCCGGTGGGATTGTGCGGGGCGTTGAGGATCAACGCGCGGGTGCGCGGGGTGAACCGACGCCCGATCGCGTCCCAGTCGATGCGGTAGTCGGGAAAAGACAGGGAAACAAAGACCGGCACACCGCCGTTGAGGCGCACCACCGGTTCATAGGCATCATAGGCCGGCTCGATGATGATCACCTCGTCGCCAGGGCGCACCACCGCCGAAACAGCCGCGTAGAGGGCCTCGGTGGCCCCGGAGGTCACCGTAATCTCCGTGTCGGGATCGTAGCGCCCGCCATAGAGCGCCTCCACCTTGGCGGCGATCGCCGCCCGCAGGGCAGGCACCCCCTGCATCGGGGCATACTGGTTGTAGCCCGCCTGCATGTAATGCGTGACCCTGTCGATCAACTGCGGGCTGACGTCGAAGTCGGGAAAGCCCTGGGAGAGATTGATGGCGCCCGACTCCTGGGCCAGCTGCGACATGACCGTAAAAATGGTCACCCCGACATCGGGAAGCTTGGAATCCATGGGTATACTTCCTCCCTCTGCATCCTGCCCCCGCCCGGGCCGCCGCGGGATCAGTCCTCCTGCAGGACGGCCAGGTCATGGTAGTGGTCCAGGGCTTCCGGATTGCGCAACGCGTCCTTGTTGGTCACGGTTTCGCCGTGGATCACCTTGCCCACCGCCAGTTCCACCTTTTTCATGTTCAGGGTGTAGGGAATATCGGCGACGGGCACGATCTTGGCCGGCACGTGACGCGGCGAGGCGTTGGCCCGGATGGTGGCGCGCACCTGGTTCTGGAGCGCGTCGGTCAATTCGTGCCCCGGTGCCATCTGCACGAAGAGAATCACACGCACATCGTTCTTCCAGTGCTGCCCGACAACCACGCAGTCGGCAATCGCTTCGATGGGGTCGATCTGACGGTAGATTTCAGCCGTTCCGATGCGCACCCCGCCCGGGTTGAGGGTGGCGTCCGAGCGGCCGTGCATGATCACGCCGCCGCGCGCGGTTACGGTGATGTAGTCGCCGTGGCGCCAGATATCCGGATAGACCTTGAAGTAGGCCTTGTGGTATTTCTGCTGGTCGGGATCGTTCCAGAAATAGATCGGCATCGAGGGAAAGGCCGCCGTGCAGACGAGCTCTCCCTGCTGCCCGACTACGGGCTGCCCGTTCCCGTCGAAGGCCATCACCTTCATGCCCAGCCCCCGGCACTGGAGCTCCCCGGCGTATACGGGCCCCATGGGATTGCCCAGGGCAAAGCA
>JASJBQ010000145.1 GCA_030066455.1 Desulfobacterales bacterium
CTGCCCCGGTTGATCCAACCACCGCGGCGCCTCCGGAAGCAACGCCGCAGGCGGCGGTAAAACCGGCCCCGGTCGAGCCCCCCCAGGGTCCGAAGTCCATTCAGGACATGCAGATTATCGGCGAGGTGGAACCGGTGACCATCGTGAAGGCCGGCCTCACGCTACCCGCCCGCATCGACACGGGCGCCACGACGTCGTCCCTGGATGCGCGCGACATCCAGAAGTTCGAACGCGACGGCAAAAAGTGGGTGCGCTTTATCCTCCTCGACCGGCGCAGCGGCAAAAAGGTCAAGTTGGAAGGCCGCCTGACCCGCACGGTCGAAATCACCCGTCACGGCACCGACCCGCAGTACCGCCCGGTGATCAAGTTGAAAGCATCTCTGGGCAAGATTGAACTCTATCGGGAGTTTTCCCTCACCGACCGCTCGGCCTTCACCTACCCGGTGTTGATCGGCCGCAACTTTCTGCAGGGTAAATTCGTCGTGGATGTCACCCGCAAAAACACGGCCACCCCCATGAGCGAGGATTCCCAATGAAGTCGCGCATCCAGTTGATCGTCATCGTTCTCGCCCTCGTCCTGCTCGGCGGCAGCCTGGCGCTGTACAAACACCTCAAGCTGGGTTTTCCCCTCACGCCCACGGCCAAAGAAACGGTCTGGACCGTGGAGGCCACCATCACTTTCACCGCCGACGGCGGGCCAGCCCAGGTGTCATTGAATTTGCCCGATGCCGGTCTGTTTCACGCCATCCTGGAGCGCAACCCGTCCCGTACCCCGGACTTCATTTCTGAAATCAAAGGTGGACGGGTCGTCTGGGAGGCGCAAAACGTGACCGGCCCGCAGACATTGTTCCTGCATTCGACCATTTACCGGCGAAGCGGCGCCAAACCGGCCGCAAGCGCATTCGATACGACCCCGGTACCGGTGCTGGACGATGCGCCCCAAAAGGCGGCTGAAAACATCGTGAAGGAAGTACGGCAGGCCGGTAGGACCGCGGAAGAAATTGCCGTCCTGATCATGGCGGCCTTGAACGACCCGCTCAATCCCAAGGCGCGGCGACTGCTGGCCGATGCGGATGAATTCGGCGGCAAATACAACCTGGCGGCCAGTCTGCTGAACATGGCCGGGGTCAAGGCCCGGGCCGTCAAGGGCCTTGATCTCGACGCGGCCAAGAAGAAGCAGAAACTCAAAGCCTATATTCAGATCCAGACGGACGCAGGCCTGCGGCTGATCAGCCCGCGCAGCGCGGAAATCGAAGACCCGCGCCATTTTCTCCTCTGGTCGAAGCACGACGAATCCGTTCTCGAAATTACGGGCGGCTCCGGCAGCGAGCTAAGCCTCGCCACCATGAAGGGCAGACGACTGGCCAGGAGCACGGCCATCAAGCACGGCAAATTCAGCCATAGTATGCTGGTGGACTTTTCGATCTACAGCCTGCCCCTGGCCCACCAGAACACCTTCAAACTGCTGCTGATGATCCCTCTGGGCGCGCTGATCGTGGTCATCCTGCGCAACATGGTGGGCCTTCAGACCGCGGGGACGTTCATGCCCATCCTGATCGCCATGGTGTTTTTGCAGGTCAACCTCCTGGTCGGACTGACGCTCTTCGTCCTCATCGTGGGCATCGGCCTCGTTCTGCGCGGCTATCTGAGTCACCTCAACCTGCTGCTGGTACCCCGCATTTCAGCCGTGCTGGTCTTCGTGATCATCATTTACGTGGCCATCAGCGTCGTCAGCATCAAGCTGGGCATCGAGGCCGGGCTGCGGGTGACTTTCTTCCCGATGATCATCATTTCCTGGACCATCGAGCGCATGTCCGTGCTGTGGGAAGAAGAGGGGCCGCGGGACGTCTTCGTGAAAGGCGGCGGGACCCTGCTTTCGGCCTCGCTGATCTTTCTGGTCATGAAAAACAAATACGTCGCCCACCTCACTTTCACCTTCCCCGAACTCCTGCTCGTGGTGCTGGCCGCCATCGTCATGATCGGCAGCTACACCGGCTACCGGCTGAGCGAACTGCGGCGTTTCGAGCCGCTGGTGAGGGAGTAGGCCCATGCGCTGGACATCACCCGCCAAATTGCGCCGGGCCGGCATCGTCGGTATGAATCGCCGCAACTTCGCCATGATCGCCCGCTATAATCCCCGACGGCTCTATCCCCTGGTGGACGACAAGCTCAAGACCAAGGAAATCGTCGAAAAGGCGGCCATCGCCGCCCCGCGCCTTCTCGGCGTGGTGCGCACCCAGGGCAACGTCCGGGAACTCGGCCGCTTCCTGGCCGACCACGAGGCCTTCGTGATGAAACCGGCCAAGGGCAGCGGGGGTAAAGGCATCCTGGTGGTCACCGGCAAGGACGGCCCCGACTTCGTCAAACCCAGCGGCAGCCGCATCAACCTGAAAGCCGTGGAGCGCCACGCCTCCAACACCCTGAGCGGGCTTTACAGCCTGGGCGGCAACAACGACGTGGCCATGATCGAAGAGATGGTCGATTTCTCGGACGCCTTCGACGGATTCACCTTCCAGGGGGTTCCGGACATCCGCATCATCGTCTTCAAGGGCTACCCGGTCATGGCCATGACCCGCCTGTCCACCAGTGCCTCGGACGGCAAGGCCAACCTGCATCAGGGGGCCGTGGGCGTGGGCATCGACATGGCCGACGGCAAGGCGCTCAAAGCCGTCATGTTCGGGCAGCCGCTGACCCATCACCCCGACACGCAAAAGGATCTCTCCGCCTTCGAAGTGCCCGACTGGCCCGCCTTCACCGAACTGGCCAGCCGTTGCGCCGACATCACCGGGCTGGGCTACCTGGGAGCCGACATCGTTCTCGACCGCCGGAAGGGGCCCATGATCCTCGAATTGAACGCCCGGCCGGGCTTGGCCATCCAGGTGGCCAACGGCGTGGGGCTGAGGCCCCGCGCGAAACGGATCGACAAGGAAGCGGCCCGGGGCGAGCGAACGGCGGCCGAACGGGCGGCCTTTTCCATGCAGACTTTCGGCGTCCGCAGTTGACGCGGCGAACGCCGTATCTAAAGCAACAATCCCCGGCCGAATAGAAACCTGGCCGCCGTGGCTGCCGGTCAGGCCGGATGCAGGTTTCGGGTATCGGGTGTCAGGAAAAACGGACACCTTTGGTCGGATCGCCGGAAGCTCTGTGGCGGGCGCCCGCCTGAAAGCCGAGCGACAGATGCCCTAATCAAAGCCCCCGCCTTTATAGGCGGGGCTAAATTGAATTCAATCGGTTGGCGCCTCAGGAATGGTACAGGGAATAAGCCACATCACGATCATGGTCCGGGATTTGGACAAAACCTCAAGATTGTTGTGTGAAGGTTTAGGGGCCAAGGAAGTATATGACAGCCAAGACAAGAATTATTCGATTTCCAGAGAAAAGTTTTTCCTTCTGGGAGGGATTTGGCTTGTCGCCATGGAAGGGGAGAATTCAGAAAAGTCCTACCGCCATGTCCCGCCTACCCTGCGCGTCGCCAAACCAGGCAATGACGCGGCGCCTAATGCTGCCATGCGGCGTTGCCCAATTCGCTCGAGTGCTCACAATCTGACGATTGCTGTGCGTCTCGCATCATTGGGTCGCCTTGCCTGACAGCATGATGCTTGCTTCATTACCTGGTTTTTATGGTCGGCGCACGCGGAAACTCGCTGCGCTCAGACAAGTCCGCGCGCTTAACCCGCCCGCCGTGCCGATGCTCGGCGCGGGACAAAGGGGAGAAACGCGAGCCCAACACATAAATCATCGCACTCCGGGGACTACCTGATGTCTCCCGCTCTGCAGGAGGGACTTCACTATAAAAGATTGATTTCGCCGACCGCCGACGGTTGCGTAAAAGGTTCGAGAGCAAGGCTTGCAAGGCCTGAGGAATGAGGCGTACTAAAGTACGCCGCAATGACGAAGGCCGCCGCGTAACGCCGCTATCGGACCTTTTAGGCAACCGTCGTCAGAGGCCCAGGAAGGCCGACTTGACCTGCTCACTGGCCATCAGTTCGGCGCCGGTGCCCTCGCCCACGATCCGCCCGGACTGCAGGATGTAGCCCCGGTCGGCCAGATCCAGGGCTTCGCGCACGTTCTGCTCCACCAGCAGGATGGTCATGCCCTCCGCTTTCAATTTGCGCACCGTATCGAGGACCTCGTCCACCAGGACCGGGGCCAGACCCAATGACGGCTCGTCCAGCATGAGGATCTTGGGGCTGGACATGAGCCCCCGGCCGATGGCCACCATCTGCTGCTCGCCGCCCGAGAGGGTCGAGGCGGCCTGGCGGCGCCTTTCCGCCAGCCGTGGAAACATGCGGTAGACAAATTCCAGGTTCGCGCGGATCTGCGCCTCGTCACGCAGAACATAGGCGCCCAGCAGGAGGTTTTCCTCCACCGTGATGGGGCTGAAGAGCATTTTCTCTTCGGGCACGTAGACGATGCCCAGGCCCACGATGTCGGCCGTGCGCCGCTTCTGGATTTCACGTCCCGCGAAAAGGATCCGGCCCGCAAAGGCCGGCTGGGCGCCCATCACGGCCCGCAGCAGCGTGGACTTGCCGGCCCCGTTGGCACCCAGGACGCTCACGGTTTCACCGGCCTGCACGTGCAGGGAGACCCCCTGCAGCACCGGCAGACCGGAGTAGCGCACCTTGATGTCTTCGATGGCCAGAATGCGGGTGCCCATGGTTTAAATCTCCTCCCCGCCCTGCTCCTGGACATAGCGCTCGCCCAGATAGGCCTTGATCACCTGCGGGTCGCGGGCCACCGCATCAGGAAGCCCCTCGGCGATCTTGCGCCCGGAATCCAGCACGATCACCCGGTCGCTGATACGCATGACCAACTCCATGACATGTTCGATCAGGATGACGGTCACCCCCAGGTCGTGATGGATGTGTCGGATGCTGGCTATGATTTCCTCGATCTCGCCCGGGTTGAGACCGGCGGCGACCTCGTCCAGCAGCAGCAGTTTGGGCTGCGTGCCCAGGGCCGTGGCCATGGTGACCTGCTTCTGGGCCGCCACGGGCAATTCGCTGACATACTGGGCGGCCGCCTCCTTGAGATTGAGGTCTTCCAGAATGGCATCGGCCCGCTCCCGTGCCTGCCGCCGGGAAGCGGTGCGCATGAAGCAGCCCACCATCACGTTTTCGCGTACCGACAAATCGCCGGCCGCGGCGTAGACCTGAAACGTGCGGGCCAGCCCGCGGCGGGCCACCTCATGGGCGTTGAGGGCCGTGATGTCTTCAGCGTCGAAGACGATGCGTCCGGCGCTCACGGGGTATTTGCCGGCAATGCAGTTGAAAAGCGTGGTTTTACCGGCGCCGTTCGGGCCGATCAGGCCCAGGAGTTCGCCGGCGGCCAGTTCGAAGGAAATGTCGTCATTGGCCCGCAGGCCGCCGAAATCCTTGATCAGGTTTGCGACTGTCAGCAGGGCCATCAGCGCTGTCTCCTCCGTCGCCAACGCTCAACGATGCCCCACACCCCCCGCGGCTCCTTGGCCGAAATCAGCATGATGATCACGGCGTAGAGGATCAGGTCCATGCCCGCCAGACCGGCCATGCCGCCCAGCCATTCCTTGAGGTAGCTCTTCAAGGGAATCAGGATGCCGGCCCCGATGATGGGGCCCCAGAGACTGCCGGCGCCGCCCAGCATGGCCATGAGCGCGATCAGGATCGAAATGTCCAGGCTCATGGTGTCTTCCGGTTCAATGGCCTTGATGTAGCAGGCGTGAAACGAGCCCACCACGCTGACGTAGGCCGTGGCGATGGCGTAAGTCTTGATCTTGGCCCAGTGCACATTGATGCCCAGCGAGCGCGCCACGTCCTCGTTGTCCTTGATGGCCCGGAGCTGGTAGCCCAGGCGCGATTTGCGGAACCAGTTGAGGTAGAGGACCCCGGTCAGAAAGAAGGCGAACAGCACGTAATAGTAGTAGATGTCTTCTTTGAAGATCAGCCGCAGGAAATCCGGCGGCTGATAGGCGATGGGCGATATTTCCAGCCCCCGGGCGGCGCCCACGAAATCCCAGACCTCGAAGAGATCCTTGAGCACCAGGGAGGTGGCGATGGTGGCGATGGCGAAATAATGGCCTGTCAGGCGAAACAGGGGGTAGCCGATAATAAACGACCAGCCCACCGAGAGCATCACCCCGATGGGCATCGAAAACCAGAAGGGGATGTCCCAGCGGATCAGCAGCACGGCGGTGGTGTAGGCCCCGATACCGACATACTGGGCCTTGCCCAGATCCACCTGGCCGCCGTAGCCGCCGATGGTGTTCCAGCCCATGCCGTAAAGCGAGAAGATGAAGAACTGGATCATCGTGGCCAGGGCGAAGGCGGAAATGGGCAGCAGCGGAAAGACCAGCAGGAAGAGGGCCACCGCCGCCGCCACGGCGAGGTCCAGGCGCGGCTGATCGGAGAAATCGAAGGCGTTCTTCAGTGCTTCCATCCGAACAGTCCCCTGGGCCGTACCACCATGATGATGAAATAGGCCACGTAGATCCACATGTACTTGAAGGAGGTCATGGGCACGTCGTACATCCAGTCCATCTCCAGGGTATAGGTCAGAAAGTCCCAGAACCCCGGTATCTCGGTGATCAGTCCCACCACGAGCGCGGCGAAGAAGGCGCCGGGCACGCTGCCGAAACCCCCCAGCGCCACGATGGTGAAGGCAATCATCGTAAAGAGCAGCCCCACGTAGGGGTTGACCGGCCAGAAATTCACGATCAGGGCGCCGGCCACGGTGACCGAGGCGCCGCCGATGCCCCAGGCCAGGGCATTCATCTTCTCGGTGGAAATGCCCATGTAGCGTGCACCCTGGGGATTGAGCGCCGTGGCCGTCAGGGCCTTGCCCATCCGGGTCCTGTTCATCAGGAGCCAGACGGCGATGAAGGCAACCACCGAAAGACCGGCCGCGGCCAGTTTGGTGGCCGGGATGATGATGCCCAGACCGATCTCGAAGCTCTTGTCCACCAGGAGGCCGTGGTGCACGGCCCGGTCTTCGGAGCCGAAGACGAGCAGCGCGATGTTGCGCAGCAGCAGCATGAGCCCGAAGGTGCCCAGGAGTTGGGCGATCATGGGGCCGCGCAGGATGTAGGTCACGAAACCCCGGTAGCAGGCCATACCCAGGAGAAATCCCACCAGGGCGGCCAGGGGCAGGGTCAGCAGCGGGTCGATGCCCAACAGCTGGGAGGCCAGAAGCGCGGTGTACATGCCGTACATCAAAAACTCGCCGTGGGAGAAGTTGATGATGTCCATCACACCGAAGATGATCGTAAGCCCCAGCGCCACGAGCGCGAGCACCATGCCGAAGAGCAGTCCGGCCACGATCGAACTGGCAAGTATTTCCATGCTTCCCTTTTGGCTCCGATATTGGGTGAATTGTTTTCCGTCAGGCGGAAAGCCCGCTTGTAAACCGGCAGCAAAACGGGCCGATGTATTGTTTCGGTGTCGTTTGAAACCTTTTTGAGGAAAGTACCATTGAGGTTTGATCACCCCGATATGCTTTATTTAGGGGTTTACCCCACCAACAGCTTATTCACGCCACTATAGGCATTCGGACCGGTGAGTGGTCACGCACTCCGTGGTCAGCCAGAAAGGGTAGATTTTGGTTCCGGTCAAGGCTGCAGCCCTTTGCGCACCGCAGGCGTAGCCTATGCTACGTCGAGGATGGGCAAAGGGCGAAAACGCAGACCGGGGCCGAAAGATGCCTTTTCTGGCTGATCACGATTACCATTGGGGGAACGGATAAATCATATCCGCCGAAGCCACGTCGAAGGGGTAGACGATTTCGACACCCATCTTCCCGTCGGCGCCCTTCTGGTACTGGCCGATCAGGCCGGAACCCGCGATGTTCTGGCCCATTTCGGTTCCGGTGTTGGCAAATTTGACGCCGGCCCAGGGCACCACGAGTTCTTTGCCCGGAATCTCGATGGCGTTGGCCGCCTTCTGGACAGCCGCCGGTTCGGCCGATCCGGCCAGCTCCAGCACGTGGATCCAGGTCTGCAGGCCGGTGAAGGCCCGGGCCGAGGCGCCGCCCAGGTCGTTGCCGGTCTTGGCCTTATAAAGGCTGTTGACCTGTCCGGCCACCGGTTTGATCTGGACCACCTGGGGCAGGAAGACCGAGCGCGTGAGAATGCCCTCGATGGCGTCGCCCAGCGTGCTACGGAATTCCGGCTTGTCGAAACCGGCATCCTGCCCCCAGATGATCCGGGGCTGGACCTTCTGGGTCTTGAGGGTCTTGACCATCAAAATCGCATCCGAGGTGTAGGACGCGAACAGCAAGACGCTGGCCTTGGAGGCCTTGAGGGAACGCACTTCGCTGGAGAGGTCGGGCGACTTGTCCGAGTAGAGCAGGGATTTGCGCAGCTTGAAGTCATATTCGCCGGCCATTTCCTGGATAACCTTGGAAACGTACGATCCCCACTCACTGTTCTCGCAGGCCGAGGCGATCACGTTGATGTCTTCGCGGGGCACGGCCTTGGCGCCGCGCACTTTGCCCTCGCTCAATCCCACGAGGAAATCGAAAAGGTCCTTGGTAAACCAGCGGTCGTGGGGGGTGGTGCGCCAGAACCATTTGAAGCCGCGCTCGGTCAGTCCCGGGGAAGTCGAGGAGCCGTTGATCATGGGCACGCCGTACTGCTCGCAGACCGCGCTGACGGTCTTGGTCACCGAGCTGTGGTAGCAGCCCAGGATGCCGTCGACCTTGTCGTCCAGGATCAGCTTCTTGGCCAGGTCGGCCCCCAGGGTGGGGTTGCCCTCGTGGTCCTTGAAGATCAGGGTGATCTTGGCGCCGCCCATGCTCTGGATGCCGGCGGCCTTGGCCATGGTCATGTCGATGTCGCTGCGGGCCTCGTTGCAGAGCTGGGCCGCCAGTTCGGCCCCGGCGCGCAGTTCACGCCCGGCCGCAGCCGCGCCGCCGGTGAGCGGGTAGATGACCCCGATCTTGATTTCCTTGGCTGCCAGCGCGGGCGCGGGCGCCAGCATGCCGACCAGGATGGCCAGTCCGGCCACCACCGCCGTCCATTGGAGCAATCTTTTCATGGTGATCCTCCTTCCACGTCCATCGTGCTGCGTTGGGGTTGTCGGTAAGGTACCAAATAAAAGAGCCCTGACGCATCAGGGCCCGCAGGCAATCTTGGCGCTACAACCGGAAGTAAAGATGAATGGCGTTCATTTGGGGAGTCATACTGGATGCCCCTGACCCTGTCAAGATAACGATGTGCCGGCCGACACCTCCGTCGGTCACACCTTCAAACCTCAGAAGATGGCCATGTGCTCGTCTCGCAGATCCGAAACGAACATGTGCCCGGGTGCATGGGTCATCACCAGGTCGAGCCGGGCGGCGGTGACCGCCAGCGATGAGGTGACCCCGCAGGCCCAGAACACCGGTATTTCCTCCGGGTGGATGGTCACGGGATCGCCGAAATCGGGGCGATCCAGGTCGCGGATCCCCAGTACGGCGGGATCACCCAGGTGGATCGGGGCGCCGTGGGTCTGGTGAAACCGGGTGGTGACCTGAACCGCACGGACGGCCTGCTCAGGCGTCATGGGGCGCATGGTGACGACGAGGGGGGCCTCGAAGGGACCGGCCGGTCGACACGTCCGATTGGTGATGTACATGGAAACGTTTTTGCCCTCGGCAATATTGCGCACCGGGAGCCCGGCCGCCAGCATGGCGTTCTCGAACGAAAAGCTGCAGCCCAGCAGAAAACTGACCGTGTCCTTTTCAAATTCCGCCCGCACGTCGCGCACCTCGTCGGCGAGCTGGCCTTTACGATACAGCCGGTAGAGCGGCAGGTCGGTGGTCAGATCGGCCCCCGGAGCGATGGCCGGTTCGGTCTGGCCGGGCGCGAGCACGTCCAGGACCGGGCAGGGCTTGGGATTGCGGGTGCAGAAGAGAAGAAATTCGAAGGCCAGCGCCCGGGGCAGCATGACCAGGTTGGCCTGCAGGAAACCGGTTGCGGCCCCGCTGGTGGGGGTGGTCCATTCTCCCCTGCGGATTCGCGCGCGGAGGTCGGCGGGGGTGATGTCGGCGGTCATGGTGTTATCTCCATTTTAAGCACTTGTCTTCAAAAAGAATCATTGGCCACCCGCAAAGATCCTACTCGGGGTCGGTATCGCTATCGGTATCGGAATCGAAAGCTTTACTTCTTCCGTGCCTATCGAAACCCGATCCCGACGCCGATTCCGATCCCGAAGTAATGCAACCGCCCCAACCAAGCTTATTTTCGATCAAAGCACAACGCTATCAAATCAGACCTTGAACTTCACCATGTGAATAACATCCTTGAGCATGGCAGCGGCCGCGCCGGTGGGGGAGCTGTGCCCGCCGGTCACGGTGATGCGGCCCATGGTATCCGTGGCGTAGCTGATGCCCTTTTCGGACAGGTTGACACCGGCCAGGGGGTGGTCGGTCGGGAGCGCTTCGGGGGCCACTTTGACGACCGGGCCGTCCGGGGTACGCCGGGCCGAACCGATGAGTTTGATGACCTCGCCCGCCTCCCGGGCCGCGGCCATGTCGGCCGGGCTCACCCCGGTGATACCGACGGTTTCCACCTCGCCGGGATCGAGCGCCAGGTCGAAGAGGGTGTTGGCGATCACGACGATCTTGTTGCGCGTGTCGAGGCCTTCCACGTCCAGGGTGGGGTTGGTTTCGGCGATGCCCAGGGCCTGGGCGTCGTGCAGGGCGTCTTCATAGGCGCAGCCCTCGCGCGCCATGCGGGTCAGGATATAATTGGTGGTGCCGTTGAGGATGCCCTCGATGGCCTCGATGCGGGCGCCGGCCGTGCACAGCTGCCCCACGTCCAGGGTCGGCAGGGCGGCGGCCGTGGCCGCGCTGAACCCGATCCGCACGCCCTTTTCCCGCGCCCGGTCGAGAATGCGGCGGTAATCGCGCACCAGCGGTCCCTTGTTGGCGGCAATGATATCCAGGCCGCCCGCAATGGCCGCCATGAAGTGGGAGCGGGCCGGCTCGGCGTCTTGCAGGTTGGTGGGGGTGGTCTCCACCAGGATATCGGCTTCGCCCGCGGCAATCAGCTCGAGCGCCGTGAGCCCGGGACGGCCGTACGTCTCGAAGGCTTCGACAACGCCGCCGGCTTCGATGAAATCCGTCAACCGGCCGGGGGGCAGGCCGGGGCCGATGTCGTCCACGGCGGCCCCGCCGATATCGACCACGCCCGCCAATCGCAGCTGCAGATCGTAGCGCGCCTGCAGTTCTTCCTGCTTGGTGTCGAGCAGGCGGGTGAAAGCCCGGCCCACGTTGCCGAATCCGCAAAGGATGATTTTTTTTTCAATGGCCATCAGCGATAGCTCCGGGCAATCAGTTGGTGATAGACGGCGCCGTCCACCACCGCCTCCACCACCACCGGGCCCCGGGTCTGGAAAGCGGTTGTCAGCGCGCGACGCAGGGTGTCCGGGTCGCCGGCCGAATGGACCGGCACACCGAAGATGCGCTCGGCATCGATGAAGCCGCCCTCAAAAAGAACCGATGGGCCGGGATCGCACTGCTTCCAGCCCTGTTTGACCTCGATCAGGCTGAGCATCCGGTCGGCCAGCACCAGGATGACGCAGTCGAGGCCCAGCCGGCGCGCCGTGATCAGCTCGCCGGCCATCATGGTGAACCCGCCGTCGCCCGTGACCCCCACCACCGGGACCTCCGGGCGGCAGATGGCTGCGGCCAG
>JASJBQ010000146.1 GCA_030066455.1 Desulfobacterales bacterium
GCTACTCGTTTACCCTGGCAATTCTGTTTATGATGCATCAGGCCCATGACGAATTTGGTACGCAAGACTTCCGCTGCCAGGTTCAGCGCCAGAACGGCTACGTGCATTTTGACCTCGTCTGGGAAGGCCCGCCCCTGCGGATGGAAACCGTCGACCTGTGGACGGAGAAGGTGCTGAGTTTGAAAGACCAGGGATTGCCGTTGACCCTGGGGGAGGTCATCCACTATCATCAGGCCGAAATCTGGCCCTATGCCGATAACGCGGCACCCGCGGCAACCGGCATCCGCTTGACGCTGCCGGCCCTCAGGTCATTGCCCCAACACCTGCCCCACAACCTGGCCATCATTCCGGACAGCCGTCCGGAGTTCTACGACTTCGACCTCTTCAACCAGCCTGGCCAACTCCCGGAAATCGACAATTGTCCGTTGACCGAACTGACCTACACGGTCTTCGACACGGAAACCACGGGTTTGGATCCGCGTGGCGGCGATGAAATCATCTCCATCGGGGCGGTGCGTATCGTCAACAACCGCCTTCTGCAAAACGACCGTTTCGAGCGACTGGTCAACCCGAAGCGGCCGCTGCGTTGGGAATCGGTTCAGATCCACGGCATCCGCGATGAGATGCTGGCCGATCAGCCCACCATCGAGGAGGTGCTGCCCCAGTTCTTCAAGTATGCCGAAAACACCATCATGGTGGCCCACAACGCGGCTTTCGACATGCGCATGCTGCAAATCAAGGAAGCGGCCACGGGCCTCCGTTTCATCAATCCGGTGCTGGACACCATGCTGCTCTCGGCGGTGGTTCATCCGGCTCAGGACAACCATAATCTGATGACGATCGCTCAGCGCCTCGGCATCGACGTCACCGGCCGACATACAGCCATCGGCGATGCCCTGGCCACCGCCGAGATGTTTTTGAAGTTGCTGCCGCTATTGGCCAAAAAAGACATCCGCACGTTGCAGGCGGCCCGGCAGGCATCGGAAAAAACCTATTACGCCCGGCTGAAGTATTGATCGGCCGGCCCAGGTCCGCACACGGTCCCATCGTCAGTGCATTGATTCGCACCCTGGAATGACAAGATGAAAAAACCGACCCCCATCGCCCTCTCCCAGAAAACGCTGGCGCTGTACAAACGTACCGCCCCCTTCAACCGATTGCCGGACGAGGATCTCCAGCGATTGATGGAGAACACCACCGAAATCCGGGTGTCCGAGGGTCAGCTCGTGGCCGAGCAGTCCAAGACCGAAATCGGCCGAATCCTGCTGATCCGCAAGGGGGCGATCGAACTCTATTACGAACGCGAAGGCGAGAAGACCCTCGGCGGGCGCCTGGTCAAGGGCGAGATCTATGGCGGTGTTTCCATCCTGATGAACGCCGGCGTCGCCGTGCGCACCGCCGTGGCCGAAGAGGACAGCATATTCCACGCCGTCCCCTTCGAAATCTTTCTGGAACTCTGCGACCAACACCCAGACTTCCGGGTCTTTTTCACCGAGGTCTTCGAGCAGCGCAAACGGAATGAATCCTACGCTTCGGTCCTGGTCACCGACCGGGCCAGGGAATTTTTAAGCCAGGTGGTCCCCTTTTCGTTTCTGGCAGCCGAAGACTTGGACCGCATGATCGCGGCCCTGTCCCTGATCCATCATTCCGCCGGCACCGTTCTTTTCATCCAGGGTCAGTCGCAGGTCACCTATCTTTACATCGTTCAGAAAGGGGCGGCCGAACTCTATTACGAGCAGCAGGGGCAGAAGACGCTCAAGGGCTATCTCAGCGAGGGCGATAGCTACGGTGGCATTTCGATGCTGCTCAACAACAATATTTCCATTCGGACGATGCAGGCCGAGGAGGACTCGTACTTTTTTGCGCTGCCCCGCAAGGATTTTCTCGATCTGTGCCAGCGCTGCCCGGCATTCTCGGAGTTTTTCACCGACACGTTCGGCAAACGCATGCTCGATCGCTCCTATGCTGAGATCTTCGCCCGACGCATCCTGCCCAAGGATGAAACGCTGCATATTTTCAATATATCGGTCGAACGGCTGATGACGCGCGACATCCTCACCTGCCAAAAAAATCTTCCGGCCCAGCAGGCGGCCGAATTCATGCGCCGCCGCCGTTGCAGCTCGATTCTGGTCGAGGATGAAAGGGGCGACTGCCTCGGCATCGTCACCGATGCCGATTTGCGCAACCGGATCATCGCCCAGGGCCTCGACCACCAGACCCCGGTCGGCACCATCATGTCCAGTCCCCTGGCCGGTATTTCCAGCCAGATGTCGGTTTTCGAGGCCATGATGGAGATGATGCAGCGTAATCTCAAGCATCTGGCGGTGCGCGACGGCAGCGGCCAGGTCATCGGCACGGTCAGCAGCCGCGATCTGTTGACCGCCCAGGGACAATCCCCTCTCTTCATGGTCCGTGAAATCAAATCGGCCATCTCCAGGGGCGAATTGGCCGAGAAGCAGGGACAGTTGCCGGGGCTCGTTCAGAGCCTGATCAATTCAGGTGCCCGGGCCGAGAATGTGACCCGCCTGATCTCCACCATCGCGGATGCCGTTCTCGATCGTCTGATCGAAATGGCCATCGAGAAATTGGGACCGCCGCCCGTGCCGTTCGTGTTCATGATCATGGGCAGTGAGGGCCGACGGGAGCAGACCCTCAAGACCGACCAGGATAACGCGATCGTTTTTCAGGACGTGGGCCACAAGGCCCTGCCCGAAATCCGCTCCTATTTCCTCGGGCTGGGGGAGACGGTCTGCACGTGGTTGGATGAAACCGGATACAGCTTCTGCGAAGGCGGCGTGATGGCTATGAACCCGGACTGGTGCCAGCCGTTCAGCGTCTGGTGCAACAAATTTACGGAGTGGATTCACACGGCCGACCCAGAGAACCTCCTCCATTCCAGTATCTTTTTCGATTTTCGCGGGGCTTTCGGCGATCTGGATTTGATCGAACGCCTGCGGCGCCATCTTTTCGATTCCCTCACCGGCTGGTCCGGCTTTTTTCGCCACCTCACCGAAAATGCCCTGCATTTCAAACCTCCGATCGGCTTTTTCCGCAATTTCGTCGTCGAATCCAAGGGCGAACACCGCAACAGTTTCGATATCAAGCGCGCCATGATGCCGGTGGTCGATTTTGCACGCATCCACGCCCTCAAAAACCACATCGCCGAAACCAACACCCAGGCCCGGCTCTACGACCTCCATGCCGAGAACCACCTTTCGGACAAGGACTACGAAGAAATATCAAAATCGTACAGCTATCTCATGCAGCTTCGTTTCATCCGCCAGATTACGGCCATCATCGAGGAAAATGCCCCGCCGGACAACTACATCAACCCCAAAAAGCTCTCACGCATGGAGCAAACCATGCTCAGGGAAGTCTTCAAGCGCATTCTCGACTTCCAAACCAAAATGAGCTTTGAATTCACGGGGCAGTGAATCCCCCAGGCACACCGCCCCTCCTCATTTGGGCTTGACACTATTTTAAAACCATGCGAATTTTCGTGCGGTGAAATCAAGGATGGCATGATGCGCGTGTCGGTATTCAAAATCCCCGTTGTGGTGCTTTGGTGGTGGTGGCCGCTATCCGCCTGAAGTGCGCCACCGGCAACGCTCAATCAGCCCCCTAACCAGATCAGCGACCGTGGCCCGCTCAGTCGAGACCCACGGTTTTTGCGTTTCGGAGGCCGTGGATGAAAACACCACGGCCTTTTTCAATGGACCGGCAACCAAACCGGAAACCGTTTGGCCGCCTGGTCATCCTTTCGGGAGGTTCGTTCCATGCTGCTTAAACGATTTCCAACGCGCGAAGAATTTACGACCCTCAGCCGCAGCGCCAACGTATTGCCCGTCGCCTGTGAAATCCTGGCCGACACCGAAACGGCGGTCTCGCTCCTGGGAAAATTCTACCGCTGGCAGTCCGACCTGTTCCTGTTCGAAAGCGTCGAAGGCGGAGAGCGCTGGGGGCGTTACAGTTTCCTGGGCACATCGGCACGCAGCCACGTCCGCGTCTTCCCGGATGTCGTCGCCATCCGCGACAACGATCGCGAGGCGCGCATCGCCCACGACGGCCAGCCGTTCCAGGCCCTCAAGGCACACATGCAGCGCTATCGGCCGGCCAGTGTGGCCGGTCTGCCGCGTTTCTGGGGCGGTATGGTGGGCTATCTGACCTATGAAGCGGTCAGCTTCATCGAGGAAATCCCTCACCAGTGGCCGCCGGAAAAGCCGTTGGCCCATTTCATCGTTCCGGATGAGCTAATCATTTTCGACAATGTCCGCCACACCCTAACGGCGATGATCATCGTCTATCTGGAGGAAGGCCAGGCAGCGGAAGCCGCCTATGATCTGGCGGCAGGCCGCCTCCAGGACCTGCTGCGCCGAATATCAACCCCCACTCCCGCGGTGGAGACCCACCTGCACGGCGCCGGCGCACCGTCCTGCGACTGCAGGCTGCAACCGGTTCATCCCGAGGCGGATTTCGAAGCAAATGTTGGTCGCGTAAAAGACTACATCCGTGCCGGTGACATCATCCAGACCGTGATTTCGCAGCCCTTTACCTGCGACGACCCGCCCGACCTCTGGTCGCTCTACCGCACCCAGCGCTACATCAACCCGTCGCCCTATCTGTTTTTCATCAAACTGGGTTCGATGGCCATGATCGGCTCTTCCCCGGAGACCATGGTGCGCCTCGAAAACGGCGTGGCCACGCTGCGCCCCATCGCCGGTACGCGGCCCCGGGGGGCCACCGACAAAGAAGACCGCAAACTGGCCAGCGAACTGCTCGAGGACGAAAAGGAGAAAGCCGAGCACCTCATGCTCGTCGATCTGGGACGCAACGATCTCGGGCGCGTCGCCGAAACCGGGACCGTCCAGGTCACCGACCTGATGGTGATCGAACGCTATTCCCACGTCATGCATCTGGTTTCCAACATCACCTGCGATCTCAAGCCCGAATACGACGCCTGGGACCTTTTGACGGCCGCCTTCCCGGCCGGCACCCTGTCCGGGGCCCCCAAGATCCGCGCCATGGAAATCATTGCCGAAATGGAACATGAACCCCGCGGCCCCTATGGCGGTGCGGTCGGCTACGTGTCTTTCAGCGGCAACATGGATATGGCCATTACCATCCGCACGGCCACGGTCGAAGACGGCCGCCTGACCGTGCGGGCCGGGGCCGGCATCGTGGCGGACAGCGACCCCGAGCGCGAGCGCATGGAAACCGTCAACAAGGCCGGCGCCATGGCGCGGGCGCTGGACATGCTCGCCCCCAACCGGTAAAAGGAGAGCGCGCCATGATTCTGATGATCGATAATTTTGACTCCTTCACCTACAACCTGGTTCAATACCTGCGGCAGCTGGGAAACGAGGTGGTCGTTGCCCGCAACAACACCCTGAGCGTCGAGGACATCGACCGGATGACCCCCCGCGGAATCGTGATCTCCCCCGGTCCCGGCCGGCCCGAGGATGCCGGCGTGTCCATGGCGGTCATCAACGCCTTTTCCGGCCAAATCCCCCTTCTGGGCGTCTGTCTGGGCCATCAGGCCATCGCGGCCGCTTTCGGCGGGCGGATCGTGGCCGCCCGGCAACTGAAGCATGGCAAGACATCCGATGTCACCACGGACGGCCGGACCATTTTCCGAGGCATCAAACAGCCGTTTGCCGCCATGCGCTACCACTCGTTGGCTGTATCGCGGGACGCGCTTCCCGACTGCCTTGAAGTCACGGCCGAGTCCGATGACGGGGAAATTATGGGCTTGCGGCATCGGGAGCATCCCACCGAAGGGCTCCAGTTTCACCCCGAATCCATCATGACCACCGTGGGCAAACGGCTGCTGCGCAATTTCATGAAACACTACGCGCCGGAATAGGTGGCAGCCGACCGCGTAGCGATCATCCAAGCCCCAGACAGGAGGCCGAAATCCATGTTCCGAGACTATCTTCAACAGATCGTGGCAGGTCAACATCTAGACGAAAAACAGATGGCCGACATGCTGGGCGAAATCTTCTCCGGCCAGATCACGGATGCCCAGGTCGGTGCGTTCATGGCCGCTCTGGCCACCAAGGGTGAAACGGAAGAAGAATTGGCCGGCGCGGCAACGGCCATGCGCCGCAAGGCCTACCGCATCCAGTGCGCGGCCGGCACGGTGGTCGATACCTGTGGTACGGGCGGCGACGGCCTGAGCACGTTCAACATCTCCACCACGACAGCCTTTGTCGTGGCCGGCTGCGGGGTCACCGTCGCCAAACACGGCAACCGCTCGGTATCCAGCAAATGCGGCAGTGCGGACGTCCTGGAGTCTTTGGGGGTGCGTCTCGACCTTGATCCCGAGCTGGTGGAGGAAGCCGTGGGCGACATCGGCATCGGCTTTCTCTTCGCCCCGCTCTACCACAGCGCGATGCGGCATGCCGCCAAAGCGCGCACCGAGGTCGGTCTGCGGAGCGTTTTCAACATGCTCGGTCCGCTCACCAACCCCGCCGGTGCCAATTGCCAGCTCATCGGGGTCTATGCGCCCGAGCTGACCGAAATGTTTGCGCAGACCCTGCGCCTGCTTGGCTCCCGGCAGGCCTACGTGGTCCACGGCCACGACGGGCTGGATGAAATCACCATCTGCGCGCCGACCCGCGTCTCGGAACTCAAGGACGGACAGGTGCGGACCTTCAACCTGGACCCCAGCACCTACTTCGGCGAGCTGGCCCGTGCCGAGGACCTGTCCGGCGGCGATCCCGCGAGGAATGCCGCCATCACCAACGCGGTTCTGGATGGCGAGAAAGGCCCGCGGCGCAATGTGGTGCTCTTGAACGCCGCCGCGGCGCTGGTGGCGGCGGGAAAAGCCGATGACTTCACCGGCGGCATCGACCTGGCCCGCAAAGCCATCGACGCCGGGGCCGCCAAAGCCAAGCTGGATGAACTGGTTCAATTTACCCAGGAAAACGCGCTGGACTAAACATTTCAGCGCCGTTCAGGAGTATTGGTTGATGGATATCCTGTCCCGTATCGTCGCCCGTAAAAAAGATGAGATTGCGTCGGCCGCCCGCTCCCGGCCACTCGCCATCCTGCGTGACCAGGCCGAGGATGCCGGCCGACGCCGTGGGTTTTTCCAGGCACTGGAGCATCCGGGCCCCGGCGGGGTCAACATCATCGCGGAAATCAAACGCGCCTCGCCGTCCAAGGGCCTGCTCTGCACCGACCTGGACGCCGCCCGGACCGCCGGCGCCTACCATGAAGGCGGCGCCGCGGCCCTCTCGGTTCTGACGGATCTCACCTTCTTCCAAGGCTGCGCGCATGATCTCCAGGCCGCCCGGGCGGCAACCCCCCTGCCGGTGCTCCGCAAGGATTTTCTCATCGATGAATATCAGGTGTACGAATCGGCGGCGATGGGGGCCGACGCGGTCTTGCTGATCTGCCGCCTTCTCTCCCGGCGACAGCTTGAGGACCTCATGGCCCTGTGCCGCCAACTCCGGCTGGATACGCTGGTCGAAATCCACAGCCGTGAGGACCTCGACATGGCGCGTGCGGTCCAGGCCCCTCTGGTCGGGATCAACAACCGCAACCTGGCGACCTTCGAGACGGACCTGCAAACGGCCATGGGGATGGCCCGGGATCTGGACCCCGCACAGGTTCCGGTAGCGGCCAGCGGCATCGGGGGGCCCGACGACATCCGCCGTAATCTCGAATACGGTATTTTCAATTTCCTGATCGGCGAAACCCTGGTGCGGGCCAAAGATCCGGCGGGCGCCCTGCAGGCGATGCTTCGGACCAGCGACCGGCCTGTCTGAACAGACGCCCAATTATGTGAGACGGGAACCACATCCCGGGGAGAATCGATCACCATGCCGGCCCAATCCGTTCACACGGCATACCCTCAAATCAAGATCTGCGGGCTGACCCGACCCGATGAGGCCGAAGCGTGCACTGATGCCGGGGCCGACGCCATCGGCCTCGTCTTCTACCCTCCGAGCCCGCGCAGCCTGACCGTCGAGGCGGCGGCCCGCATCACCCGGGTGCTGCCCGACGAGGTCTGTACGGTGGGCGTTTTTGTCAACGAAACCTATGACACCATCATGTCGATCGCTGAAAACGCCCGATTGCGTGCGGTACAACTGCATGGCCAGGAACCGCCGTCCCTTGTCCAGCGCCTGGGGGCCGGCGGCCTGATCGTGATCAAGGCCCTGTTCTTCAACGGGGAACCGGACTTCGCGGCAGCCGACCGTTATCCCGGAGCCGACGCCTATCTGGTGGAATGTGTGGGGGGGCCTTTGCCGGGCGGCAACGCGCTGGCGTGGAACTGGTCCGCAGCATCCGCCCTTTCCGCCGGGCACCCGGTTGTTCTGGCCGGCGGCCTGAATCCAAACAACGTTACGGCGGCCATTGCGGACGCCCGAGCGGATGCCGTGGACGTGAGCTCCGGCGTCGAACGCGCGCCCGGTCGCAAGGACCTCGCCCAAGTCGCGGCGCTGTGTCGGGCCGTCGCCCGCACCCGTCTTGAGCGCCCCATGCGGCCGGTCTTCACGCCAGATCGACCCCGCCCCCCGGGTTGAAATCCCATCTGCCACGCAGGGTACGATGCCGCAACGACCGGCGCAGCACCCGCAGAAACTGCGCCCGTGGAATTTCCCGGGCGCCGAATTGTTTGAGGTGCGGTGTGGTGACCTGGCAGTCGATCAGGTCGAAACCTGCCTGTTGCAGGTGCTGAACCAGGACGATCAGCGCCGCTTTCGATGCGTTGCTGACCCGCGTGAACATGGATTCGCCGAAATACGTGCGGCCCAGCGAGACGCCGTAAAGCCCACCGGCAAGCTGCCCCTCGCACCAGACCTCCACCGAGTGCGCCAGCCCGGCGGCATGGAGGCGTTGGTAGGCGCTGATCATTTCGGGAACGATCCAGGTGCCCGGATGGTTCTCGCCGCGCACGGCCGCACACCCCCGAATGACCTCCCCGAAAGCACGGTCCAGGGTGAATCTGAAGCGGCCCTTTTTCATCAGCCGCCGCAGCGAGCGGGAAATATGCAATTCATGCGGAAAGAGGACGAGTCGCGGGTCGGGCGACCACCACAAAATGGGATCGTCTTCGGCATACCAGGGAAAAATTCCCTGGCGGTAGGCCAAGGTCAAGCGGTCGACGGAAAGGTCGCCGCCCACGGCCAGAAGTCCCTCGCGGATGGCCAGATGCGGCGGTGGGAAGGTCAGTTCGCGGGACAGGCGAAAAACGGGCATGGTGGAAGATAAACTCGCGCTACACGGGGCGGCGTGGCGGTATGCCAGACAGCATCGCTTAATCCATCTTGAAGGTCAGCCCGTCATCGTTCCGATCCACGAAAACCACGCCGCCTTTGACCAGCTTTCCGAAAAGGATCTCGTCCGCCAGCGGGTCCTTGACCTCCTTCTGGATGACCCGTCCCAGCGGCCGGGCGCCGTACTTCGGGTCGTAGCCTTCTCGCGCCAGCCAGGTGCGCAGTTTGTCGGAGATGTTGATAAAGACCTTCTTGCCCGCCATCTGATCGTTGAGCTCGTTGATGAATTTGTCGACGATCAACTCCATGATCGCCACCGACAAGGCGTTGAATTGAATGATCCCGTCCAGGCGGTTGCGGAACTCCGGGCTGAAATAGCGTTCGATGGCCTGCTGGCCCTTGGCTTCCGTGTCCTTGCGCTTGTCGCCGAACCCGATGGCCGAGGTGCTCATCTCGCGGGTGCCGGCATTTGAGGTCATCACAACAATCACGTTGCGGAAATCGGCCTTTTTGCCGTTGTTGTCCGTCAGGGTGGCATGATCCATGACCTGCAGCAGAATGTTATAGATATCCGGATGGGCTTTTTCGATTTCATCGATCAGCAGCAGGCTGTGGGGGTGTTTGCGGATGCCGTCGGTCAGGAGCCCACCCTGATCGAAACCGACGTAGCCCGGCGGTGCCCCGATCAGGCGCGCCACGGCGTGCTTCTCCATGTATTCACTCATGTCGAAACGAAGGAATTCGATGTCCAGCAGGCGGGAAAGCTGCAGCGCCACCTCGGTTTTGCCGACGCCCGTCGGACCGGTGAAGAGAAACGAGCCCACCGGTTTGCCCGGCATCCCCAATCCGGCGCGCGACCGCTTGATCGAGGTCACCAGGGAGGTAATGGCGTCGTCCTGACCGAAAACCACGCCCTTGAGTCGATCGTCCAGCGTTTCCAGCTTGGTTTTATCTGACGTGGAAACGCTCTGGGTCGGAATCTTGGCCATTTTGGCCACGATTTTTTCGATGTCTGCCGGGTTGATCTTGCTGCGCCGGGACGACCCCGTCAGGCGCACGAAAGCACCGGCCTCATCGATGACATCGATAGCCTTGTCAGGCAGAAATCGATCATTGACGTATTTGGCCGAAAGCTCGGCCGCGGCTTTCAACGCCGGGTCGGTGTAGACGATCTGGTGGTGCTCCTCGTAGCGCGATTTCAAACCTTTCAAAATGCGGACGGTCTGGCTCACACTGGGTTCGTGGATTTCAATTTTCTCGAACCGGCGTGAGAGCGCACGATCTTTCTCAAAATGGTTCTTGAATTCCTCGTAGGTGCTGGAGCCGATACAGCGCAGCTCGCCGGTAGTAAGCACCGGCTTGAGGATATTGGAGGCGTCCATGGAGCCGCCGCTGGTGGCCCCGGCCCCCACGATGGTGTGGATTTCGTCGATGAATAAAATGGCGTTGGGAATTTTCCCGAGTTCAGCGATCACACCTTTGAGGCGCTTCTCGAAATCTCCACGGTATTTGGTGCCCGCCAGAAGCCCGCCCAGATCAAGCGCATAAATCTTGACGTCCTGCAGTAGTTCCGGGACTTCGGCGTCGTTGATGCGCTGGGCCAGGCCTTCGGCAATGGCTGTTTTGCCGACACCGGGATCGCCCACGAAGACCGGGTTGTTCTTGCGACGGCGGCAGAGCACCTGCAGCGTACGCTCAAGCTCCGCCGATCGTCCGATGAGGGGATCGAGACGCCCCTCCGAAGCCTTCTGTACAAGGTCCACCGTGTAGGCTTCCAGGGGATTGCTCTGTTCCTTTTTTTCCTTGGCATCCGATGTCTTGGCGAAACCGCCCTGGCCCCGGCCGACCGAGTCCTGCTGGGCTTCGTGGGAAATATAACTCAGGACGTCGAGGCGCGTCAGTCCCTGGGAGGTAAGAAAATACTCGGCAAATGAGTCCTTTTCGAGGAAAATGGAAGCGAGGATATCGCTGACATTGACCTCCGGTTTTTCGGCCGAACGCGCATGATTGACCGCCCGTTGGATGACGCGCTGGAAACCAAGGGTCTGCTGCAGGACGTATTCCTGACCTTCGGGAATACTCTCGACCTTCTCGTCGAAGAAGGATTCGATGTCCTTCTTCAATCCACCGATGTTGCCGCCACAATTCTCGATGATGTCAATACCGGTATGATCGAACAGAATGGCGAACAGGATATGTTCGGTGCTGACGTATTCGTGCCGCCGCTTTTTGGCCTCTTTGACGGCCAGGCCGAGTGTCGCACTGAGCTCCTTGCTGATCATGGTCTACTCCCTTTCCATCGTACACTTCAGGGGGAACCCGCTTTCACGGGCCAGTTTATGAACTGTATCCACCTTGCTCTCGGCCACTTCGAACGTGTAGACACC
>JASJBQ010000147.1 GCA_030066455.1 Desulfobacterales bacterium
ACATAGAGACCGGCAGCGGCGATGGTCAGGCGCAACTGGACAAGCTGGAACGGGGTGACGCCATTGATGAAAAGGTATTTGGCCGCCGATCCGGATACGCCCCACAGCACGGCGGCCAGGGTGGCGTAAAGATAGCCCCAGCGCGGGGCCAATACGGTTGGGGTTGCATTCACGGGATGGGTTCCGTTGGTATGGTGATTTGCTGGCGGCTTGCAGCTGAAATGGATCTCGATAACAGGTTGGCACTGTGATGTAAAGATCGGACGGCGGCCGGCAAACAATCGCACACGCCGTTTAGCGTCAACGCGCAACCGTGGCGGGTCGCCGGGATCGGCCCCGCCAGGCGATCCTAAGCGCCTTCTTGATGAGGGACGATCAATGTGGAAAGATCCGATTTTTCTGCCAAATTGCGGGGGACACTGCCGATGATCCGCTCGTGCCAGCTCCCTTTGCCGGAACAGCCGGTGACGATCATACTGGCCCGCCATTCCCGTGCGGCCTTTTCGATTTCCTGGTAGGGATCTCCGATGTACAAATGGGAACGCGCCTCCAACCCTGCCTGGGCCAGTGCATTCTCAACGGACTGCAGCCGCCGGCGACTGGTCTTACGGTAGCCTTGCACACCCATGGCCGACGAACTCCGGAGCGCTTTTTCCTTACCGACATGGATAACGTCGATTTTTTCCACCAGCCCTTTGAAGGCCATCAGAAATTGCGTTGCTTTGTCCGCCGCCGGCGACCAGTCGGTGGCCAGCAGCGGTCGGACGAACGGATTCGCTTTTTCGACCGATTCTTGGCCGCCATGCTTGTAAACCAGAATCGGCACCCGGGTGCGCCGTATCAAGTCGGAGATATCAGCGCCGGAAACGAGCTGTTCCAGACGCCCCCGCGTCGGTCGCCCAATCACGATCAGATCCACTTTTTCGATGCTGGCGGCCCGCACGACCTGCTGGACCATGGTGCCGACGACGATGTGCACGCCCACTTCCATGCCCTGCTCGAAAAGCTGCTCCGCCCATTCGATAAAATGGATGTTGGCCAACTCCTTGAGCTTGACTTCCTCGCTTTTCTGATAACCGACACCACGGCGCAGGGCCACTTTGTCGCGTTCCACGACGTTAAGGAAGACAACATGATCCAGCCCGACGGCCCTCAGCTCCAGCAAGGACTCCAAGGCATCAAAGGCCAGCGCCTGAAACTTGGTGGCGAACAGCATTTTTCGGATGGTCGTCATAATCCGTGTTTTCCATTGCTTGTGTTGGGTTCAAGCATCGGCGCAACATTTAAAGCAGCTTTTTGATCTGCGTGGCAAGCGTTTCGGCATCCGCCGGCTTTTCGATGTAGACCGCCGGGGCCGGGATGCCGCCGCCCCCAAAAACAGCCAGGGCTTCCTGGGATTTCAGGAAAGAACGCTGGGAAATGCCCGACAGGATGATCACCGGGATATGGGCGCAAGCCTTATCCATTTTAAGTTTACGATAGAGTCGGATACCGCTTTGCAGCGGCATCATGACGTCCAGAATAATTAGATCGGGGGCCTCCTGTGCGACCAACTTTTCCCCCTCCTCGCCATTGGTGGCCTCGATCGCTATGCAGCCAAGCTCTTGCACGACGGAGGTGTTGAAAAGGCGAACGTCGGGATCGTCATCAATGACAAGAACTTTTTTGGGCATGATGCGGATTTCCTTTCGCTATTTTTTATCGACCGCGCGGTAGGGCAATCGCACCCGAACGGCCGTGCCTTCTCCGGGCGCGGATTCAACCTCGATCGTTCCGTTGTCTTCTTCGACCAATTTACGCGCCACCATCATCCCCAGGCCGGTTCCCAGATGGCCCTTGGTACTGAAAAAAGAGGTGAACAAGCGCGCTTGAACGTCGGGGGTCATCCCGATGCCGTTGTCCCTGATCTCGAATCGGAGGAGGCCTTCTTCCTCACGCCGTGTTCGCATGGTGACTTGAAAGTTTTTCGTGTCGTCGGCATCGTCGCGGCAAGCGTCCACCGCGTTCGACACCAGATTGAGCAAGACGCTGTGCAGGGAATGCGGATCCATGATCACGATGCCGATGGCGGGGTCGAGATCTTTGACAATCGCCACGTTCTGCGTCTGGGCCTCCTCAATCACCAGGGCGCATACCTCCTCGACGATATCATTGGGACGGCAGGGCTCCCGTTCAGGTGATCGTTCTTTGGAATAGCGCAGCAGGTCCATCACCAGATCGGAGGTCCGGTCGATATTACGTTTGACCATGTCCCAGCCATTTTGCAAGCGGTCATTATCCTGCTTGGTGATGCCGACGTCCACGAGGTGGCGGCCGCCCTTGAGGCCATGGAGAATATTCTTGATCCCGTGCGCCACGCCGGCCACGGTCTGGCCGATGGCGGCCAAGCGCTCCTTGCGCACCAGCGCCGCTTCGAGCTCCTTGATGGGGCGCAAATCCTGGAAGAAGGCCACCGTGCCCATCTTCTGGCCTTTTTCATGCAGAATGGCGCCGGCAAAACGAACCGGAATCAAAGCCCCGTCCTGGGAAAGGACCGTGGCCTCGCGCGCTCGGATTTCGGCGCATTCCGGGCTCACGCACATGCCGGCCTGGAAGTCGGCGGCCAAATCCGCCGGATAGATATCCGCCAGAACTTGCTGCTGGATGACTTCCGCGCGCCTGTAACCAAAAATTTTTTCGGCCGCAGGGTTATAGATGACGACGCGCAAATCCTTATCGGTGGCCACGATGCCGTCGGTGGAGCTCCGAATGAGCCGGGCTTGGAATTGGGCCTGGCGCTTCAGTTCCCGGGTTGCGGACGCAACTTGGGCCTCCAGTTCGAGGGTATGATCCCGTAATTGACGCCGGATGGTCAGTTTCTCCCCGGCACGCTGCAGCGCGACGGCCAGGGTATCGTCCCGCACCGGTTTGTTGATGAAATCAGACGCGCCGTACTTCAATGCTTCGACGGCATTGTCGACGTCCCCATGCCCCGTGATGATGATCACTTCGGTGAGGGTTTCCTTGGCTTTGATTGCCTGCAACACCTCGATGCCGCCGATCCCCGGCATTTTGATGTCGACCAGGACGATGTCCGGCGCCTGGGCGTCGAAAACAGCCAGCCCCGCCTCCCCGTTCTCGGCGGTCAGCACCTCGTAGCCGTCCGCGCGCAGGGACATGGCCAGAACGCGGCGGATATCGGGTTCGTCATCGATCAGCAGAATCTTATCCATGGTCACCCACTGACACGTGAAATATCGGAAAACGCAGTTCGAAGGTGGTGCCCTTGCCGGGCTCGCTGGCGATGTCGATGGTGCCCTCGTAGTCGCGAACGATGCCGTAGGAAATGCTGACGCCGAGTCCGGTACCCTTGCCCACTTTCTTGGTGGTGAAAAAGGGGTCGAAAAGTTTGGCCTTGACCTCATCGCTCATGCCCACGCCGGTATCGGCAACGGTCACAACCACCCAGTCGCCCTCCACGAAAGAACGGATGGTCAGCTGCTTTTGACCGTCCCGCCAGCGGTGATCGTCCTGCTTCTCATCCATGGCATCCATGGCATTGGTTACCAGATTGATGAACACCTGCTCCAGGCGGTTGTGGTCGGCCAGAATCCAGGGCAGCTCATCGCCCAGGTCCAGGACGAGATCAACCTCGTGCACCGTCAGCTGATGGCCGAGAACTTTGAAGACGTCCTGAATCGGCGCATTGATGTTCACCTTCTGGCGGACCACCTCGGATTGGCGGGCAAAATCCCGTACGTGCTGGATCACCCGCGAGGCACGCTGCACGTTGCGGCGGATATCCTCAGACAGGGTTTCGATGTCTTCCTTGCTGAAGGTCAGCCCGCGTTTCACCATTTTGTCCAGAAGGTCGGAGCAGACCTGGATGACATTCAGGGGCTGGTTGATCTCATGGGCCATGCCGGCGGCCAGCTGGCCGATGGTGGTCATCTTGCTGGCCTGGATGAGCTGGGTTTCCTTCTCGACGCTCTCGGTGATGTCGGTGGTGGCCACGATCAGCACATCGCTGTCGCCGTAGCGCGCCGGGCTGATGTTGATGTTGACGTAAAACGGGCGTCCGTCCTTGCGGAAATTGCGCTTTTTGGTGAGCAGCAGCGATTGGCTGCCCGACATGTGCTCCAGCCCCTGCAGCAGCTCTTCGTCCCGTTTGTCGCAGAGGTCGCCGAAATGCGTCCCCACCAGTTCCTCGTGGGTGTATCCGTAGATGTCCCGGGCCCGGCGGTTGAAATCGAGGATGGAATGATGATTGCGTTCCAGGATGAAGATCGGGTTGGGGTCGCTGTTGAACAGGGTCCGGTATTTCTCCTGGGACTTGATGTACTGGTCCTGCAGCCGGGCATTCTCCAAAGCGGCGCCGATACGGTTGCCGATCAGCTCGAGCACATGCTTCTGGTCGAGGGAGAAGAAGTCGGGTTTGTTGATGGCGATGCGGATGACGCCGAGGTTGGTGTTCTCCTTGCTCGTAATGGGGATATAGACCTGCGACTGCGGTGTGGCGGCGGGCGGCGATTCACTGCCGTTGCGGCCGGGCGGTTGGTCGGTCACGAGGAACTCCCCGACCCGGGCCACCTGGCGGATGGTGTGCAATTCCGCAACGTCGGGCAGATCGCAGTCGTCGATCTCGTCTTCGCTACGGCAGTAGCGCGACGAAAAGTCGCCTTTGGCATCCAGGAGAAAGAGGGAAAGGTCGTCGGCGGCCATGAACTGCTGGACTTCGTCGAGGGCGCGATCGATGCGTTCGGCCACCGCCGCATCGTCGTTGAGGGCCGAATAGACCTTGCAGAGGGTCTGCAGCTCACAGGTATGGCGCTCGCGTTCTTCTTCGGCGCGCTTTTCGTCGGTTTTGTCCCACAGGGTTTCGATGGCCCCCAGGATCCGGCCGTCGGTGGATTTGATGGGCGCCGCGGTGAACCAGATCCATTTGCCGCCCGTTCCCAGGCCGGGAAAAAAACCCTCCGCCTCGAAGGCGTTCTCGATCAGGGCCGACTTTCGCCAGTGGTCGCCGTAGAGCGCCCGCAGCCCATCTTCGTCGGCCTGGTCCAGGACGACGTCGGCCAGTGAGGGGCGCTCGGACTGGTAGAAGGGGTCCCACTGCCGCCGGCTGCCGACCATTTCCTTCGCCGTCTTGCCGGTCAGTTTCTCCAGGGCCCGATTCCAGTGGGTGATTCGGTGGTGCTCATCGATGACAAAGGTGGGGATCGTGCTGCCCTGAATACTCTGGGAGAGGACCCATTGGCTGCGGACGAGTTCCTGTTCGATTTCGATATAGCGGTTGTTGCGGGCCTGGACGGTATCCATGATGTGATCGGCGAAATGTTGGAAAAACAACTCGACTTCGGTGCTCACATTGGGCTTCTGTCGCAGCGTGTAGAGCGCGTCCTTTTTTTCCTTTTCCAGCTGGACGACGGTCCACAGGGAGCGGGCCTCAATGTGGTCCATCAAACGGACCTCTTGGGGCTTGGTTTGCCGGATGGCATCCGACAGGGTCGGATCCATCGTCAGCTCCAGGAGGCACTGCAGCCCGTCGAGGGCATAAAGCTCCCGGTAGTCGGTGGTCGTCCGGATCCCCAGCTGCCGGGCGAGCTGCAGACCCTCGGCCTGCACATCAATGTCGGCCACCCCCAGCACCTCGGGCGGGTGCTCCATGAAGGCCGTGTCAAACAGGTATCCCAGCAGGATCCGGCAGAAGCGGCCGCCGCCGATGATGGCGAACTTGGATTTAAGGAGATGCAGGGGCATAACGATTCCTCTTTCCGCCGATTAAAACATGACCAGCGTCACGACCACCAGGCAGGGCACCAGAAAAACCAGCGCATATTTTATAATATAGCCGAAGAAACTCGGCATGGGGGTGCCGAGCTCTTCGGAAATGGAACGCACCATGAAATTGGGGGCGTTGCCGATATAGCTGAACGCACCGAAGAATACCGCCCCGCTGGCAATCGCCTTTAAATAAATGGCATTTTCGCTGGTAAGCAGGGAAACGGCCTGGGCCTCGGGCAAACCGGGATAAAACCTGCCGAGGGCCGTGTTGAAAAAGGTGAGATAGGTCGGTGCATTGTCCAGAAAACCCGATAGCCCCCCGGTTACCCAGAAATAGTGCAGCGGCTTTTCGACGCTGGTGATCAGTAACGCCAAAGCCCCTTGCTCGCCGGCCTTGAGAATCAGGAGGCACGGAATCATGGTCACGAAAATGCCGATAAACAGATAGGCCACCTCGATAATGGGAAACCAGGTAAAGTGATTGTCTTCGCGAAGCTGCGTGGGGGTCACGACCAGCGATACAATGCCCAGGACAACCAGCAGGATGTCGCGCACCCAGTCCTGGATGGCCCGGTGAACGCCGAAGATATTGATTTCACCCCAGTCGAAGACGCCGCTCATCAGCACCGCCAGGACCACGCCGGCCAGAATGGCGATATTGACGAGGCCTTCCAACTTGAGGGGAATGGGCGTGCCTTCCGGTGGACGGTGGACGATGCCCTCCCGTCGATAGTGGTAACTGTCCAAGATAAAATAGACGATCAGCAGGATGACGGCCATGATGAGCATGTGCGGTAATATTTTAAAGGTCCAGAAGAAAGGAACGCCGTGGAGATAGCCCAGAAACAATGGCGGGTCCCCCAGCGGCGTGAGGGCCCCGCCGATGTTGGCCACCAAAAATATAAAAAATACGACCATGAAGGTCCGATTTTTCCTGTGGCGGTTGGCGTTGAGCAGGGGACGGATCAACAACATGGCAGCACCCGTGGTACCCATCCACGAGGCCATGGCCGCGCCAACCATCATTATCAGCGTATTGACCACCGGCGTTCCCTGCAGGGTGCCGCGTAAGAGAATGCCGCCGGAAACCGTATACAGAGACCACAGAAGAATGATGAAAGGGACGTAGTCCGCCAGCAGAATGTGCAAAATCTCGTGCACCGCCGTTCCCTTGAACGCGATCAGGAACGGAATTCCCAGGAGGGCCGCCCAAAAAGCGGAAATCTTGCCGAAATGATGATGCCACAGCTGCGGCGCCAGGAGGGGTAAGAACGCGATTGAAAACAGCATGCCGATAAAGGGCAGGCAGCTCCAAAGGGGTAAAATCTGCCCCAGGTTCCCGTGATCGCTGGTGTGGACGCCTTGACCGGCAGAAGCTGGGCCCGCCGCGAGGACCTGCCCGTCTTGCCCGGGGCGCACCGTGGCGGTCGCCAGCTGCAGACCGACCAGGACCAGGACGCCGCAAACCAGCAGAATGACGATTCGCAGAAACCCGTGACCGTTTCCTGAACCCATTGACCGTTTCCCCCAAGGCCTCGTTGAGCTGATGAGGATAACGTGGCATCGTCGGCACGCGGGGCCGTCCGGCCGCGCGGCGCAGATGCCTTGTGGTGATGGCGCGGGTACCGGGCGTCTGGATGCCGATGCCCCACCATAATGCCATGGTAACGGTGTAAAGCTTGGCTGGCGTGCATTTGAAGATGCCGGTACAGCGCCGGCCAAGCCCGCATGGCAGCGAAGCAAAAGGCCTTACGCTCAAATTTCAGCACCGCAAATGCATACTAACATAGCAGAAAAGACGCGCGGCCTCAAAGCACGTCCTGCGGCCGACAATCTAAGAGCCGAATAAGTCCAAAAATGCAAGACCGACTCCGTCGGCCCAAAGCGGCAAGGCGCTTCCCCTTGCCTACCGGCCCCTGAATGCCAAACCATTCACCGACGCGCCGTATCATGGGCTTAGCCCGTCCAATCGTCGACGCGCCTTAAGGGGGTCGGCAGGCTCAGGTGGTGGCACGGATCGGTCAGATGCCATGATGCCCGATTCGACACAGCCTCCCAAGGATGGATGAAGCCGGGACTTCACGGCCATGTCGATCGGCTCATTCAGATGTTGAGCGCCGAATTAAATGGTGCCTGCTTACCGCACCGAGTCGACAGGTGGAAGGAAGATCCACCCCGGCCGATATGAACGCCGATTCTTCCCTCTTCACCCACGCCGGCACCGGTCAAGGACACAGGCCATTCAACTGGCAGGGGGCTATGCGGGGGCGCGTAACCAGGCGACCGAAAACGGTCGGTCCGGAAGCGGTGCGCACAGGGTGGCGCGGCGGCAACCGAGGCTCTTCCTGAATTTCCAACAGCCGGCGGATACGCTCGCGGGTGGGGGGGTGGGTGCGCAGCAGGCTGGGGCCTCCCGGTTTGAACCCCGGCCAACCGAAATGAAAGCGGCGAATTCCGTGATTGTGACGTTCGATCTTGATCAAGGCCGATGCCAGCGGCTGCGGCGAACCCACCAGCGCGGCGGCCTCCAGATCGGCCAAATATTCCCGCGAGCGGGACAGCGCCAACTGGATCAACAGGCCGGCATAGGGCATCAGGATCAGCAGCAGGATCCCGCCCAGATCGATGATCTGATGGCCCGCCAGAATCAGCGGCAGATTGAGGATCAGCAGCAGCTGTCCGACGAGTGACATCCCCTGGATCAGCTGCGAAAGAAGGGCGGCAAACCCCATCACCCGGGTATCCTGATTGCGGATATGGGCGATTTCATGGGCCAGCACCCCGGCCACCTCGTCGCGATTCAGGTGTCGCAGCAGCGCATGGGTCATGCCCACCACGGCATGACGACCGCATCCCGCGGTGAAAGCATTCATCACATCCCCCGGCAGAAAGAAGAGCCGCGGCGTGCGCTCCAGCCCCGCCTGCCGGGCAAGATCCTCGACCATCCGGTGTAATACGGGCGCCTGCTGAGGCCACAGCGGCCGCCCGCCTTGAACCCTGAGGATCAGGTGCGGCGCCATCAGGGGCTGCAGCCAATAAAGCCCCACCACCGCGAAGAAGGCGGCCAGGGCCATTTCGGCTCCGCCCAGCAGCCAGCCGGCAAAGCCCAGCATAAGGGCGAGCGCGGTCACAAGTGAAAAACCCTGAATGCGGGCCGCTATCCGCTGAAGCCAGATATGGTCTTTACGCACGGGACACCTCACGCCTTGATTCATTATTGCTTAATAATCTTAATAAATAGTAATGGTAAGATTTAAAGAATCAAGGGGTGGTTTTGCCATGCACGCATGCGCACCGGTGCTTACTTGAAACGCGTGTCGGCCCGTTTCTGTCCGGCCCGGCGTTGGGCCTTTTCCAGCCAGCCCACCCGCTCCGGGGTGCGGTGATCAAAGGCCGGCACATAAGGCTTGATATCCAGAAGGGGGGTGCCGTCGAGGATATCGACATCCTCGATGGTGAGACGCAGGCCCTCGACGGCCAGCAGGCGCACGATGGAATGACCGATGGCATTGGGATGGTTGGGGGAGCGGGTAGCGAAAACACCGCGCGGCTGGTCGTCCAGAAAGGGGGTTACGACCAGGGCTTTCTCTTGGGTGCGGTGAAAATGGTACAGGAGGATGATATGGGAAAAGCCGTCCAGATCCTTCAGGCCGTCCCGATATTGGGGAAACACCTCGACACTCCCGCGAATGCCCCGGGCCCCGGAGGCCTGAATGGGCATGCCCTCACGGGTGATGTAGGGCGAAGCGATGACCCCGATGGGCTGGTAGACGATGGCGTTCATTCACGATCCTCCTTCGCTTGCGGGTCGCCAGATGATGCGACCACGAAAATACCGGCGCCGACGAGCGCAGCTTGTGGATGGCATCACCCCAAACCGCACCCCCCCGTGGTTTCTCCCAGACCCGTTCCTGATCGCCGGATTCAACGCTGAGCGCGGAGCCGTATCGGGTCCGATTCATCGCACGGCGCGAATTCGCATTTTAGCGTTGGGTAAATAATTGATAAAGGAGCGGTTATTCCTGCCGATAACATTGGTTGCCACGATTCAATCAACTGAATGCCAAGTTTCACGGAGAGGTAAACATGCTCTTTCGAATCGGAATCACCGTCCTTGTCTGCACCGGTTGTTACGTTGCGTTAACCGTCCTCATCCAGCCAGTCCCTGGCTTCCGGGGCCTCGGAGCAGGCAGCCTCCATCGAGGAAACCTCCTCCTCGCTGGAAGAGATGTCCAGCATGACCCGGCAGAATGCCGCCAACGCCGAGGAAGCCAACCAGATCATGAAGGCCACGAATTCGATGGTGGGCCAGGCCAATCAAGCCATGGAAGGGTTGACCCGGTCAATGGAAGATATTTCCCGGGCCAGCGAGGAGACTTCCAAAATTATCAAAACCATCGATGAAATCGCCTTCCAGACCAACCTGCTGGCCCTGAATGCCGCGGTGGAAGCGGCCCGGGCCGGCGAAGCCGGCGCCGGATTCGCCGTCGTGGCGGATGAGGTCCGCAATCTGGCCCTGCGCGCCGCCGAAGCCTCGAGCGATACGGCCACCCTGATCGAGGGCACGGTCACCCGGGTCGGCGAGGGCGTAACCATCGTTTCCCAAACCAGTGCGGCCTTTGCCGCCGTCAGCGACAATTCGGAAAAGGTCGGCGGTCTGATTGGTGAAATCGCCGCAGCCTCCAGTGAGCAGGCCCAGGGCATCGGGCAAATCAACCGTGCGGTTTCCGAGATGAGTTCGGTCACCCAGCAGAATGCCGCCATTGCCGAAGAGTCCGCCTCGGCCTCCGAGGAGATCCACGCCGAGATCAAGGCCATGAAAACCGAAATCAAGGGGCTGGTGGTACTGGTGGATGCAAATAACAAACAACAGCCGCGGGAAGCATCGGAACCCGAGGCTGCTTTGGCCAAGCTGCCGCTCCGTAAGGAGAATGCCCCTCGCGACGCACCCTTCTAGTCAACGCACCCTGGCCGCGTAGCTGCGCAAGCCGCGGCCGGGGTGGCTACCAGCCTCCTGGCCAACCACAACCCGCGGTTGCCGCCCCCCTTCGCGGTCCGCGAAGGTCATCAGAATAGCTCCCCCCCGTGCGGTCGATCGCTCGTCGTCGGCCACTTGGCCCAGACCCGGCGCATGCATGCGGAAGACAACCGAAAATCAGGTTATATCAGTATTAACATCAATATTTTGGCACAGGCAAGGGGCGCCGGGGATTGGCGTTGCAGGCTGGTCTTCGGGCCCGATTATATTCCGCTCACAAAGCCTATGCCGGTAACCGGCGGCTGTGGCGGTTGATTGGATGATGTGCGTCCCGCACCTCAGGCAATGGCGCTGGTAATGATTTAAAATCGTACCCTCCTCATCGGATCGAAGGAGGATCATTCGTCGTTGATCAACGCCTCACGGATCATTTGGTCCGCTATCCTGTCGGCATCGAGGCGATAGCGGCCGCTTTGGATGCAATCCTTGATCTCCCGGAGTTTATCCGCCTCGATATCCGGAAGTGCGGCCAGGGCCTGGCGGGCTTTTTGGTATTCCCTGGCCCGCGCCGAAAGGTGGACGCGATCGGCCCGAGAGAGGCTGGATTTCGGCTGCCGCGAGGATGTCTTTCCAAGCGTCGTGCCCGTGTTTCTCGTTACACGGGCGGGAGCATCGTCGGGTGGATGACGGTCATCGATTTGCATGGCTTTTTTCCATATGAATTTATCCAGAATATAGATGTTTTTCAGTTAATTGCAAGTTCCGGTCACAGCCCGTTGCAAGATGCGGTTTGAAGAACGCCCCAGGATGCTTACACTCTTCAATCCCAAAGCCCATCCTTCCCCGCTTGGCCCGCAGAATGATCCGGAGGA
>JASJBQ010000141.1 GCA_030066455.1 Desulfobacterales bacterium
AGCTACGGGCAGTTTCCCTGGGTGTCGCTGGCGCTGGCCTTCAGCTTCGGGTTCTATGCCCTGATCCGCAAGGTGGCCCCGGTGAGCCCGCTGGTCGGCCTCGCCGTGGAAACCCTGCTGCTCTCCATTCCGGCCCTGGCCTATCTCGTGTATCTGGACCGGATGGGCGCGGGCGCCTTCCTGCGGATGGGCGGGGCGACCAGCCTCCTGCTGGCCGGGGCGGCCCTGGTGACCGGTCTGCCGCTGCTGCTTTTCACCCACGGCACCAAACGCCTGCATCTGACCACCATCGGCTTCCTGCAGTACATCGCGCCCAGCTGCACCTTTCTGCTGGCGATCCTGGTCTACGGCGAACCGCTGCACACCTCCCAGCTTTGGACCTTCATCCTGATCTGGTCGGCCCTGGCCCTCTACTCTCTGGATGCGCTGCGGCACTACCGGAATCATTAGCCGCCGATTGGAGTAATTGGCCACTGATTAACACAGATGGTCACTGATTCGAAAGAATCAGAATGCCCTTGGATTTAATAGACACGGCGCATGATTTCCGGTTTCGGTCCAAAATTCAGCAACAATCCGACCTTGATACCGGTAGCCTTGAGGTAATTAATCAGCTGGGCCTCATGCTCCGGTCGCAGGCTTTGCATGGCCTTGATTTCACAGATCACTTTCCCTTCCACCCAAAGATCAGCCAGATACTCTCCGACCGAATGCGCTTTGTACTTAACCTTGATGGGGTGCTGGGCATTGACCTGCAGGCCTCGGATCTTCAACTCGATCAGCATGGCATTTTCGTAGACTTTTTCCAGAAAACCAGGACCCAGGTGATTGTACACCTCGTAGAAGGCGCCGATGATATCTCGAGTTGTGTTCTCAAATTCGTAGACCATCAATCAGTGTCAATCCGTGCAAATCTGTGGCTGATATTATCTAGTTAAAACCTTCGGTCATGACGCGCTGCGCGGTTTTTTCGAGCACGTGGACGCCGAAGATGAGCATCTTGAAGCGTTCGTCCCGGGTCTGGCCGTGATAGTAGCGGTAGTAGATCTGCTGGGCGATGACGGCCAGGCGGAAGAGACCGAAGCAGAAATAGTAGGCGAAGTTGGCCGTGTCGGCGCCCGCGCAATCAGCGTAGGCGGCCACGATTTCGCGTCGGGTGAGCATGCCGTCCAGATGGGTCGGCATGAGCCGCAGCAACTGCTGCTCCTCCGGGTCGTCGGCCTGAATCCAGTAGGCCAGGCTGTTGCCCAGATCCAAGAGTGGATCGCCGACAGTGGCCAGTTCCCAGTCCAGCACACCGATGATGCGGAGGGGATCCTGCGGGGAAAGCACCAGATTGTCGAAGCGGAAATCGTTGTGCACGATGGCGGGGTGCGGTGTGTCCGCCGGCCTGCGGGCCGCGAGCCAGTCCATGACGTCTTCGAAGTCGGGGGCGTCAGCGGTGCGGGCGTTGCGGTAGCGCTGCGACCATCCGTTCACCTGCCGTTCGACGTAGCCCTGCGGCTTGCCGAGGTTTTCGAGCCCGGCGGCCAGGTCGATCCGGTGCAGGCGGCTGAACACTTCGACGAAGCGTCGGCACAGCGTGCGGCAGTCCCGGGCCGGCAGCGCCAACCCTTCCGGAAGACTTTTACGCAGGATGATTCCCCGGATGCGTTCCATGACGTAGAAGGGGCTGTTGATGATCGTGTCGTCTTCAGTGTAGAGCAGCGGTTGGGGACAAAGGTCGTAATGGGGCCTCAGCGCTTTGAGGATCCTGTATTCGCGCTGCATGTCATGCGCCGACCTGGCCTTGGTCCCGATCGGCGGCCGCCGCAGGACGAGATCGCGGTTGGCGAAACGCAGCAGATAGGTCAAATTGGAGAAGCCGCTGGGGAACTGTTTGATTTCCAGAGGCCCCTGCAATTCGGGCATCGCTTCGAGGAGAAAGGCTTCCAGCCGCTCAGACGCCAGCGTCTCCCCCTTTCTGGTCTCCACGGCGCGGTCGGTCAGTTGCATGTCCGGGGCGCCTCCCCCTCGCCCTTTACATGATAATTCATGACGCAATCCAGGATGAAATTGGCATAGTGGTCCACTGAGACACCGCGCCGCGAGAATTTCCAGCGTTTGACGTACCAGTCCTGCAGCAGGGCTTTGATCGCGCCGGCGCTCAGGGCGATGTCGTGTGTTCGGAAAAGACCGCCTGCCTGCCCCTCCCGCAGAATGGCGGCAAACAGCCGGTCGGTGGCCATCTCGCTGTCGATGGTTTTTTCCTTCTCCCGCGGGTTCATGTTTTTGGCTTCCATGAAAGAAAAATAAAACCAGGGCTGGAGGGCCTCCGTCAAATAAAGGTGCAGGCGGATGGCGGTTTCAAGCCGGGCGACCGGACCGCGGCTGGCCTGCAGGTGTTCGTTGAGCACACGGCCCACCATCTCGCGCCCGTGCTTGAGGATCATTTCCAGCAGTTCGTCCTTGCTGGCGAAGTAGGCGTAGAGCGCCCCCAGGCTGAGGCCGGTCTCGCGGCTGAAATCGCGCATGGTCATGGCCTGGAAACCTTTTTCGTTGCTCAGTTTGAGGGTCGCATCGAAAATACGGATCAGGTTGCGGACAACCGTCGCTTCTTTCTTGATCTGGATCTTGTCGCGATTGGCCCGGTAGATTTCAAGGCAAAGCCGCTCCGTGGATATCCCGGCGCGGTCTATGAATTCCTGGTAGTTCATGATTGTTTGATCGTATCGGTATTGACTGACCTAATCGCGCTGCCCTTGGTGGAGGACTCATGAAGACTCCACTGATCCGAGGTCTTTTACTAATGGGTTTCTTCATTTTCTGTCCCGTGACAGAAAACGAAGCAAAAGAGCACGCCCGCGCCCCGCTTCACCCTGCGCGTAACACCGCCATACGCTGCAATCGGCCACACCAATCAAATCAGCCGCCAAAGGCGGCCTCCTCCATGGCAACCGCAGCATCGCTGCCGTCTTCGATGGCATCCATTCGTCCGAGTGCACCCGGCAGGATGGTGCGGATGAAGAATTCCGCGGTCTTCATCTGGCCGGCATAGAAAAGCCGGTCCTTTTTCCTGGCGCCGGCTATTTTTTCGGCAGCCACCGTGGCGCGCCACAGAAGCATCCAGCCCATGACCACGTCGCCCATGACATCGAGAAAAGGCAGTGAATGCGCAAAGGCCGCGCGGAATTTTGCGGACATGGCGTTCCGGCCCATGTGCAGGGCGACGGCGCCCAGACGGTCGATGGCTGTATCCATGCGCCGGGCCAGATCGGCCGTGGCCTCCAGTGACCGGGCCCTCTCGGTGGCCGCCTTCATGCGGGCGAGAAAATCCATGTAGATGGCGCCTTTTTTCAATCCCAGCTTACGCCCCAGAAGATCGGCGGCCTGGATGCCGGTGCAGCCCTCGAAGATGGTCGTGATCTTGCAGTCCCGGGCGATGGCCTCCACCGGGTAGTCCCGGGTGTACCCGGCCCCGCCGAACACCTGGATGCCGTTGACACACACCTCGTAGCCGCGCTCGCTGCCGTAGCCTTTGATGATCGGGGTCAGCAGTTCGAGGAGGTTGAGGCAGCTTTCCTTCTCTTCGTCGTCGTCAGCCGCTTCATAGCGGTCGACCAGATGCCAGCCGAAATAGACCAGGGCCCGCAGGCCTTCGACATGGGCTTTCATCCACATGAGCATGCGGCGGACATCCGGGTGACGGATGATGGGCACGGAGGGCGCGCTGCGGTCCATGAAGTCGGCGATGTCGCGACCCTGAATCCGCTGGCGGGCGTAGTCGAGGGCGTAGAGATAGGAAGTGGATGCATGGGCCAGGGCCTGCAATCCGGTGCCCAGGCGGGCGCCGTTCATCATGTGGAACATGATCTTCATGCCCTGGCGCTCCTCCCCCAGCAGGAAGCCGGTGCACGGCCCGCGCGAGCCCAGGGCCATGCTGCAGGTGGCACTGCCGTGGATGCCGTGCTTTTCCTCCACGCCGGTGCAGACGATGTCGTTGCGTTCACCCAGGCTCCCGTCGGGATTGACGAGGTGCTTGGGCACGATGAAGATGGAAATGCCCTTGGTCCCCGAGGGATCGCCCTCGATGCGGGCCAGGACGGGGTGGATGATGTTATCGACCAGGTCGTGCTCGCCGTTGGTGATGAAGATTTTGTTGCCTGTCAGGTTGAAGGTGCCGTCGGGGTTGCGCACGGCCGTGGTGGTCAGGCTGCCCACGTCGGTGCCGGCTTCCGGCTCGGTGAGCAGCATGGTGCCGCCCCAGCGGCCGGTGTTGATCTTTTCGAGATAGGTTTGCTTCTGTTCCTCCGTGCCGTAGAGCTGGATCATGTGGGCCGTGCCGGCTCCCATCGAGCCGTAGGCGCAGAGCGCCCAGTTGGCCCCCATGAGATATTCCTCCACGGCGGCGCGGATCGAATGCGGCAGACCCTGGCCGCCGTATTCCGGCGGCGCCGAGGGGGCGGTCCACTCGCTTTCGAGGTAGAGTCGGTGCACGCGGTGAAAGCTCTCCGGCACTTTGACGCGGCCGTTACTTTCGTAGCGAACGCCGATGCGGTCGCCGTCCGCGTAGGTCGGCAGCATCTCCTTGAGGGCGAAGCGCCGGGCTTCGCTCACGATCAGGTCGAAGGTCTTGCGATTGAAGGCATTGAACTTCTCGGAGGCGGTCAGCTTTTGCACTTCGAGCAGTTCATGCAGAACGAAATCGATGTCCCGCCGGTCGGCTATTAACTGGGCCATGGTATTATTCCTCTGGTCTTTAAATTTTTTCATTTTCTTCCACGTGGAAGAAAACGAACCAAAAGAAGACGCCAGTGTCCCGCTTTTTCCTGCGCGTCGCCACGTCGGACGGCGCGCGCGGAAAATCGCTGCGCTCAGACAGGTCCGCGCGCTTTTCTCGCCCGCCATGTCGATGCTCGGCGCGGGACAAAGGGGAAAACCTGAACCCCAACGCATTGATACGCTTGCCTCAAAAGGGCTACCTGACGCTTCCCATCCTGACGTATGAGACTCACCGGGTTGTAAATAACAGTCGACAAATCATTTTTTTATCCGAGTCATCCGTGCCGATCGGTGGCCGATATTCCTATTGATAATTTTTCAATATCCGTTTGGCGACCGAGATTTTGTGCACCTCGTCGGCGCCGTCGTAGATGCGGGCGGCGCGCTCGTGGCGGTAGAAGAACGCCAGGATGGTGTCGTCGGTCATGCCCAGCCCCCCGTGAACCTGAAGGGCGCGGTCAATGACTTCCATCATCGTGTGGGCCACCTGGAATTTGATCAGGGAGATTTCGGTGCGGGCGGCCTTGTGGCCCTCCTGCTCCATTTTCCAGGCCGCATGCAGCACCGCCAGGCGGGCGGCCTGGATGGCGGCCGCCGATTCGGCAATCCAGGCCTGGACGATCTGTTTGGTGGCCAGCACGCGGCCGGGAGCGACTTCGCGCGACGCCGCCCGTCGGCACATGAGATCGAAGGCCCGGTTGCAGATGCCGATCCAGCGCATGCAGTGGTGGATGCGTCCCGGGCCCAAACGCTCCTGGGCGATGATAAAACCGTGTCCCTCGGGGCCCAGCAGGTTTTCCTGCGGCACGCGGCAGGACTGGTAGAGGATTTCGCCGTGGCTGAAGTAGCCGCGTCCGGCCTCGCCCATCACCGGAATGATCCGCGCCTGGTTGAAACCGGGAGTGTCGGTGGGGACGATGATCATGCTGGCCCGCAGGTAGGGCGGGGCCTCCGGGTTGGTGACCGCCATGACGATGGCGAATGCGGCCCCATCCGAAGAGGTGGTGTACCATTTTTGGCCGTCGATGACATAGTCCGCGCCCTCCTTGATCGCCGTGGTGGCGAGCATGGTCGGGTTGGAGCCGGGCATTTCGACCTCCGTCATCGAGAAGCAGGAGCGGATGCGGCCGTCGACCAGCGGCTGGAGATATTTTTGCTTCTGCGCGGTAGTTCCGTGCAGGTGGAGAATCTCGGCATTGCCTGCATCCGGGGCCTGGCAGCCGAAAACGTAATGGCCCAGCGGCGACCGCCCCAGGGCCTCGGAGACCAGGGCGTGGTCGACCAGGTCGAGCCCCATGCCGCCGAATTCAACCGGGTGGTTCGGCGCCCAGAGCTCCATCTGTTTGACCATCCGGCGCCGGCGCTCCAGTTCCGGCTCCAGTTCATCGAAACGGCCCTGAAGCAGCAGCGGTTCCAGCGGCATGAGCTCGCGTTCGACGAACTCATCGATCATGCCGATGACGGTTTGCATCTTTTCCGAAATGGCGAAGTCCATGCTCGTTTTCCTTAATTTTTTGGGCCACAGATTTTCACAGATTCACACAAGATAATGTGGTCAGTTTAGCCGCAGATTTTCGCTGATGAACGCTGATCGTTATGCATCCGCGCGGCTGGTGCGGTCAGTTCCTGTAAATATAAATCTGCGTATATCTGCGCAGATCACGCGGCCAATCTCTTTTCTTATCAGTGCTCATCAGTGCAAATCAGTGGCTATTTTAGCTTCTACCGATACGTCAGCAGATCCGGGTCCCCATCGAGCTCGAGGGCGGCCACGTCGTTGAAACCCGCCAGGGTGAAACGTTCCGCGCGATAACGAAAGCGCGTGATGCTGGCATTCAGGACCTGCCACGAAAGATCGGCGCAGCGGTCGTCCGGAACGGCGGCCGCCATCTGGACGGCAACGGCCACCGGTCCCGCCGAGGTTACGACGGCCACGTGCTTGCCGGCCCCCTCGCGGCGCATGATCCGGCGCAGGCCCCGTCTGACCCGCTGGCCGAAGGCTTTCCAGCTTTCGATTTGGGCCGAGAGGTGGTCACCGGCAACCCAGCTTTGGACGATCCGACTGAAAAGCCGTTGAAACGCCCTGGGGTCGCGGTGCAGCCGTTCCCTGTCGGCCGCCAGTTCGGGGTGGCTGGCGAGAACGCTTTGCCGCAGGTGGCGCCATAGTCCGGCGGCGTCATATTCTTCGAGTTCGGCCTGCGTCTGCAGCGGCGGAAAGGTTTGCCGTTTGATCGCGTAGGCGCCTGCCATGGCCGCCGCGGTTTGCTGCTGGCGCCTGAGTGGGCCTGCATAGGCGGCATCGAAAACAGCGCCCAGACGGCATAAGTGCCGGGCCACGATGCGCGCCTGCTTCTTGCCCAGCGGACTGAGCCGGTCGTAATCGCTCTGGCCAAAGGATGCCTGGCCGTGCCTGATCAGGTAAAGGGTGCTCATCGAAGCCGTGTCCGGAGCGAAAGGTTATTTAGGGTGCGCCGGCCATGAGGGGAACTGTCCCCGGGATGGCGTTCGCGCCCTTCCTGCCGTGGCATGGAAGCGCCGGGGCGAAGCATCTGATTCTTTGATGGTGGTACGCCAGATCGGATTTCCTTGTCAACAAAAAAATGAACGAACGTTCGTTTTTTTGTTGACACGAAGACGCTTTGACCCTAAAGCACCCTCATGGCATCGGACGATGGTTGCCGGGGATTGCGTTCCTCCGTCTACTTGAAATAAATCTCTGTGTGACGCGCATCCGGACAAATGCCCGGACAAATACATTGATCGGCGGTCGACCCCCAATGAAAATTCTGGTCTGCATCAAATACGTACCCGACCTCGATGACGCGGTCTTGCCGCTGGAGCCGAATGGCGCACCAGGCGCGTGGGATTGGGAAGCGGCGGCCGGTCGGATCAACCGCTACGATGAATACGCCCTCGAGGCGTCGCTGCGACTGAAAACGAGCGTGAAGGTGAGCCGTATCGATGCCTTGACGGTGGGTCCCGGCCGGGCCCGGGAGGCGCTCCGGCGCGCCCTGGGGATGGGGGTTGACCATGGTGTGCTTATCCAAAGGACAGACCGGGACTTTCCAAGCCCCTTCACCATCGGCGGGTTGATCGCGGCCTACGCCAAGCCCAAAGGCTACGATCTGGTTCTTTGCGGCGCCATGTCCGAGGACCTGATGCAGGGGCAGGTGGGGCCTGTCGTGGCCGGATTGCTGGACCGGCCCTGTCTGACATCGGTTCACGCGCTTGACGGCACGGCGGGCCGCGCCGGGCTGCGATGTGAAAGGGAAGCCCAGGGGGGGCGTCACGAAATCCTGGAGATCGATCTGCCGGCCGTGGTGACGGTCCAGTCCGGGGAGACGCCGCCCCGCTATCCGGCGCTTTCCAAGCTGCTGCGGGCCAACCAATATCCTTTGGAGACGGTTGCCGCCGAGACGCTCAACGGGATCGAGGCCCGGCAGCGCATGGTCACGGCGGGTGCGGCCGTAAAGAAGCGCCAGGTTCGATTTCTGGACGGCAGCGCCGAGGAGAAGGCGCACCGACTCGCGGCCCTGCTGCGCGCCCGGGGGAGGACCTGATGGCGCCAATCCGGATCGCCCTCGTGGCGGAGGTTGAAGCGGGCCGGCTCGATCCGGCTGTTTGGGACCTGGCGGCGATGGCGTCGGCCATTGCCGCTGAAGACAGCCGCGACGTGCGCTGGCTGGTCCTGGGGCACGAGGCGTCTTCGGCAGGTGCTAAACTGGCCGCAGAAACAGGGCATGCGGCCACCGTGCTGGCGTTGCCCCCCGCGGCCGCGTCCATGGGGGCCGTATGGTTTGAAGTCTTGCGGCCGATGCTCGAGGATTGGCGGCCGGATATCGTCGGGCTGCTTCACACCACCCGATCCCAGGATTGTGCCGTGGCCCTGGCGATGGCTCTGGATGCAGCCTGTATCGCTGCGGTCCAGGGAATCGCCCGGAAGGCGCAGACGAACGACCTGGTATTTCAGCGCGCCGTGTTGGACGGTCGGATGACGGCCGGGATCCAGCCCGGCGGCCGGCCAGCGGTCGTGACCGTCCTGCCAGGATATTTTCAATACCAAGCGCGTGAATGCGTCCCGGCCGCGGTGGATGTGCGTCCGGCCCGGCTCCCTGACACGCGCATCAGGCTCGTCGCGGTCCGGGAGGCGGAGAGCGAACCGGCGCTGAAGCAGGCCGAAACGATCGTTGCGGCCGGGCGCGGCATCGGTTCCGAAGAAAATCTGGCGCTGGTCGAAAGGCTGGCGGCCCGCTTTCCGCGATCCGCCGTGGCCGGATCGCGGATCGTTTGCGATGCGGGCTGGCTGGCCTACAACCGCCAGGTCGGCGTCACTGGCGCCACCGTCGCCCCCAAGCTGTATTTGGCCTGCGGCATCTCCGGCGCCCACCAGCATGTCGGCGGCATGCAGGGCGCGGAGCTTGTCGTGGCGGTCAACCGGGATCCCCGCGCGGCCATCTTCAACCATGCGGATATTGGTGTGGTGGCGGATCTGGAGGTATTTCTGCCCTTGCTGATCGAGGCGCTCGGAAAAGTGGAATTGGCCACAGATTGACACAGATAAACACCGATAACGGCGGTGGCAAAAAAGTCTCGCAAAGGGCTATCACTATTCATCCATCATTGAAAAACAAAGGCGTTCGGAAGCCGGAAGCATGCAAGATGTAAAAGGCGGTTTTGTGGTCAAGGCCGGTCCGCGGGCTTTGGAAATCATTCGCGATGAGGGGCTGCGGCCGGAGCGGGTGCGCGTGGTGGCCGGCGCGGCCGGCGGGCCCAAGTGGCTCGTGCTCTATCACCTGGACCGCCTGATGCTTTCCGGGTTTTTCGGGCACGGCGGCGCACCGGTCGATTTCATCGGGTCGTCCATTGGCGCCTGGCGATTCGCGGCCTGGTGTCAAGATGATGCCGCCGGGGCTCTTGACCGGTTCCGCGACGCCTACATCCACCAGCGCTACGACCAGCGCCCCACCCCGGCCGAGGTAACGGCTGAAAGCCGCCGCGTCATGGAAGACTATATCGACGATGTCGGCGTCGATCAGATTCTCGCCAATCCGTCCCGGCGCCTGAACATTCTGGTCGTGAAGTGCCGCCATCTGGTGGCCTGTGAGGACAAGGTCCGCATGGGGCTGGGGCTGGCCGCCGCAGCCGGGGCCAACGCGATCCATCGCACGTTTTTGAAATACTTTTTTCACCGCTGCCTTTTCGGCGACCCGCGACACCCGCTGCCGCTCGATGGGGGCGGGGCACTGCCGTTTACACGCTACCCGCTCAAGTCCGGGAATTTCAAGGACGCCCTGCTGGCTTCGGGCTCGATTCCCCTGGTGATGTCAGGCGTTCGCGCGATCGCCGATGCGGATGGGGGCGTCTACCGCGACGGCGGGATGATCGATTACCATCTCGACCTGCCCTACCGTCTGCCCCCCGGGGAATTGGTGTTGATGCCCCACTTCTCCGGGAAAATCATTCCCGGCTGGCTGGATAAACCATTGCGTTGGCGCCGGCCGGTAAGGGTCAACATGGACCCGGTGGTCATGATCGCCCCCGCGCCTGAACTGGTTGCCCGCCTGCCGGGCGCCAAAATACCCGATCGGACGGATTTCAAGATTTTCTTTCAGCAAGACGAAGAACGCTTTGCCGCCTGGAAAGAAGCCGTGGCGCTTTGCCGGGCGCCGTCGGAAGCCTTGATGGAATCGATTGCCAGCGGACGCATCCGGGAGAGCGTGCAGCCGTTGGAAGGCATCTGAACGTTTCCTGTCAGCAGGCGATGGCTTTGCAGGTGAAAAGCATGCGGCGCCTGCACCGGGCAGGCTGACGCCGATGGCCCGCGATGGCGGTTCGTGGGGCGACGGCGTCTGCACGCACATCCGTTTTAACGTCGAACCCCTCGATATTCTCCCCTTTCGCGATTGCTAATCGGATTCTACAGCGGTTATGTCATTGATCGTTTGGCCCGCAACTTATAGTAAGAAGAACGATGGCTCGGTTGATGTGAATACCATCTTATAACCCGCGCGGCCTGGTCCATGGCGTTTTTAATGAGGTGAAATGATGGCACCCGATCTTGGCACTGGCTGGTGGACCTACATAAAGTACGATCAAGAACATGATCGTCCCCAAATGAGCTGGGCGCTGCTCCGTCGTGTGTGGGGATACGCCAAGCCATACCGACTGAAGGTCTTGGGCTTGTTGACGACGATCTTTGCCATTACCGGTTTAAGCTTGATTCCGCCTTTGCTCTATCGAGACCTCATCGACAACGCGATCATCAATGGCGACACGACCCGGATCAACTGGCTGGCATTGGGCATGATCGGAATTCCGCTGCTCAGTGCGGCCATCGGATTTGGCCAGCGTTATCTCAGTGCCAATATCGGCGAGGGGCTGATCGCTGATCTGCGCAATGCCCTCTTCAACCACATGCAGCAGATGAGTCTGCGCTTTTTTACCCACACCAAGACCGGCGCGTTGATGAGCCGGCTCAACAACGATGTCGTCGGCGCCCAGAGGGCTCTGACAGGAACCTTTATCAACATCGTCACCAATCTGGTGACCGTGATCGCCACGGTGACCATCATGTTCTCGCTGGAGTGGCGGCTGACCCTATTGAGTATTGCCATCGTTCCCATATTTCTGGCGCCCACGCGAAGGGTGGGGCGAAGGTTGCGCGAAATCCGACGCAAGAGCCTCAACCTGAACGCCCGAATGAACAACCTCATGCAGGAAACGCTCAATATCGACGGGGGCCTGCTGGTCAAACTCTTCGGGCGACAAAGCGATGAAAATGAGCGGTTTCGACGGCGGAGTGCCGCCGTAGCAAATATCGGCGTTCGCTCGGCCATGGTGGGGCGGTGGTTTTTCATGGGTCTGGGTCTTATCGGCGCCGTCGGCACGGCGGTGGTATTTTGGATTGGGGGGCACATGATTTTACGCGGTGTCTTCACCGTGGGGACCCTCGTTGCCTTCGGCGCCTACCTGACCCAGCTCTACGGCCC
>JASJBQ010000142.1 GCA_030066455.1 Desulfobacterales bacterium
GCATGCCCACGGCGGTGCCATGGGCCTTGAGCCGGGTGGTCAGACTGTTCTGTGCGAGCCAGTCCAGGGTGGGGGTGGCGGCCAGGCGTACGATGTCGCCGTCCTCATGGTGGCCGATGCCGATGCCGTCAAGGATCGCAAGCACGATCGGTCCGCGGGGGGGGCTGTAGCCTGGTAGTGGTTTGAGTTTTTCCATATGGGGTGGTCTCCGTCAGTTGTAATGTCGATATGTCTTCTCAATTTGAGAGCTGGTTCGAAATCTACAAGTTCAATGTGCTGAATTGGCGATAAGCGCTACACGCCACTCACGTCAAAAAAATTGTCCCACATGACCGTCCGTGTGCCGCGGTTTTTATCGGGGTCGGTATCGGGATCGGAATCGGGTCTCGAGAAATGAAATAAATCCGATTCCGATCCCGATAGCGATTCCGACGCCGAGTGGGCGAGACAAAGCTCGGGAGACCCTGGGGCATCAGGCGGGCGGGTTGACCTGCCAGAAGGTCTCCCTTCGTAGCTTTTCCAAGCCGCCGGCCGCGCCGATGCTCGGCGCGGGACAAAGGGAAATATATTAAGCACAATTTTGAAATTCGGCTTTTCTTTTATGGGGTTATCTCGATTTCTCCCTCATTCGAGTTAAAACGATCTACTCAGACCACTTTAGAACGCATGGCCTTGAATGCGTTGATCAGGCCGTTGGTGGAGCCGTCGTGGTCGCCAACAGCGGTGTCGCCCGCCAGTTCGGGCAGGATCCGCCGGGCAAGCTGCTTGCCGAGTTCCACGCCCCACTGGTCGAAGCTGAAGATGTTCCAGATATATCCCTGGACAAAAATTTTGTGTTCGTACATGGCGATCAGGCTGCCCAGGGTCCGGGGGGTCAGCTTCCGGAATAGAATCGAATTGGTGGGCCGGTTGCCCGGAAACACCTTGTGGGGCATTAGGGCGGCGATTTCGGCCTCGTTTTTACCGGCCTGCGCCAGGGCCTCGCGTACCTCTTCAGGGGTTTGGCCGTTCATCAGCGCTTCGGTCTGGGCGAAGAAATTGGAAAGCAGGATGTCGTGGTGGTGGCCGACGGGGTTGTGGCTCACGGCCGGGGCCAGAAAATCGGCGGGAATCAGTTTGGTGCCCTGGTGGATGAGCTGGTAAAAGGCGTGCTGGCCGTTGGTGCCGGGTTCCCCCCAGATGACCGGACCGGTCTGGTAGTCGACCAACGCGCCGTCGCGACCGGCACGCTTCCCGTTGCTTTCCATATTACCCTGTTGAAAATAGGCCGGGAAGCGGTGCATATACTGATCATAGGGCAGGATGACTTCCGTTTCGGACCCGAAGAAATTATTGTACCAGATGCCGATCAGGGCCAAAACCACAGGGATGTTCCTTTCCAACGGCGTCTCCCGGAAATGGCGGTCCATGGCGTGGGCTCCAGCCAGCAGTTCGTCAAAGTGATCGAAGCCGATCTGGGCCGCAATGGAAAGTCCGATCGCCGACCAGAGGGAATAGCGCCCCCCGACCCAATCCCAGAAGACAAACATGTTTTGGGGATCGATGCCGAATTCGTTCACGGCCGCCGTATTGGTGGAAAGGGCCACGAAATGCCGGGCGATATGATCTTCGGAGCCGGCCGTGTCCAGAAACCACTGGCGGGCCGTCTGGGCATTGGTCATGGTTTCCTGGGTGGTGAACGTCTTGGAGGCGATGATGAACAGCGTGGTCTCGGGATCGATCCGTCGCAGGCATTCGGCCATGTGGGTGCCGTCGATATTGGAGACGAAATGGGTCCGCAGTCCTTCCCGGGTGTAAGGGCGGAGGCATTCGGTCACCATCACCGGCCCCAGGTCGGAGCCGCCGATGCCGATGTTGACGATATCGGTGATGGTCCGTCCGGTATAACCGGTCCACTCGCCGGAATGCAGACGCTGGACAAAGGTTTCCATCTGACCCCGTACCGCAATGACGTCGGTCATCGCATCCCGGCCGTCCACCATGACGGGGTCGCCGGTGCGGTTGCGAAGGGCCGTGTGGAGCACGGCCCGGTTCTCGGTGACGTTGATTCGGGCCCCGGCGAACATCTTGGCGATCCCGTCCGCAAGGTCGACTTCGCGAGCCAGGTCGAGGAGGAGTCCCACGGTTTCAGCGTCGATGCGATTCTTGCTGTAATCCACAAGAATGTCTTCGAATCGCAGGGAGAACTTCTCGAAGCGCTGCGGATCAGCGGCGAAGAGGTCGCGCATGTGGACCGGCTGCATGGATGCGAAGTGGTTTTGGAGGGCCTGCCAGCTTTGGGTTTGAGTGGGGTTGATACTTTTAAGTTTTTCCATGATTTAATTCTTTTTTTTAGTTCGCGGTTGTTTTATGGCGCAGAAAATTAATTGATACGGGCTTTTAAACTGATCTTCTATTTTATTGTTCATTTTCTTGCGCGCGCAAGAAAACGAACCAAAAGAAGGCGCCCGTGCCCCGCTTCTCCTGCGCGTCGCCAAACCGAACGATGAATCGGCGCCTCATGCCGCCATGCGGCGTTCCCCCGCGCTGCGGGATTCCTCATCTGTTTACAAAGATATCGGTGAGTCCAATGCTCGCTCGGGTGCTCACAATCGAACGATTGCTGCGCGCCTCACCTCGCATTGCGCCTTGCCTGACGGCATGATGCTTGTTTCATCATTCAGTTAATCATCCGGCCGGAGCGCATCGGAACTCGCTTCGCTCGGACAGCCGATGCGCTTTTTCCGTCCGTATTCCCGATGCTCGGCGCGGGGCAATGGGATGAGACGCACGTCATAGCCGACGTTTAGGTGCCCATCCACTCGGCCCCTTTTCCCTCTTATTGCGTCTACAGGGAGCAATATACAGGCTGCGTTGTGTAAGATTTTCGGGGTCGGTATCGCTATCGGTATCGGGTCTCGATTAAAATTAGCATTGAGTCGGTATTCAATCCCGATCCCGACCCCGATACCGAAAGATGGACGCAACACTATGACTCATGACAAAGGGATAAAACACTTATTGTATCCAAGGTTCAGGTACGCATTCACTCGACCCCTTGAATCTTCGGCCTTTTTTTCCCTTAATTGCGTCTACAGGGAAGCAATATACAGGCTGTGTCGTAGAAGATTTTCGGGGTCGCTATCGCTTTCGGTATCGGGTCTCGATTAAAATTAGCATTGGGTCGGTATTCGATCCCGATCCCGATTCCGACCCCGATACCGAAAGATGGACGCAACTCCCTGTCTCATGACAAAGGGTTAAGGCGCTCAACATATCCAGAAACTTTCTGTGAAGCCACTTGAACCCTCGAATCCTCGGCCCCCTTTTCCCTCAGTTTTGCTCCCATCTACAATTTACGCACAAACCCGACGACCCTGCCGTAAGGTCATTTAGCCAAGTCCAGATATCCCATTACGCCCTGTCCGTAGCGGGCCTTGAAGGCCGGGTCGATCTTCTGGATCGGGTTGGCGCCCAGGAACGCGAGCAGGTCTTCCAGGGCCATGCGGCGTTCGGCTGGCGCGTCCACGGTTTTCAGGGCGGCGATCGCTTCTTCGATTTCGAAATACTGCAACTTGGTGTCCAGGGGCAGCTGCCAGAAGAGCAGGAAGCCGCGCTCGGGAAAGTCCACGCCCAGAATGCCGTAGCAATACTGCATGAGCTGCTTTTCCAGCCGGTCGCAGAGCGCCACGATGGCTTCCCGGGATTGTGCCAGCTGGCCGGGGTCGCAGGGCCGACCCAGGATTTCGAAATACATCTTGACCTTGGGCTCGGTCCCCGAGGGCCGTACCGTGATGCGCAGGCTTTGGATGTCTTCGGGGCTTTCGAGATAGAAGACGAGAACGTTGCGTGACGATGTGTCGGTGCGCGAAAGATGCGGCTGGGGCGAACCCTGCCAGCGGTCGATCTGCCGAGCGACATTGAAATCACCGACGGTGGTAATGTCTTCTTCGCGCAGGTGATCCATGATCTTGCGGATCTGCTCCATCCCTTTGGCGCCCAGCAGCCGGATTTCGGTCAGGTGGTTGTGGCAGTAGCCGTAGGTGGCATAAATGTGGTTGAGCTGGTCCAGCAGGGAGCGTCCCTCCCGTTTGAGCTCGGCGGCGTGCTCGGCGATCCAGATGGCAGCCCCGGCGGCATCCTTGTCCCGGGCGTAGTTGCCCATGAGGAAACCGTGGCTTTCTTCGGTGCCCAGCACGAAGTCTGCCATCCTTCCCCCGGCATCCAGCTTGTTCATTTCCTCGCCGATGTATTTGAATCCCACCAGCAGATCGCCGATGCAGTCCACGCCTAAGGCTTCGGCCATGGCGGCGATGAGCGATGTGGTCACATCCGTTTTAATGACCACACCACCTGTCTCGAGACCTCCGGCCGCTTTCATTTTGGTGATCCCGTAGTGGGTGAGCAGGATACCGATTTCATTACCGTTCAAGAATTCCCAGCCACCGTGGTGGTTTACCATCACACCCATGCGGTCGGCATCCGGATCGGTACTGATGACGAGATCGGCGGCGGTTTCACGCGCGTAGGGCAGGGCGGTGTCGAAGGACTGCTGCACCTCGGGGTTGGGGATGTTGAAAGTGACGTTTTCAAAGGCGCCGCTGAGGTTGGCGCTGCGGGGATCCAGGGCGACATCAAACCCCAATTTTTGCAGAACGGGATAGACCGAGGTCAGGCCGGTGCCGTGCAGTGGGGCATAGACGATCTTGATGTCACGGGCGTTGCTCAGGGACAGCGCGGCCACCGTGTCCTGGTAGATGCGGTCGATGTCTTCACCGACAAATGCTACCCGTCCCTGGGCGCAGGCATCGTCGAATGGCATGCGCTTGATGCGCTCGACCTGCTGGGTGACTTCATCCACGAGAATCTGATCGTGGGGTGGAATCAGCTGGCCACCATACTGGTCGTAGACTTTCTTGCCGTTGTCCGTGGGCAGGTTGTGGCTGGCGCTGAACATGTCCCCGGAGATGGCCTTAAGGTGCCGGATGGTGAAGGAGAGCTGCGGCGTGCTGCGCACGGCCTCGTACATATAGACCTTTATCCCGTTGGCCGCGTAGACCACGGCGGCCGCTTCGGCCAGCTGGCGCCCGTCCAGATTCATGATCGGGTTGGGGAGATCAGGGCTGTAGGGGGCCTGCTGCGTGAAGACCCGCACATCCCACGTCAGGACGACACCCCGTTGCCGGGCTTCCTCGCCGTAGGTCTTGATCAGGTACTGGGCATGCCCCTGGGCTGACGACTGGATGGTCCAGGGGTTGATGCGGTTGGGGCCGATGCCCACCAGGCCTCGTCGACCACCGGTCCCGAAGGGAATTACCTGGTAGAAGGCATCCAGCAGGAAATCCCAGGCCCCGGCGTCGATCAGGTGCTCGAGCTGCGGGCGGTAGGCTTCGAAGACGTCGTCCCCGAGCCAGCTCTCGAGGGATTCCAGAGCGGCCGCGACGATGGGCGCCGGTATATCCAGCTGATTGAAGCCGCTCTGCGCTTTTACCATGAGATCTTGAACCGTGGCCATTTTCTCCCCCGTATACACAGATTGATAGTCGTGCGGCGCGGCCTCGACTTGGGGCCTGGCGTCGCGGATTCAGTTGGTGAGCCATATGAACTGGTAGGGCGCCAGTTCGAAGGATGCGGCGTCCACAGTGGTGCCCGAGATCAGATCGTTCATCTTCCCGGCCGCTCCGCCGGCCGACAAGTCAATGCCCACGGGCTGCGGTGTAATGTTGGTGACGGCCCAGAGGGTCTGGGCAGTAGCGGACCGTTTGATGCCGAAGGCCCTCGGACCGAGATCCAGGATCTCGAAGTCCGCATTGGGATGAAAGGCCGGTTGCTGGGTGCGCGTGCGGATCATCCGGGTGTAAGGGCCGAACACACGCGCGCGAAAACTGTCGGGGTTTTTAAGATCGGCCGTCAGGGTGTCGATGTCCAATTTTTCACGGTTGATGGTGCGGGCACGGCCGGTCTGCTCCAGACCCGCATACCAGTTGCGGGAGCCCAGCAGGCTGTGCACGTAGGTGGCCGGCACGCCGGGAAGGGCGTACTGGATGGACTGGGATGCCAGAAAGCGCGCCGGGTGCCGGGGGTCGTCCTCGCTTCCGGGGACCCGCATGGCGTCCACGTAGGTGATGTTGAGCTCATACGGGCTTTGGCTGCCGTCCGGGTTGTTCTTGTAGGAGATCTGCCCGCCGTTGGCCTTGACGGCGTCGGCCAGGGTCTTGTCGACCGCCTCGGGCGGCAGGATGCCCTCAAGCGGACGCACGCCGATCCCGTCGTGGGAGGCGGTGAAGTTGAAAAAAGTGGTGTCCGGAGATGCAAGTGTCAGACCCCGGGCCCAGTTGGAGAGTTCGGTCGTGTCACCGGTGACGAAGGCGTGGAAAAGCATGGGCGGGAGGGTGAAGTTGTAGACCATCTGGGCTTCGTCGCGGCCGTTGCCGAAATAGCTGATGTTCTCGGCGTGGGGCACGTTGGTCTCGGTAATGATGATGGCGTCCGGCGCCACGACGTCGAAGACGGCCCGGAAGAGTTTGACCATGGCGTGGGTCTGGGGGAGGTGGATGCAGGTGGTGCCGATCTCCTTCCACAGGTAGGCGATGGCGTCCATGCGCACGATGCGCGCGCCCTTGGCGACATAGAGCAGCAACGCTTCGAGCATTTTGGAGAGGACGTCCAGGCTGCGGTAATTGAGGTCGATCTGGTCGTCGCTGAAGGTGGTCCAGACATGCACCGGCTCGCCGGTGTCCTTCTTGAATTCGGTCAGCAGGGGCAGGGCCCGGGGGCGGGTGACCATGGAGAGATCGAGCGCGGGGTCCATCTCGATGGCCAGGTCGGCGAAGCCCGGTTTGCCCGCCCGGTAGTCCCGGAACCACTGGCTCTGGGCCGAGACGTGGTTGACCACGTAGTCGAACATGAGATCGAAATCGCGGCTGAAACGGGCGACGTCATCCCAGTCGCCCAGCTGCGGGTCGATGGCCATGAAATCCTTGACCGAAAAGCCGTCGTCCGAGGACCACGGGAAAAATGGCAGGAAGTGAACCGCGGAAATCACGCCTTGGAGGTATTCGCGGGCAAAACCGTGCAGGGTCTGCAGCGGGGCCTGGCCTTCCCGTCGGATCGAATCGCCATAGGTGATGAGCACCACGTCCTTTTCCGAAAAGAACCCCTTCCCGCGGCCAGCCTGCCGCGGCGCATTCTCGATCAGCGGGGCGATCCGGCCCCAAGCTTCCACGCCGGTGGCGGGGCCGTAGATTTCGATCAGGAGTTCCTTGATTCGCTGCATCGCATCCATGTTTTTTCTCCTCGCTGGTTCGGCCGATCTGGCGGGAGCCTGTCGTCGCCATCTTGTGCCGGCCGCTATTCGTGGGCATCAGCCACCGCGGTGATCTTCTTGCCACAAGGCCATGGCATGCTCGATCCGGCGCTTCAACGGCGCGTATGAAAAATACTGCAGGCCAAGCTGGTAGTTGTGCTCGACCATCTGCTCACGGCGCTCGGGATCGGACAGCACCCGTCGGGCCTCCTCGACAGCGGCCGGGGTGACGTAGCCGTTGAGTTCGATCACGTCGAAGCCTTTGGGTTTGATGTCTTTCAGATAAATCGAGTAGGCATTCACCACGATCGGGCGCTTGAAATAGATGGCTTCCAGGAACGCGTTGCCGAAGCCTTCGACGGTGGAGGGGTAGGTGACGAGGTCGGCGTAAGGGTAGACGTCTTCCAGCGTGTAGATCTTGCGCCCGTCCGGGGTCTTGCCGCGTTTTTCATCGATGATCTCGTCCACGAAGATGGTGTCCACCCCCATGAGAGTCGAATACTCTTCCAGCCGTTTCTGGTAGTCCCAGCCCTCGTCGCCCGAGGCGTGGGAGATCACGAGCTTGGCCTTCCGGTCCAGCAGCTTGACGAACTCGATGGCGTGTTCGATCCCCTTGCGCTGCACCACCCGGGTGGGCTGAAGGACGAGCAGTTCGTCCGGCGCGATGCCCAGGGCCTCGCGGATGTCGGCGGTGTAGTCGTCCGGCGGCGGCGGCGGGTTTTCGAAATCCATGATGTTGGGGATGATCTCGGCGGAAATGCCCACCCGGAAGTTGAGCTGCTCCTCGGCGAACGAGTTGATCACCACGTGGTTGATCGAGGGCAGGTTCGGCGGGAAGGCCATGTTGAGATAGTCCATGACAGCGTTGACGGCGAAGCGGTCGCGCTCCCAGTAGAAATCGTGGTGGTGGGCTGTGGTGGGAATGCCGGTCTCGGCAATGAAATGGGTCAGGGCTAGTCCCAGCGGGATGTTCATGGGGATGGTCAGCGCGTTCTGGGGGATCAGCAGACCGATGTTGAATTTTTCCATGAAGCGGTAGAGGTGATCCTTGAGCAGGTTGGTCATGGAGTGGATGCGCCCGGAAAGCGACCGGTCGCGGGTCTGGACCCCCCAGGCAAGCTCGCTGATGGCGCGGATTTCCGGATGGGTGAAGTGCGCTTCGGGTACGAGGTAGGAAAGCTCTTCGGGGCGATCCAGCTCGCCGGCAAAATAGAAACAGGTAAATCCCAGCTCACGCAGGACATCAGCCCATTTTTCAGCTTCCAGGGATACACCGTCCGTACCGGCCAGGCGGGTGGAGACGATGCCCACGCGGTGGACGTCCCAGTCTTTTTGGGGTTGAGTCATAATGGTTTGCCTCCTCGGTGTTAGGGGTTATCGGGGGCCCGACCGGCGTTTCCGCGCAACGACGATGCCGGCGCTACTGGGGGCGGTGGGTCGTTGGCTCCGGTTTTTTCAGATCGCACGTCAAAAGGATGGCATCGTCTTCGAAGGCGCTTTTGGTCGCGTAAGGCAGTTTTTTGAACAATTTGAGCATGCCGCGATTGTTTGGCAAGGTGTAGGCGGTCAGCGTGGTGATGCCGTTTTCACGAGCGGCCGCGGCCAGTTTCCGTATGATGACGCGGCCGATTCCCTTGCCCTGCCATTTTTTATCGACCGAGAAGGCCACCTCGGCCGTCGTGCCGCCCTCCAGGAAATAGCCGCCCAGGCCGACGATGCGTTCAAAGCCGATTTCACCGGTCACGGCCACGACCGAGAGATTTTTGACATAGTCCACCTGGGCCATGTCCTCCATTTCGTCCCGGTAGAAATGCCGCCGCAGGCTGAAAAAGCGCATTTCCACGTCCCCGGCGTCCATCTGGTAGAAGTGTTCCTGGATCATGCGGCTGTCGGTCGGCTTGGCCGGACGGAAGACCACCTTGTGCTCCCCGTACGTACGTTTTTCCTCCATGCGCTGGGGGTAGACGCCAAAGAGCGATTCCTTCAGGGAGCGGCGCCGGCCGATCAGACCGGCTGTCTTGGCCTGGTCGAAAAGCGATTCGCGATGATCCGGGTGCGCCAGGCTGATCATGGCCATGGCCCGTTCTTCCATGTTCTTGCCGAACAGATTGACGGTGCCGTATTCGCTGACCACGTGAGAGACATAGCCCCGCGGGATGACCACCGAGCCGGTCTCCAGCGCGGGGACGATGCGGCTGGTCCGGCCATCGCCGCTGAGGGCCGGCACCAGGATGACCAAACGCCCGTCGCGGGCCATATGGGCCCCCATGGCGAAGTCCAGCATGCCGGTCACGCCCGAGAAATGGTTCTGGGGCAGGGCATCGGCCATGACCTGACCGGTGAGGTCGATGGTGCCGGCCACACAGATCGACGTCATCTGGCGGTGACGACGGATCACGGCCGGGTTGTTGACGAAATCGGATGGCCGGAATTCCACGGCCGGGTTGTCATTTAAAGCCGCATAGAGGGCCTCTGTGCCGATAGCGCTTCCGGCCACGCTTTTGCCGCGGTTGACGGCCTTGTACTTGTTGGTGACGACGCCCCGGAAAGCCAGGTCGAGAAGTCCATCGGTTAAAATTTCGGTGTGAATCCCGAGGTCGTTTTTATCTGCCAGGGCGAGGGCCACAGCCGGCGAGGCCGTTCCCAAGCCGAGGTGGAGGGTGGCGCCGTCCTCTACCAGTCCGGCCGCCAGGCGGGCCAACGGTTCTTCGGCCGCGTAGGCCTCCAGGGGATAGGCGCTGTGCAGCGCTTCTTCTTCTTCGACAACGGCGTCCACCTGGTCCATGTGGATAAAGCCCTGACCGGGTACGCGGGGCATGCGCGGGTTGACCTGGGCGACGACCTTGGCTGCCGACTGCGCGGCGGCGAGCGTGACATCGACGGATATCCCCAGATTCATCCAGCCGTAACGATCCGGCGGGGATACCTGCACGAGCGCCAGATCCAGCGGCAGGTGGCCTTCGATAAAGATGCGCGGTACGGCCGAGAGCGGCATGGGGGCGATGAAGCGCTGGCTGGCCTGAAGACTGCGGGTCTGCCCGGAGCCCAGGTAGATGGAGCGCACGTTGAAAAGGCGGTCCTGGCTTTCCTCGGCCATCATGGCCACCAGGGAACTTTCCAGGCTGAGCAGGCGCACGATCTCCAGGTCGAACAAACCCCCGGCAAGATCCAGAAGGGTGTTCACCAGGTACTGGGGTTCACCGCATCCCGATCCGATGAACACCCGCTGCCCGGGGCGCAGACCCGCCATGGCTTCCTCGCCCGATTTTTTGAGTTCTTCGTATCGTGGGCTGTCGTTCTGATTCGGCATTGACTGATCCCGTGCGCTAGCGGTGCATGCGGTTGTCATGGGTTGGGGGCGTAAACCGGCGTGCGGACTGGATATGGCGTTTGGCGTCGGGCCGTCTGTTTTCGGTCATCTTCCGCGATTTGATGCACTGTTCGACCCGCCCTGGTATCGGTCGGCCCCGCGGCCCATCGCGGATAACGCGCTCGACGCTAAGGGGTTTTCGCTCCACGACCCTACCTGTCGCATACAAGGCTAGCTTTCCTGTTTGAACTAAATTTATGGTAAATGTTTCTTGTTTAGGGCTGAGATGGCACTGAAACCATTTCTAAATGCCAACAGGGCAGGCGCCGAATCCTACTGTATTCCTCTTCCGCTGACGCATTGCACCGGCAGGGCATTGGCGCCTGGATTGCAGCGGACGACGCGTGGGTGGCGCCTATCGCTATTATTGAGGGATATGAATCTGAAACCCGGTAACCGCCGCCGCCGTGTTGGTAACAGAGGGGGACAAACGGTACGATTACTTGTTAAATAGTGAAAATTGTAAGGCCTATATTGGCCGCAGACAACCCAACCCTCGGGTTAAACCTTGACATTCAGCCAATAATCGGGTGTTTTAGCAGCATCCCGTCCTGCAGCGGTGATGGTTAAGATGCGAGCAGTTACCATGGTTCAGGGAGTCGCTAATGAAGCTGTGTGCCGTCCGTGTTCGAACGATTGCGGTTTGGCCCCTATTGATCACACTCATCTTGCTGCCGGCCCTTCCGGGCCGGGCCGCGGACGACACCAACTGGGAAGTCGGCGCCCAGGCCGGTCCCAGCTTCAACAACCATGATGGCTCCTTCGGCCAGTACGAGGCACTCCTGAATTACAAGCTGCCCTGGCGCTGGGAATTGGACCCGATCAGCCTGGGTATGCGCGTGATCAGCACCTTCGGTTCACTTCACGGCGGGGGCGATGTCGGCGCCATCGGCTCCCTGGGGTTGGGTTTTGTTTTCGGCGATGGGTATGACTTTAATCTGCGTGTCGGCTCGGCCGCAACCTACATGACCGAAGACGAATACGGCAATGAGGATCTCGGCACCCATTTCCAATTTACCAGCCACATCGGGGTGACCTACAGGTTCTGGAACGAGTTGAGCGCGCGCTGCCGCGTGCAGCACATGTCCAACGCCG
>JASJBQ010000143.1 GCA_030066455.1 Desulfobacterales bacterium
CGTTTCGGCATCGCCGCACTGGTGATCGCCCTGTGGGCCCGGCTGACCGGGCGGACATTCCGCCTGCGTCCCGGACAGGCCCGGTACCTTTTCGTCTATTCCGCCCTGTTCGCCGTGCAGCTTTCGCTTTTCTACGCCGGCCTCGAGCGGACCTATGCCTCCCGCGGCACGCTGCTGATCAACCTCCTGCCCTTCATCGTCCTGGTCCTGGCCCATTTTTTCATCCCCGGCGACCGTGTCTCCGTGCGCAAACTGGCTGGGCTGCTTATGGGCTTCAGCGGCGTGGTGTGTGTGTTCGGCAGCGATGCCGACCTCGCGGGCAGCGTGCGCACGGGCGACATCTTCGTCCTGATGGCGACCACGATCTGGGCCTGCAACGTCGTCTATCTCAAACGGGTCATTCATACCTTCGCGGCCTTTCATATCGTGTTCTACTCGATGCTCCTGAGTTGGCCCGTCTTCGGCCTGGAGGCTTTCGTTTTTGATGCCGCCGCGGTCAAAACCCCCTCACTTCCCGCCGTTCTGGCGCTGCTCTATCAGGCCTTCGTCACCGCCGCCTTCGGTTTTATCGCCTGGAATCACCTGCTCAAGAAATTCGGCGCGGTCAATCTGCACTCCTTCGTGTTCATCATGCCTCTGGTGGGGGTCTACGGCGCCCATCTGGCCCTGAACGAACCCGTTACGCCCCGCCTGCTGCTGGCCCTGGCCCTGATCATGGGCGGGCTGCTGGTCATTCATTTCAAACCGCCGCGGCGGTTGGGACGGCCCACGCGCTAGGGCCGCCTAAAAGTCATCGGCCGGGCGACGGTCAACGGCACGGCTGGCCCTGGCGGGCGGGCATCAGCCGTGACCGGTTCTGTGTTGACTCCGGCGAAAGGGGCATGTAAGTACCGCCAATTCATATGAATCTTAAGCCCTGAAAGCGACCCGGTCTGATGAACACCCGCACCGCCCGCGCCGACGCCCTGCTCCTGCTGACCGCCACCATCTGGGGATTCGCCTTCGTGGCCCAGCGCGTGGGCATGGACTATGTCGGCCCCTTCACATTCAACGGGGTGCGCTTTGCCCTGGGCAGCCTCTCGCTGGTGCCGCTGCTTTTCCTGCTCGACCGCCGGCCCTCCGAGGCCCGCCGCCTCCTGGCGCCGGTCGGACGCAAAGCCCTGTTGGGCGGGGGCGGCCTCGCCGGTCTGTTCCTGTTCGCGGGAGCTTCTCTCCAGCAGGTCGGTCTGGTCTACACCACGGCCGGCAACGCCGGCTTCATCACCGGCCTTTATGTCGTGATCGTGCCCATCATGGGCCTGGCCCTGCGTCAACGCACCAACACCGGCACCTGGTTGGGGGCCTTTCTGGCGGCCGCCGGTTTGTATTTTCTGTGCATCACCGCAGAATTCACGATCGCCTGGGGGGATCTCCTGGAATTGATCGGGGCTGTTTTCTGGGCGGCCCATGTGCTGATCATCGGCTGGCTCTCCCCCCGCATGGATGCCCTCAAACTGGCCATCACCCAGTTTGCCGCCTGTTCACTGTTGAGCCTGGCAACGGCCCTGGCGCTCGAAACCATCGCCTGGGACGGGCTGCGGCAGGCCGCCGTTCCGATTCTATATGGCGGTTTGTGTTCGGTCGGCGTGGCCTACACCCTGCAAGTGGTGGCCCAGAGGGACGCCCCACCGGCGCATGCCGCTATTTTTCTGAGCATGGAAGCGGTTTTCGCCGCGTTTGGCGGCTGGCTGCTGCTGAGCGAGGTGCTGACCCCGAGGGCTTTTTGGGGCTGCGGGCTCATGCTGGCGGGGATGCTGCTTTCCCAGCTGTGGCCCTCCCCTCAGCGCCAAAGGCGGTGATGGGTCTGCGGATAAACGGGGCGCTGGAGGGTTGCGGCGGTCAGCCGATCCAGTCATGGCCGCTGCTGAAAAAAGCGTGCACCGCCTCCTGGTACTGGGCCAGCGTGCGTGACCGGTGGATGCGTTTGCGGGCCTTGGCGCCGCCTTGAAACCCGTTCGCGAAATAGTTCCAGAAGCCTTTCATTCGGCTGACCAAATGCCCGGGGCCGTAGAGACGCCGGCCGTAGCGCTCGAGCAGGTCGTCATGAAAGCGGCGGAAGCGGACGGTGTTGTCTTCCCGGTCATTATGCCCCCTTTTAATGCTGCCCGGCAGGAAGGGATTGGCCAGCACGCCGCGGCCGATCATCCATCCGGACACCCCCGGGAAACGGGTCGCCAGCCGACGGAAATCGGACAGGCAGGTGATGTCGCCGTTGTAGACCACGGGGGAGGCGAGCGCACGTAGACAGGTTGCAAACGCCGCTTCGTCGGGCCGGCCGGTGTACATCTGGACGCCCGTCCGGGGGTGAATGATGATTTCCTGAAGTGGATAGCGATTGAAGACCGGAATCAGTTGTTGAATTTCATCGGGGTGATGGCGGCCCAGACGGGTTTTGATCGACATCCGTCCGGCCAGGCGGTGAATGACGGCGTCCAGAAAAGCCGCGACCCGATCCGGAAAGGGCAGCATGCCCGAACCGCGGCCCTTGTTGGCCACCTGGGGAAAAGGGCAGCCGAGGTTCAGGTTGACGCAAGTATAGCCCATGTCGAAGAGATGGTTGGCCAGGCGGCTAAAATCGTCCGGATTTTTGCTCAGGATCTGGGGGATGACCGCCATGTCGCGATTGTTGGCGGGCAGCAGGTCCCGAACATGGGCCGTTTTGATCCGCCGCCCCCCGTGCGTGGTGATGAATGGCGCGATGGCCAGATCGATGCCTTCGAAATGACGGGCAAATGCGGTGCGAAACGCGGCGTCCGTAAATCCCCGGAGCGGCGCCAGCCACAAACGGGGAAAATCGCAGGGGGAGGTCGGTGAAAGCGAGCACATCGATAATATGGGCTTATCTGGGGCTGGTGGTCGCCATGATTCTGTGGGCCAGTTCCTTTGTGGCCCTGAAACTGGCCTTCCGCGGGTACGATCCCATGGTGGTCATCTTCGGCCGGATGCTGGTGGCCAGCTTCTGTTTCCTGCCATTTGTGCCCCGTTTCCGGGCCGGGAATCCATTTCGCCGCCGGGATCTGCCGACGCTGCTTTTCATGGCCCTCTGCGAACCCTGCCTCTACTTTCTATTCGAGGCCCGGGCCCTCGAACTGACCACCGCCTCGCAGGCGGGTATGATCACCGCCCTGCTGCCGCTGATGGTGGCGGTATGCGCCCGTTTTGTGTTGAAGGAAACCCTGACCGGCGGCATGCTGACCGGTTTCGCCATGGCCATCACCGGGGCGATCTGGCTCAGCCTGGCCGGGGAAGCCTCGGCCAGCGCCCCCCGGCCCCTCCTGGGGAACTTTCTGGAATTCTTGGCCATGGTCTGCGCCACCGGCTACATTATCAGCCTCAAGCGCCTCACCCGCCGCTATACGCCTTTTTTTCTGACGGCCATCCAGGCTTTCGTTGGGGCGGTCTTCTTTTTGCCCTTCCTGGGGCTGCCCTCGACCGCCCTGCCCTCTCAATGGGTGTGGGGGCCAACCCTGGCCATCTTGTATCTGGGGGCGGTCATCACTCTCGGGGCCTATGGCCTCTACAACTACGGGGTGAGCCGCATCCCGGCCAGCCAGGCGTCGATTTTCGTCAACCTGATCCCCGTCTTTACAGTGTTCCTGGGATGGCTCATTCTCGACGAACGCTTTACCGGCGCCCAGTATCTGGCCTCCGCCCTGGTGTTTGTCGGTATCTACATCAGCCAACGCCGATCAGCGACGGCCGGACCGGCGGCCTGATGCCGCCGGCCACCCGCCAGAAGGGTGCCTCGATCAAGGCTTGCCGGTCACCTTGAGCTTCTGCCCCGGATAGATCTTGAAATCCTTGCCGATGCCGTTGAGTTTGCGCACATCATCGACACGCATGCCGTACTTGCGGCTGATCTGGTAGAGGGTTTCCCCTTTCTGCACCGTGTGCAGACCGGTTTTAGGGGGCGGGGGCGCCTTCACGGGCTTGGCCTGGGGTTGGGGTGGCGCCGGCGGCGGCCTTTTCTCCAACTGGGTAAGCGCCGCCTGCATCTGGTTCAGGCGCCCTTCCAGCTTGCGCTCCAGCGCGTCGAAACGCCGTCCGAAATCCTGATCGGCCTTTTGCAGGGAGGCCAGATCACCGCCGGCCGTGCTCTGGACGATATTGCCGAGGCGGAATTCCATGTCGTCGAGACGTTTTTCGATGAGTTCGATGCGGCTGTCGAATTCCTGGCGGCCCGCGCCGCTGCCCAGCATGACGAAGGCCAGCACCAGGATGAGAAGCCCCAATCCCGCCGCCACGTAAAAGTAGACGGCTTTGCGGCTCCCTTTGCGGTCATCCAGCGCCGTGTAGGCATCATACTGGCTGAGTTCCTCTTCCTCGTGATCGGACTCGAATCGCATGCCCATAGGGTTTCTCCTTGGTTTCGCAATCGGTTTGGCAGCAAGGCCGGCCCCAGAGTGGAAAACCGCCTCTTACGGGATTTCCGGGCGTCAGTCGTCGCCTTGGCGCTTGCGCAGGCCGCGGCCGAACAATTCAAAGGCTGTGGTCAACGTGTTTGAAAAATCGTAGCGTTCGGCGTTAATCATCTTCTTGCTCTCCTCCCACAGGACGATGCCCGAGAAAAGCGCCCAGAGAATGTCGGCCAGGGCCATGGGGTGACGATCGATCACCAGCTCTTTTTCAATGCCCGCCGCAAACATGCCGGCCATGGCCTGGAGCGCGCTTCGCGAGAGCGTATTGATCTCGTGCATCAATTCGGGGGAAAGCGATTTGAGGGTATCGCTGGACTGCAGATGAAACATATTGTTCAGGATCAGAGGATCGTAATCATAGACCTCATGAATGGCCGCCAGCAGCGCTTTCTGTTTGGCCTCGTAATCAAGGGAGGCATCACCGACCACGTGGTCGACCTTGACGTTGATGAAACGCAAAACCCGAAGGCACAACGAGGCGTAGAGCTCGTCCTTGCTCTTGAAGTACAGGTAAATGGTACCGGGGCTCAGCTCGGCCTCGCGGGCGATGTCCTCCATCGTGCTCTTTTCATAGCCGCGCTGGGTGAATACCCGTTTGGCCGCGACCATGATCTGCTGACGCCGCATCTCGCGTTCGCGCGCTTTGCGTTCCTTGATCCCCACGGATAAGCCTCCTGCTGATTGGCGGGCGCCGAATCGCCCGGCGGCGGAATCAACCCCTTGACCGCCTGGTTTACGGTCGGTGGCGCTATCGACGAACGGGGTTATATGATCACAAAAACCCCTTGACTGCAATCCGGAATAGCGGCCCGCAACCAGGCGGCCATCCGTGATTTCGCCCTGTGAAAGCCTTCAGGGCGGTGGGTCCTCTTGGTCTTCGTCCTCAAGGAGCGGTTCGACCAACTTGATGGGCAATTGAATCGTATTTTTGAGCAGATTCAAGAGGCTGCTGCCGACAGCCGAGGGCGCCAGCGGCGTAATCCGGGGCGCCTCCAGCGTGCCCGAGACTTTGACCGGTATGGAAATCAGGGTGCCCTCCAGCCAGGTGCTGATAATCGGAGTAAACTTCACGATCGCGTCGACGGTTTTCAGCGGCGCCACCAGAACGAGCAGGTTGAGTTCATCGGCTTCTAAATCGATGCTCCCCTCGGCCGCGATTTCAGCCGAAGCGCCGTCGATAAGCGCTTTGTCAAAGCGCAGGCGCTCGTTTTCGAGCCGGGCCTCGATCGCCATCTTGCGGTAGGCCAGACCTTCGCCCAGCAAATCCGATTTTTTCCCGCGCACGAGTTCGGTCAGGTTGATGGTCGCCAGAATTCTCCCCAGCAGATCGAACCTGTAAATCCGGCCGTCCTCGGCATCGAATTTGAACTCGCCCTCGAGCGCACGGCCGAGCGCCTCAAGCGAAGGGGCCTCACCCGCAAGCTGACCCTCGAAGTCGAAGCGCCCGTCAACCAGATCGGACTTGCCCAGCAGACAGGACATGGCCGGGTTCAAAGCCTTCTTCTGGGCGGCGTGGTTGAGATCCACGGCGATACGCTCCTTCTCCAACAACACCGTTCCGGTGGTCTGGATACCGCAGAGCCCCGCTTCTTCGAGTTCAATCTGCCATCGGCCGGGGGTCATCATGAAAGTCGTTTTCATCGGGACCCAGCGCTGCTCCCCCCACTTGAGGGCGGACATCCGGGACTGGATTTTACCATCGACCGGCAATGACAGCAGCCGCTCGATTCGCTCCCGCCCGTCTTGGGTTTCTTCCGCCGGGGGCACATCAAAAAAAGCCCCTTCGTGCTTGAGATCGACATGATAACGTTTCGATGCCAACCGGATGGTGCCTTCCAACGTGTGCCAGTTGTCGTCAACCAGAAAAGCTGCGGGCCTGATTTCCAGGCGGTTATCTTTGGCGGTCAGCTGCAATTGGCTGACATGGACCTTCCGCTCGATCTTCAGCGGGAGCCGGATATTGGCCGCCGTCAATTGTCCCTTCGCCGTCGATCGTTCGGGACGTTCCAAGTCGATGTTCGCCTGGAAATCACCTCTCACGCGTCCGCTGGGGAAGGGATTGCGCAACAAGAGGCGATCCAGGGTTTTGCCCGTCAGGGTCCCCGCAAACGTCAACTCCAGCCGGCCGGCGCGCCGGTGCTGGGAAATCATCGCCTGCGTATCGTCGTCGGCAATGCGGAGCCGGTGCTCTCTAAAAACCTGCGGCTGCCAAGCGCTCGACAAGGTAACGCCGACGTCTTGACTGGTGGTAAACGCGGCGTGGCTGACAAAGGGTTTACCCACGGACCAGTTGAGTTTGGCCTCGGAGATCGCCAGCGGTGCTTGGGTAAGGAAAAAATCCGCGTCCGTTTCAAAAAGATCGTTGACCCATTTATCCGCCCGGCCGCCCATTTGCCCCTTGAACTCGAGCTCGACAGACTGCAGTCGGCCGGCGGCAAAGGTGGTGTGTGCGCGTCCTTCCAGGTCTGCGTCCAGGATCTTAAAGGCCGCGTTTTCAGCCGTCAGCGAACCCTCGTCCGCCAGGATATCGAGGCCGTTGAAATCGAGAGGTGCCGGCAGGTGACCGCCATCCACGGTGAGATGGTCGATGCGCCCCTGGACGGCGTAGGCCCAGCGGGAGGGAACGAAAAAAGGTCCCTGCAGGCTCAAACGGTCAATGTCCGCCCGGGTGCCCGCAAAGCGATAGGCCTGCGCTTTGGCGCTCAAAGCTTCGAAAGACATCAACCAGGGAAGCACCGCCCCCAGATCGACGCTCGAGCGTGCCGATTCGACATGCAGCCAGAACTCACCGCCGAAATCGACGCGGGCCTTTAAGTCCTCGAAAGAGCTGGGGCCGATGCTTCCGGCCATCTGGTCCAGTGAAATCCGGTCATTGGTATAGAGCACAAGACCATTGTCGACTTTGATCTCCCACGGCAGGCGATCGTAGCGCCCGGCGATGCGACACTCCACCACGTCGGCGGTGACCTCAAGCCCCTCTGCCTTGCGACTGTCCAGAATCAGGGTGCCGCGCGCCTCGCCACCGACCTTGGTCAAACGACCGAGTTCGTTTCGCAGCCCGGTATGATCGACCCATTGAAGCAATCGAGCGGGCAACTGACCCGCATCCTGCAGATGGGTGTCGATTTCGAGAAAGAAGGGTAGCCCTTCAGGCTTGAATTCCATCCAGAGCTTGCCGGAGCGTCCCGTCGCACTGACATCGCGGGCGGACAAACCTTCACCTCTCAGAATCCCGTCGGCAATATCGGCAATGCCGTTGACGTCGGTCAGCTTGAGATCGGCGGCGGGAATATAGAGCTCTCCGGACTGGACTTCCCCGGTGAGTTTCATGTTGCGGAACACTTTAAGGTCCCCGAGTGCCGGGCCTTCCGTGCGCCAGCTGATCCAGGGCACGCTGCCGGCACGCAGCACGTTGAAGATCTTGGTGGTTCTGGGGTGGTCGCCCACCATGGCCAGCGTCGCCCGGCGCGCCTCGGCGATGTCGATCCGGCTACCCACAAGATGAACCCGCAAGCCCGGAAAATCACCGCCCATCTGGAAGTGACCGGTGAGGTTCAGCCTCGGCTGTTCAGCGTAGAGGCGGCCGAGGTCGAAACGAAAAGAGGCCTCATCGAAGGTGGCCGTGCCGTCGAGAAAGGCATTTTGAATTCTTACGGGCGTTTCCAGTCGTTGGACAAGCAAGTGGGGCAGCCGGAAGGAGATGTGGCTCTCAATCCTCGAACCGCCCTTGAGATCCACCGTTGCATGGCCGGATATATTACCCTCGAGTCGCGCCAGCGGAAGGCCGATCCCGACCGTGTCGGCCAAGCGCTTGGCATCCAGGCTGTTAAACCACATGGTCAACTGCCCGGCCAGGGTGGCGGCATCCACTTCTCCGGTGACCCGAAGCGCTTTTAACAGGCTGGATTTACAATCGAGTTCAATTTGAAGGGCATCCGGAGGCAACTGAAGCCGGGCGTCTATGGAATGGAAGGCCAACGGGGGCAGGGCCGTGCTTTCGACCAGATGCAGTCGCCCCTTGCGTATATCGACCCGCGCTTCGGGGGCACGATCGGCCAGCCATTGGATACCATGACCCATTTGCTGGCTGGCCGCCAGCAGAATGCGGTGCAAGTGCTCGGAAGTCAGGTGGTCGATCTCGCCGGGCGGCGTTGGTATGTCGTCTTCGAGGAGAAAGTGCGTATTCAGCCTGATATCCGGGGCAATGATGTCGAGTTTCTTGAAGTGGACTTGATCGCTGAAAATGGAGGCTAACGCCGGCTGAATTCTGATTTCCTGCCAACTGCCGCGGACGAATTCAGGCAGATCGATATGGCCCGAAGGAATGGTTAAGTGCGGCGCCGGCAATACGCGAAGCTTGATCGTGCCGGTGGAGAGGGAGCCTCCTGTTGCCTTGTGAAACGCGCGCTGGAGATCGTAGTCATTGAGCCAGCGTTCAAGCAGCACCGGGGTCAAGACCAAAACCAGGCTGATGGTCAACACAACCAGCACAGCGGCGGTGATCGCCATTCGTTTCAGTCGGGACGAGAGGGGCATACGCGTCTTGATGCTTCAGCTATCAAAGCAAATGGATGCGGGGTTAAACAAGGCCGCCCGCCGAGAGCATGAACCGATCTGCATGCCATTCGGCAACGCCTGGAATCCGGCGGTGATGGCTGCCCGCGGGAAGACGAATTGATCCATTGGGGCTACCTACGCAATCAATCACGGCTCCATAATCGGCTGTCCTCACATAAATCTTTAGCCACGGACATGCAAGTAATTCCCTTTGGGACCCGTGTCCATCCGGAAACAGTGCGTTGACGATCGGGACTTGAAATGCATGACGTCGACGAGCACACGCGACACGCGCACGAATTCTTGCGAATGAGCGGTATTTCGGGGATAGGGCCATGGTCTGGGACGAAGCAGTATATCGAAATCGGACCTAACCGGAACGATCAAACTGGATTCGATCGTTTTCCGCGGCGCCGTCATCCGGCCGAAAACAAGCGCCCCGGCCTCTTTTCAGGGGCCGGGGCGCTTGTTCGCCACAATTCCTCGACTAACGTCGCATGAGGAGGAGGGGATGGGGGGCATTTGGAGGGAAGATCATGTTGACACAGGGTTCGGCATTAAAACATGACCTTCAATGTCAGACAGGCGGCATAGGCATTCAGAGACACCCCGCCATCCCCATATATCGGTGATTGCAATGAATCCTGCTCCGTGTGCTCGACATCAAGACTCAGCGTATAGGGATTGCTGTTGAAAACGTGGAAGGATTTCGAATCGTTGTGAATCGTGTGCAGGGCATCGGGCGACAGCGCGTCATGGCTTGCATCCGTGTAGCGCGCTGGCTCCACGGTGATGAGATCCCCCAGCGAACTGCAACCCGTAAAGCCCATGCAAAGGGTCATTGCCAATATAACAAATCGTTTCTTCATCGCGGTCATTCCATTTTCAAGATCGTACGAAATGCATAGATAAACAATTTATATGCCAAGACGGGATCTTCCGCTTCAAGCAACGGAATTAATGCTAAAAAAACTCATATCGTCGAAAGGCGACAGGCCACTGGATTGACAGAATACCGATATTTAACATATGACTGTTTATATTTAATCAATAAGGCTAAATAACGTCATGCGTGATCGAATCGATTATTTCAAATCCCTCTCCGAAGAACTCGACCCCGAGCAACTTCAACGCAAGTTTCTGGAATCTCTACTTGAACTTCAGGGTGTCAGCCGCGGTTCCATCTGGATCAAGCGAGACCAATTCTACCAGTGCGTGGAAGCGGCCGGGCGCCAACACGAGTCCATGCTGGGCGTACGGATTCCCGTGGGGCAACCGAGTATCGCCGGCTGGGTGATCGAAAAGGGCCAGATGACCGTAGCGGAACCCGATACCGACGGGCGTCACCATCCCACGGCGGAAAGCGGATTCGACGTCAAAAGCAGTCTGATTCTATGCTTCCCCCTTTTGCTGCGCAACGGCTCGGTCTACGGCGCCGTCCAAATCATCGACACCGATCCTCGTAAAAGTAGACTGAATCTGCAAAGCCGTTATCTCGCCGACCTTCAGGCACTTGTCGACATCGGGGCCGTGGCGCTCAGCAATGCCCTGATTTATCGAGAAAAGCTGGAAGAAACCGAATCGCTCAAACAGACCCTGGAAAAGCTCCAAGCACACCCCCCCCTGATCGGCCAGAGCCGGGTATTTCTGGAGGCCCACGAACGCATGGAAGAATATGCCCGCACGGACTATGCCGTACTGATCACGGGCGAAAGCGGCACCGGGAAGGAGCTATTTGCCCGCCAAATCCATCAGATGAGCCGTCGGTGCAACCAGCCCCTGATGGTCCAGAATTGCAGCGCCATACCCGAAACCCTCCTGGAAAGCGAGCTGTTCGGTTATACCCGCGGCGCTTTTTCGGGAGCCGAGAAAAATCGTATCGGCCTCTTTGAAGCCGCCGACGGCGGGACCCTCTTCCTGGACGAAATCGGTGATATGCCGCTCAACCTGCAAGCACGTATTTTGCGGGTCATCCAGGGCGGTGAGGTCAAACCCCTGGGCTCGAACCGCGCCAAAAAAGTCGACGTGCGCATCGTCGCCGCCACCCACCGCGACATCCGGCAAATGGTCGCTGAAAACCTTTTTCGCGAAGACCTCTACTACCGGCTTTCCGTCCTCCCGTTAAGCGTGCCGCCCCTGCGCGCAAGACGTGAGGACATTCCCCTTCTGCTGGGGCATTTTATGACCCGGGAAGCAATGAAGATGGCCGTCGAGCCCAAGCAGTTTTCATCGGAGGCGCTCGATCTGCTGGCCACCTACGGCTGGGGCGGCAATATCCGGGAGCTTGAGAATTTCGTCCGCTACATGCTGGTCACGGGTGAAAAGGACCTGATTGCCGGGGCGGATCTCCCCACCCACATGGCAGGCATTGGCCAACGCCGCCGGCACAGTGATATCAGGCGGCCACCCAATCGGTCCTATGTCACCGACGACAAGACCCCAAATCCATATCCGCTCGATTTCGGCCACCGAACCTGGCAGGATGTTGAACAGGAATACATCCGTTATCTCATGGATGCCCACCGCTGGAATATCACCCGGGCGGCAAAGGCGGCCGCGGTCAACCGATCCACTTTTGCCTCCCGGATGCGGCGCCTGGGGATTGGGCGCAAAACTTGAACCGGGGCGGCATTCGACTTGGCCGGGGCTCCGCCGCGCGACGGCGGATTCGCAACACCCAGACCCGTG
>JASJBQ010000144.1 GCA_030066455.1 Desulfobacterales bacterium
AAGCCCCGCCAGGAAGCCTACCTGGGCGTCGACATCGGTTCCACCAGCACGAAAGCGGTGTTGATTGCCCCGGACAGGACCGTCCTGGCCGGATTCTATACGCGCACCAGCGGGCGCCCCCTGGAGGCGACCCAGCGCATCTTCGAAACCATCGACCACCTGGCTGGGCGGCACGACTGCCGGCTGGATTTCCTCGGGGCCGGCACCACCGGCTCGGGGCGCAAGTTCATCGGCCGGATCATCGGTGCGGACCTGGTGCTGGACGAGATCACGGCCCATGCCCGGGCCGCCTGCGAGCTGGACCCGCGGGTGGACACCATCATCGAGATCGGGGGGCAGGACGCCAAGTTCACGACCCTCGAAGACGGCCGCGTCACCTCGGCCACCATGAACACCGTCTGTGCTGCCGGCACCGGCAGTTTCATCGAGGAGCAGGCCGCCAAACTGGGATGCCCGCTGGAACATTTTGCCGATCGCACCGAAAACCGGCGGGCCCCGCTTTCATCGGACCGCTGCACGGTGTTCATGGAGCGGGATTTGAACCACCATCTGGCTGAAAACCGGGACACGGACGAAGTCCTGGCCTCGGTCCTGCACGCGGTGCGGGAGAACTACCTGCTCAAGGTGGCCACCGAGAGCCGCATCGGCGATGTCGTTTTCTTCCAGGGCGCCACTGCCAAGAACCGCGCCCTGGTGGCGGCGTTCGAACAGCGCCTGCAGAAGCCGATCCTGGTCTCGAAATACTGCCACCTGACCGGCGCCCTGGGGGCGGCGCTGACCCTGCACGACGAGCGCCAGGGGGACGTCGCCGGCCACGCCCCGGCGACCCGCTTCGCCGGTCTCGGATTGTGGCAGGCCGCGATCCCGGTGCGCTCCGAGGTCTGCGACCTGTGCACCAACCACTGCAAGCTCTCGGTGGCCGAAGTGGGTGGGGAGACGGTGGCCTACGGTTTCCTGTGCGGACGCGACTACGAGACCCGGAAGTACGTGCGCACGGCCAGCAGCGCCTTCAACCTGCTGGCCGAACGGCGCCGGGCGCTGCGGGTCCGCCCCACGGCGAAAATCCCCGAACGGCCCGTCATCGGTCTTCCGGCCGGTGGCTATCTCTTGGAAGATCTGGCCTGCTGGCAGTTCTTCTTCGACCGCCTGGGGTTCGCTACGATCACCAGCGATAGCTTCGAGGACGCCGTCCCGACCGGAAAACCGCTTACCGACGCCGAGTTCTGCGCCCCGCTGACCGCCCTTCTGGGGCACGTGCACCACCTGCGAGAGCGCTGCGACTATGTTTTTCTGCCCGCTTACCTGGAAGACCGCCAGAGCGACCAACGCATTCGCCGCCAATACTGCTACTATTCCCAGTACGCCACGGTGCTCGCCAAGCAGGCCGCCGACGGGCCCGGGGCGACAATTCTCACCCCGCTGGTGCGCTATCTCTACACCGGCTTTCACAGCCGGATGGAACTCTACCGGATGTTGCGCGGTATTCCCGGTCGGCGCATTCCCTTCCGGGAGGTCAGCCAGGCCTGGGAGGCGGCCCGGAAATTCCAGGCCGAGGGACAGAGGCGGCTCAAGGCGCGCTGGCAGGCACATCGGCAGCAGCGCCCACAGGATGTCCGGGTGGTCTTCCTGGGCCGTCCCTATACCCTTTTCGCCCCCGCACTCAACGGCGGCATACCGGACATCTTCCATCGCCAGGGCATCGACGGCTGCTACCAGGACATGCTGGACGTCAGCGAAGAAGACTCCCGCGCCATCCGCCCGCTTCTGGATGAAATCCACTGGCGTTTCGCCGCCGGCACCATGGCCGCCGCCCAGAAGGTCGCCCGCACCCCCGGGCTCTACCCCGTTCTGGTAACCTCGTTCAAGTGTTCCCCGGACGCCTTCATCCAGGACTACTTCAAGAAACTCATGGACGGCCACGACAAGCCCTACCTGGTGCTCGAACTGGATGAGCACGACTCCAGCGTGGGCTACGAAACCCGCATCGAAGCGGCGGTGCGCGCTTTCCGCAACCATCACCGCAGCGCGCTAAAACCCATCACCCCGCGACTCGATGGTTTGAATCCCGCCCCCCGCGGGACCAAGGCCAAGCGCACCTTTGTGCTGCCCAATTGGGACCGGTTGACGGGGCGCCTTCTCGAAGCCGTGCTGCGGCGCGAGGGCCACCGGGCCGTGCTGATGGAAGAGACGGAAACGACCATCGCCAAGAGCCTGGGCACCAACACCGGCCAGTGCATCCCCATCAACGCCATCACGGAAGGCTTCGTGGAATGCCTGGAAAAGCATAGCATCCCGCCCGAAGATGCCGTCTTATGGATGAGCGAGGCCTGCATCGCCTGTAATATCGCCCTCTACCCGCATCACGTGAAATCCCTGCTCAACACCCGCGGCGGCGGCCTGGAGAAGGCCAATGTCTATGTCGGCGACTTCTTCTTCAAGGACATCTCGCCCCGGGCTTCCTTCAACGCCGTCTTTGCCTACATGTTCGGCGGCATGCTGCGGCGTCTGGCCTGCCGGCTGCGGCCCTATGAGAAACAGGCCGGCGCAGTAGACCGCGTGCTGGAAACGAGCCTCGAAATCTTCTATGAAGCCTTCCTGGGGCGGATGAAACGGCAGGAGGCCGTGGCGGCCGTGATCGACCGCTTCGCGGCCGTTCCCGTGCAGAAGACGAAGCGGCCCAAGGTGGCCGTATTCGGCGATCTGTATTCACGCGACAACCGCGTCATGAACCAGGACCTGATCCGCTTCATCGAACGCCACGGCGGTGAAGTGGTAACCACGCCCTACAACGAATACGCCCGGATGATCGCCAACCCCTACTTCCGCAAGTGGTTCTTCGAGGGCAAGTACCTCACCTTGATCAGCCGCCGGACCCTAATGGCCGCCATCACCCGTCTGGAACGCAGCTACTACCGGTTGTTCGAGCCGCTCCTGGGGGAACCCATGGCGAACTTCGACGACCCCCTCGAAAAAATCCTGGCGCCTTACGGGTTGCGCATCGAACACACCGGCGAGTCCCTCGACAACCTGATCAAGGTCCACTACATCAAAAAGCACCATCCGGACATCGCCCTGTTCGTCCAGGCCAGCCCGGCCTTCTGCTGCCCGTCGCTGGTCACCGAAGCCATGACCCGGCGCATCGAGGCGGTCACCGGGGTGCCGGTGGTGCCCATCACCTACGACGGCACCGTCAGCCGCAAAAACGACGTGATCATTCCCTACCTGGAGTACCCGCGCTCTGCGGCCGAGCGGGACCGGTCGGCGATGGACCGGGCTGGATAGATCAAAGCCAACTATTCTTCCCGGGCCCAGCCCTTGGCGCGCGCGACGGCCAGTTTCCATCCGCGCAGGCACGCGTCCACTTTCTCCTGGGACTGGTTCAGGTGGAAGGCGCGGTCCTCCTGCCAGTAGACCTTGATCTGATCCATGTCCGCCCAGACCCCCACGGCAAGGCCGGCCAGGAAGGCGGCCCCCATGGCCGTGGTTTCGACGTTCCGGGGGCGGCTCAACGTGACGCCCAGAATGTCGGCCTGGAACTGGCAGAGATAGTTGTTGGCGCTGGCCCCGCCGTCCACGCGGACGGTCTTGATCCGGATGCCCGAATCAATGGCCATGGCGCCGATGAGATCGTTGGCCTGGTAGGCGATGGACTGGAGGCCGGCACGTACGATGTGGTTCTTGGTCGTACCGCGGGTGATGCCCACCATCAGGCCCCGGGCGTAGGGGTCCCAGTAGGGGGCGCCCAGCCCCACGAAAGCCGGAACGATGTAGAGCCCTTCGGTGGACGGGATGGCGGTGGCCATGGCTTCGGTGGCGGCCACGTCGGTGAAGAAGTCGAGGTCGTCGCGCATCCACTGCATCAGGGCGCCGGCGATGAATACCGAGCCCTCCAGGGCATAGGTCACCTCGTCGCCGATCTGCCATCCGATGGTCGTGAGCAACCCCGAGGCGGAGGCGATGGCCTCGCCGCCGGTGTTCATCATCATGAAAAGACCCGTGCCGTAGGTGATTTTGGTCATCCCCCGGGTATAGCAGGCCTGGCCGAAAAGAGCGGCCTGCTGGTCGCCGGCAACGCCGGCGATGGGCACCGCGTGGCCGAAAATCGCCTCGTCGGTCGTCCCGAACACACCGCTGGAGGGTTTGACCGCGGGCAGAATGTCATCCGGGATCCCCATCTTCTCCAGAATCTCCGGTTCCCATGCCAATTCATGGATATTGTAGATCATCGTGCGGCTGGCATTGCTGGCGTCGGTGGCGTGAACCTTGCCGCCCGTCAGCTTCCAGATGAGCCAGCTGTCCACGGTCCCCACTTTGAGCTTGCCCTGACGGGCCAGTTCCCGCGCCTCGACGTTGTTGCGGAGGATCCAGCGGATCTTGGAGCCGGAAAAATAGGCATCGGTAACCAGGCCGGTCTTGGCCTGGATCACCGCGTCGAAGCCCTCGGTCTTCAGTTGGTCGCAATAGTCGGCCGTGCGGCGGCACTGCCAGACGATGGCCCGGCCCACGGCCTTACCTGTTTCGGCGTGCCAGGCAATGACCGTTTCGCGCTGATTGGTGATGCCGATGGCGGCCACGTCCGCCAGACTCAGCGCCGCCTTTTTCAGGGCGGCCTCCATGGTGTTCTTCTGGGTCCGCCAGATGTCCTCGGGCTCCTGCTCGACCCACCCCGCCTGCGGGTAGTGGCAGGGAAATTCCTCGTTGGCCATGGCGATGGTATCGCCCTTTGCGTTGTATAGAACCGTCCGCGAACTGGTGGTACCCTGGTCCAGGGCCATGATGATCTCAGGCATGATTGACCTCCCACGCAATAGCGATTGTTGATGTTCACCCTGAATTGCAGCACGACGCGCCTAAACCAGCAGGTATTCCTGGGCCAGGCCGGTGTAGGCCGCCACCTGATCCGCCTGCCAGGCGTCGTCCTGGTTCAACTCCGCGGCCATGATGCGGGCCACCTCAGGCGCCATCTCGATACTGGCCCGGGTGTCCAGGAGCAGCGCCCGGCTGCGCCGGGCCAGAAAGTCCTCCACCGTGCGGGCCATTTCGGTGCGCACCGACCAGACCACTTCGGCCCGGATATAGGGGAGTGCTTCGTGAAGCGTTGCGCCCATGGCCGGGTCGGCATTGACGATTTTCTTGATGTGGATGGCATCGGACCCATAGTAGTGAAGCGGGTCATCCTTGTCGAATTGCTTCAGCCAGCCGTGGATTCGAAGATCCTTGGTCACGCAGGGCTGCTCTTTCAGACCGGCCACGAGCAGCGCCTGGTTGACGGTGTCCTCGGCCATCTTGCGGTAGGTGGTCCACTTGCCGCCGGTGATCGTCACCAGACCGGATTCGGAAATCACCAGATAGTGGTCCCGGGATATGGCGGCGGTGTTCTCGCTGTCGCCGGCCTTGACCAGCGGGCGCAGGCCGGCAAAGGCGCTCAGGACGTCTTCCCGGGTGGGGTCCTTGGTCAGATAGATGGCGGCGTGTTCCAGAATGAACTCGATTTCTTCCTCCAGTGGGCGGGGCTCCAGGCTGACCTCCTCCACCGGCGTGTCGGTCGTGCCCACCACCACTTTCTCGTGCCAGGGCACGGCAAACAGGACGCGGCCATCGGCGGTCTGGGGCACCATGATGGCGGAATCCCCCGGAAGAAACGCCTTGTCCAGGATCAGGTGGACACCCTGGCTGGGCGCGACGATCGGTTGGGCCCTGGGATTGTCCATGGCCAGCAGGCTGTCGGTAAAGACGCCCGTGGCGTTGACCACCACGCGCGCGTGGATTTCGTAGTCCGTTCCGCTCTCCATGTCGCGGACGAGAACCCCGTCGACCATTTCACCGGCCTTGGTCAGGCCGGTCACCTGCATGTAGTTGATGGGCAGGCCGCCGTGCTCGGCCATGGTCTGGGCCAGGTTGATGGCCAGACGGGAATCGTCGAACTGACCGTCGTAGTAGACCACCCCGCCCCGGAGCCCTTCGGCTTCGAGGGTGGGGATGCGTTCCAGCGTTTCCTGCTTGGAAAGATTGCGGGAGGGCCCCAATCCCAGCTTGCCAGCCAGCAAATCGTAGACCCGCATGCCCGCACCGTAAAACGGCCCGTCCCACCAGTCGTAGATGGGAACGATGAACGCCTGGTGGCTGACCAGGTGCGGGGCATTGCGGATCAGAAGCCCGCGCTCGTGCAGGGCCTCGAGTACCAGGGACACGTTGCCCTGCCGCAAATAGCGCACCCCGCCGTGAACCAGCTTGGTGGACCGGCTCGACGTGCCTTTGGAAAAATCGTGCTGCTCCAGCAGCAGGGTCTTGTACCCCCGCGATGCGGCGTCCACCCCCACCCCCAGACCGGTGGCCCCGCCGCCGACGACGACGATATCCCAGTAGCCGTCGTATCCGGCCAGACGGTCGATCATCCCCTTGCGATCCATAGTTGGCTCCTTTCCTATCCTTGGGCCAATCCTTTCACTGCGGGTGGCCCGCCGCTATTGGTTGGGCGAGACGCCCGCCGCACGTGGTGTATGTATATCTCTATCGCGGATACCGGAACCAAGAGGATAGGGGCTTCCGGTAATCCGGTAGCCGTTCATAGCGTGAGCAACGGCAACGCGGCTGCGTCACGGCAAGACGATGCGGCCTTTACGGATCAAGCAACCCCAGTGAACTAATTAGAGGGTCATTCTAAAGGCCGCCTGAACGGTCCGGGCGCTTCAAAAAGAGAGGTGCCTCACGGCTGATTACGACGCCCGTTAGCATTCCTTGCCAGACAATCCCTTCGTCTTCAAGCCCCTTTCCGGATTGATGGGCCCGCATGGTGATAATCGCTTTCCAGCGGGGTTGAGGCAACCTACCCGGAAAACCGAACGACGCGCCGCATCACCAAGCCGATAGCGACGTGCTTTGGTCCTTCAAGTAGCGCTGCTCTTTTCACGGGAAATAAAAAACCGTCTGGGGTGAGGTCAGCCTCCCCAAACGGTAAAAGGTAGGTTTTGAAAACCTATTGTATTCGGTGGTGATCCCACGGGGAATCGAACCCCGGTTTCCGGCGTGAGAGGCCGGCGTCCTAACCGCTAGACGATGGGACCCCATTTGTGTTAAACGATCAGGATCATGTAGCCAAAAAACCTCATTTAGTCAACTTTTAAGGCATTGCGGGCCGCAATCAAGCGTTTTCCGGCTTGCGGCCCTTTCTAAAACCGAAAATGAGATAAATCAGCGCCCCCACGAAGGGAAACCCGGCCACCAGCACCCACATGACTTTACGGCCGGTGGAACCAAAGTCCTTCATGAACACGTCCACCAGCGCCCAGACCGTAAGAATGAAGAAAGGCACGCTGGCCACCAGTACCGTGATTGCCATCTTGAAATCCATGTCAGCCTTTCAGTTGGTCCGCAATCTTGAGGATCGTGTTTGCATAGGGTTTGCTGTAGTTGTACCTGAGAATGACCTGGTAGCGCTTTTTGCGGCTGAGTTCCGGCCGCCAGCCGTGGTGTTTCATGTAGTTGCCCACGCTGGCGATGGCATCCGCGTGCGAATAGAGATCGACCCGGCCGTCGCCGTTGCCGTCCACCCCCAGTCTGAGGGCATTGCTCGGCATGAACTGGCAGTAGCCCATGGCACCAGCATAGGAGCCTTGTAGGGCCAGGGGATCGAGGTTCTCCCGACGGACGTATTTCAGGAGCGCTTTCAACTCGCGGTAGGCCCAATCGGATTTGCGGTCGGCCTTGGCATCGAACTTTTTGCGGGAGATGCGTTTGTCGGTGGGCATCGTGGCCCAGAAGGCTTCGCGGGCGGCACGGTCGTTCAGTGCCGCCATGGTGGCCAGCACGTTGAACACCTTTTGGCGGCCGCTGATACCGCCCAGGTTGGTTTCCACCAGCAGGATGGCGGTGATCACCTCCGGCGCCACCCCGTAGCGCGCGTGGGCGGCCTCCAGGTCGGCGGTGTGGGTTTCCAGATATTGGCGCGCCTTGGCGATGCGCTTGGGGCGCAGGAACTGATTGTAGTCGAGGCGGGCCTCGCTGTGCCGGAAAAAGAGGGAGACACCGTCGATGGCCACCTCGGTTTCGGGGCGGTTAAAAACGGTGGCGACCTGCTCGTCGTCGAAACCGTCGTCGATCAGCCGTTGTGCGAGGGGGGCGAAGTATTCCGGGGGCGCGGCGGCCCCCAGAAAGATAAAGCTGGCCAACACGAGGACCCACCGTCTGAAGATAGGATGAATGCGCGCCTGTCTGGTCTGTCGAACGTCTCTGCCCACTGGTTTACCGCCTGTCGTTGCCATGGGGAATTTTAAATTTAAAGGACTTTTAGGCCATCGGTCGGGACGCGGAAAATCTTGAGGCTTGCTCCGCTGTGACTGCCGGCCGTGGCCCGCCGGAAGTCCCATCCAGCGTCTCGACCCAGCGTACCGGCCCAAAAAAAGAGGCCCGCACGAATATCCACCCGAAAACCGCCGCCGCCCGGCCCCACGCTGGGACCGGCTGTTATAACCCGGCCTCATCTTAACCACAACCGGGGTCCAAGTCCATGGTTTGCCGGTGGAATGCGGTAAAAAAAGCGCCGCTATTGGCACGGGCCGATGCCTCTGCTATCTAATGGGTCCTATCGATGCCCGCGGCTGCGACCCGCTTGCAGCCGAAAACGCAATGTCGGGAGACAGTTGACAAACACCCCCAGGGAAAGCCCCGCGCAAATCCATGGTTGCCAAAAAGAAACCGCCCAAAACCGTTTTCACCTGCCAGTCCTGCGGCTATCAAACCCCGCGCTGGATGGGCAAATGTCCCGAATGCCAGCAGTGGGACAGCATGGTCGAAGAGCGCCCGGCCGGAAAGGGCCCGATCACAGCCCTGTCCGGCAGCCAGGTGGTGGCCCGGCCCGTGCCCATCGACGCGGTCACCCTGGACGCCGAAAAGCGCCGTCTGACCGGCATCGCTGAATTCGACCGCGTGTTGGGCGGCGGCCTCGTGGGCGGCAGTCTCGTGCTCATCGGCGGCGACCCGGGCATCGGCAAATCGACGCTCATGCTCCAGGCGCTCTACGGCCTGGCCTGCGGGGGTGTGCGGGTGCTCTATGTCTCGGGCGAGGAGTCCGTGCGCCAGATCAGGCTGCGCAGCCAGCGCCTGGAAACCGTGGCCCCCGACCTGTTGGTGGTCTCCGAGATCGATCTGGATCAGATCATTCAGATGGTCGAGGAGCACCGGCCGGACGTTCTGGTGGTGGACTCGATCCAGACCATGTTCAGCCCCGAGCTGACCTCGGCCCCCGGCAGCGTCAGCCAGGTGCGCGAGTCCACCGTGCGCTTGATGCTCCTGGCCAAGCGCACGGGCACGCCCGTCATGCTCGTGGGCCACGTCACCAAGGAGGGCGCCATTGCCGGCCCGCGGCTGCTGGAGCACATGGTGGATACCGTGCTCTATTTCGAGGGCGACCGCAATCACGTCTTCCGCGTGCTGCGGGCCGTCAAGAACCGCTTCGGCTCGACCAACGAAATCGGGGTTTTCGAAATGCGGGAGTCCGGCCTGGTGGAGGTCGGCAACCCCTCGGCCGTCTTTCTCTCCGAGCGTCCCGCCGAGGCGCCCGGCTCGGTGGTGACGGCCAGCATGGAGGGCACCCGCCCGATCCTGGTCGAACTCCAGGCCCTGGTGAGCGGGTCGAGCTACGGCACGCCCCGCCGCACGATCCTGGGCCTGGACGCCAACCGGGTTGCCCTGCTGGTGGCGGTGATGGAAAAGAAGCTCGGGCTGCACCTCATCGGCCAGGATGTCTTCATGAACGTGGCCGGTGGCGTCAAGGTGGACGAGCCGGCCGTGGATCTGGCCGTGGCCGCCGCCCTGGCCTCGAGCTTCACGGACAAGGCCGTGGCCGAAGGCACCCTGATCGTGGGCGAGGTGGGGCTGACCGGCGAAGTCCGCGCCGTAGGCCATGTGGACATCCGCGCCAGCGAAGCCTTCAAAATGGGATTTACGCGCATCATCGCACCCCGCAGCAATCTGCGGCGCCTCGATAAACGCACCCCGGGGGAGATCATCGGTGTGCGCAGCCTCGAAGAGGCCCTCGAAACCATCTTCTGACCACCGCCAAGTCGCCTGCCGCTTCGCCTATCGCCTCGCCAGGTGCCTTGCGGCCCGGTTCGTCCTGATTGACGGAACCCAGCGAAAAATTGTATGTAAATTGTTTTAATGCAGGTGAAGTGAAGTTAGAGTCGGAGGCCCCACGGGCGGCCGGCTGAGAGGTCGGTCGCATGCGCTCCAGGCGCCCCAAAAACAGACGCACTCGCAATCCATGGGCGGATCACTACACGCAGCGGGCGCGGAAGGACAAGTTCCCGGCCCGGTCCGTCTACAAGCTGCAGGAAATTCAGAAACGGTTTCATATCATCCGCCGGGGCGACCGGGTGCTCGATCTGGGCTGCGCCCCCGGCGCCTGGACCCAGTTCGCGGCCGGGATCGCCGGCCCGGGCGGGGCGGTGGTCGGCATCGACCTCAAACAGGTCGACCTGGCCCTGCCGGAACATGTCCGCGTGCTGCAGGGCGACGTTCTGGCGCCGGATGCCGAAGTCACGGCGGCGCTGGCACCGGGCTTCCGGGCCGTGATCAGCGATATGGCCCCGGCCACCACCGGTCACCGCGATGTGGATGCGGCCCGCTCGTTCACCCTGTGCGAAGCCGCCCTGAACATCGCGCGGGCGCACCTGCAGCCCGGCGGCCATTTCGTGTGTAAAATCTTTCAGGGCCCGGACTTCGAAGCGTTCGTCCGGGAGGTCCGCAGTGCTTTTGCAACCCAGCGACTCTACAAACCCCAGAGCAGCCGCAAGGCAAGCCGAGAGATCTTCGTCATCGGCAAGGGCAGGACCGTACAGGAGGCATAGATGGCAGGACACAGCAAATGGGCCAATATCAAACACCGCAAGGGCGCTCAGGATGCGCGCCGCGGCAAGATTTTCACCAAGCTGATCAAGGAAATCACCGTGGCGGCCCGTATGGGCGGCGGCGACTCCGCCTCCAACCCGCGGCTGCGCCGGGCGCTGGATGCGGCCAAGGCCGAAAACATGCCCAAGGACAATATGGACCGGGCCGTCAAGAAGGGCACCGGCGAACTCGAGGGCGTCAACTACGAGGAAAGCACCTACGAGGGCTATGGCCCCGGGGGGGCGGCCGTGTTCGTGGAATCCCTCACGGACAACAAGAACCGCGCCGTCTCCGAAATCCGGCACTGCTTTTCCAAGTGCGGCGGGAACCTGGGCGCGGGCGGCTGTGTGGCCTGGATGTTCGACACCAAGGGCTATCTGGTGGTGGAGAAAGCGGCGGCCGACGAGGACCAGCTCATGGAAGCGGCCCTGGAGGCCGGGGCCGAGGATGTGCGTGAAGACGGGAGCAATTTCGAGATCATTTCCGCGCCCGAGGACTTCGAGGCCGTCAAGGCGGCCATCGACGCGGCCGGCATCGCCCACATCGCCGCCGAAGTGACCATGCTGCCGCAGAACACCACCAGCCTCGCGGGCAAGGAGGCCCAGCAGATGATCCGGCTGATGGACATGCTCGACAACTGCGACGACGTCCAGAAAGTCTACACCAACGCCGACATCCCCGACGAGATGATCGACGCGGATTAATCTGGCGATTATCGCCGGAGCAGGCAGGCAAACCAAAGTCTAAAAGCGGGGCAGCTACGTAAAGCTGCACCCGCTTTTCATTTT
>JASJBQ010000136.1 GCA_030066455.1 Desulfobacterales bacterium
CCCCCCGGCTCTAACCCCTCTGCGAAATTCTTCTCGACACTTACTTTTCTTTCGCGTGAAAGAAAAGTAAGCAAAAGAAACCGCCCGTGCCCCGCTTCTTCCTGCGCGTCGCCGCGTCGGCCGGCGCGCGCGGAAACTCGCTGCGCTCAAACAGTCCGCGCGCTTTACCCGTCCGTCGCGTCGATGCTCGGCGCGGGACAAAGGGACTTACAACCAGAGCGTCAAAACAGCATGTTGGGGGCGTTGAGGCAATTGGGTGGCCGCCTCGCAAAACGATCGAATGCCTATGGTCGATCCGGCAATTACCGGGCATTATCCATTGCACTCAATCGCTGATGACAAGCGGTATTATCATTGGTGCTGAACTAAAACCGAGGTCAACATGACGATGACATTCAACGCCACGTCCGGGTGTCAGGAGTATTTTTCGAAGGCGCACGATATGGTGCGGCGTTCGGTTCGGGAGTTTGTGAACAAGGCCATACGCCCCCATGTCGACGACTGGGAAGAGGCCGGGGGGTTTCCCGTGGAACTCTACCGCCAGGCCGGGGAGGTGGGTATCCTGGGCATCGGCTACCCCGAGGAACTGGGCGGAACACCCGGGGACATCTTCTTCAAGATCGCGGCCAGCGAAGAGCTGATGCGCTGCGGGTCGGGGGGGGTGGTGGCCGGGTTGGGGTCGCTGGATATCGCCATCCCGCCCATCGTGCGCCACGGCACGGCCGACCAGCACGCGCGCTTCGTCCGACCGGTGCTGGCCGGGGAGAAGATCGCCGCTTTGGGGATCACCGAGCCCGGCGGCGGGTCGGACGTGGCCGCGATCCAGACCACGGCCGAGCGGCAGGGCGACGTCTACGTGGTCAACGGCGCTAAAACCTTCATCACCAGCGGCTGCCGGGCGGATTTCGTAACCTGCGCGGTGCGCACCGGGGGCGAAGGCGCCCACGGGATCAGCTTCCTGGTGATCGAGAAGGATTCGCCCGGGTTTGCCGTTTCACGACCCCTCAAGAAGATGGGGTGGTGGGCGTCGGACACGGCCGAGCTTTTCTTCGACGACTGCCGCGTGCCGGTGGCCAACCGGATCGGGGCGGAGAATCAGGGATTTTACCTGATCATGGAAAATTTCCAGAAAGAGCGTCTGGCCCTGGCCGTGATGGCCAACATGACCGCCCAACTGGCGCTGGACGAAGCGCTGGCCTATGCCCGGGAGCGCCGGGCCTTCGGAAAACCCCTCACCGGGTTCCAGGTGACACGCCACAAACTCGTGGACATGGCCAGCCTGGTGGAGATCAGCCGCGAATTCACATACCGGGTGGCAGCCCGGATGGACGCCGGGAAGGACCAGGTCAAGGAAGTCGCGATGGCCAAGAATTTCGCCTGCCGCATCAGCCAGCAGGTGACCCACGACGCCGTGCAGATCCTGGGCGGCTACGGCTTCATGCGCGGCTACCTCGTGGAGCGCCTCTACCGCGACAACCGCCTTCTGTCCATCGGCGGCGGCACCACCGAAATCATGAACGAGATCATCGCCAAATTGATCGTGTGAATGCATGCCGGCCCTTGCTGTGCCCGTTCCCGCTAAAGCCTTCAAAGCCGGAACAGCCAGCGGGCCAGGTAGAAATAGAACGAGATGCTGAGGATGTCGATCGAGGTGGCTTCGTCACGGATGATGTCGATGACATCATCCACCGTAACGATGCCCACCATCCGCTGGTCGGCATCCACCACCGGCACGGCCAGCAGGTCGTAGCGGCGAGGTGTTCGCTGGCGGCGACAAGACCCTGAAGCGGGATGGCGGCCGCGAACGGGTGCAGATCGCAGATATCCAGTTTGGCGAGGAGGATACCACGGCTGCCGGGATCAGCGATCAGATCGTAGAGTTTCAGCTGATCGTTCAGGCTGAAGGCCGAGAAGGATCGGGCCAGGTCGACCGGGCGGGGTCATTTGTAGGCTTTGTGACAGTCGGCCTTCAACTGGTCCAAGCGGGCATAGCCGTCCTTGAAGGCGGTCCAGTTGCGTGCCTCGTAGGCTTCGGCCACCTGCCGGCATGCCTGCCGGTAGGCCGGGTAGTCGGGTTCGCCGTATTTATGGCCCGCGAAGGCCATCATCAGTTCGGAGTCGGCCAGAAAGCCGTTTACAAGATCCGGTTCCGGAAACTTCTGCAGGTCCAGCGATTCCCCGATGTCTTTGAAGGACGATTTCATTCGCTTCTTGAGCTGTTTGTATTTGAATTTAGGCCGGGTCGATTCCGATGCCGGCGCCGTTTCATCTGCCCCGGCTTTAGGCGTAGAGGCTTCGACGGGGGGATCGGCCTTGATTTTTATTTTCAGCGTCCACCCTCTGTCGCCGGCCTTGCCCTTCAGCTCCAGCTTGCCGATTGGCTCGGGCAGGTCGGTCAATTCGTTTGGCAGATTGTTGTCCTTTTTTTCCAAGGCATCCGCCAGCCGGCGAAGGTAGGCGGGTATTTCCTCGAAAGGCATTCCCTGTTTGATCTTGCGTTCTGAAGCTTTCATGGCGTCATTCCTTATCCTGCTCGGCGGAAATGCGCTTAATGCATCGAGCCTGTTCAATCGCTATGCCCGCCTTCGGTTAGATTGCTCTTAACGCTTTGGCGCCGTTAATTTGATGACGGCGGGCCTATAGGCGGGCGATAGGGGGGTTTAGCTTAGAATCCTAAGCAGTCCCGATCATTTGGCAAGCAGGATTCAGCGCCTAAAAACACCGTTGCCTGACAGATCACTAACATCAGCGTATGAGACTTGGCGGGTTGCCAATAATGGCTACGATCCCCAAGGCGCGCCTGGAAAAGGCGGACTTGCTGAAGTCCATTTTGGCCCATACTTTGACATAATGCGCCTCACAGTTGTTTGAATTCATTCATGCGATTACCAAACCGGTGGAAGCGCGCATGGCGGTAGCGGCGCGCGAAACCGGGGCCAATGACACCCGCATTCAGTTTGTCCGGTTGCATGGGGAAACGATCAGCCGTCTGCTGGATACGTGTGGGGCGGCCTTGCCGCCCGAGATGATTAAAAACAAGATCCTGCGCAATTTTTTGGATGGATTGCGCGATCGATACGACGATGCCCTGATCGATCGCGCCCAAACCTTGCTCCACGCTGTCAAGGTGCAGGTAAAGGCTGAATTTCCCCTGCAGTACTTCTACCGCACAAAGGAAAATGTGACCCATGGCGGAATACGGCCGTTTTGAATACGCGTCCTACCAGGACTTGGAGACCATTCAGGAATTTCTGGAATCGCTCACCCAAGGGTTTGCCAAGGAGCAGATTGTCTTGAGTTCGGGCGACGACACCATTGAACTCCGGCCCAAAAACCTCCTCAAATTTTCGGTGAGTGCCAAGAAGAAGGAAGACAAGACCAAATTGAGCATCAAGATTTCGTGGAAGGAAGGCAAGATCAAGGCGGCCAAGACGCCTCTGGAAATTGGACCTGACTGATGATCACGTTTGAGTCCCTCGAAGAGAATCTCAAGTTCCTGGTGCTGGAAGTCGAAAGCCAGGTGACGCTGACCTTTCGGCTGCTCAGCGACGCCGATCCCGACCTGCTGGCGAAAGTGTCCGCCAAAGACGACTACGTCGACAACCTCAAGACAATCATCGAAAACGAATGCTTCTCGCGTCTGCATGGCGATGCCGGGGACGGCGCGGGCGACATCAAGACCATCCGGGCCTCCCACGCCATCGCGGTCAACCTGGAGCGCATCGCCGACGACTGTGTCAATATCGCGCGCCAGACCGAATATTTGATCGATTTCCACCAACTGCACCAATCCAATTTTCAAGAGATGTTCACGCTGATTCAGGCCGGCATCAAACAGATCCTGCCGGCCCTTCGGAAGCAGAATCTGCCCCAGGCGTTGAGGCTCTGCCGCTCCGAACAGCAGCTGGACAATCTCTACAAGGAAAATTTCGACTGGATCATGGCCCGCCTGCGCACCGGGCACTTCGTGGAAGACCTGATCACGACGCTCTTCATTTTCCGTTATCTGGAGCGCATCGGCGATTCGCTTTTGAATATCGGCGAAGCCTTGATCTTTGCCGCCACCGGCGAGCGCATCAAGATCGAGCAGTTTGACGCCCTGCAAGAGGTGCTGGCCCGTCCCGGCCTCGAAGAAACCCTCACCGGGGCGGAATTCAAATCCATCTGGGGTTCACGCTCGGGCTGCCGGATCGGGCGGGTGGACATGGCGGAGGGCGCCCCGGCGTCGGCCCAGGGGCTCTACAAGGAAGGGATCAAGGTCAAGATCCGCAAAGAGAAAGAGAATATCGAACTCTGGGAACGAATCATGCCGGGGCTGGCGCCGCGCATCCTGGCCTACCGGGAGAACACCGACAAGGCCACGCTGTTGGTCGAGTTCTTCGAGGGTCGCACACTGGATTCGATTATCCTGGGCAACGACGACAAGACGCTGCGGGCGGCGATGACGGCGCTGGAGAAAACGCTGGCAGAAGTCTGGCAGCGCACCCTCAGCCGGCAGCCCATCGCGACGGACTACATGGGGCAGCTCAAGGCCCGCCTGGGTACAGTCCGGCGGGTCCATCCCGGGTTCATGCGTACCTGGAAGGCCATCGACAAACTGGAGATAAGCTCCTCTGAAGATCTCATCGACCGCTGTGCGCAAATCGAACACGCGCATCCCGCACCCTTCGGGATTCAGATCCATGGCGACTTCAATGCCAACAATGTGATTTTCAATCCCGACAGCGGGCGGATCAACTACATCGACTTTTACCGTTCGCGTCAGGCCGATTACATTCAGGATGTCTCCGTGTTCCTGGTATCGAATTTCAGAATGCCGGTTTTTGATTCATACCTGCGCCAACGTCTCAACGATGTTATCCGGCGCATGTTCACGTTCAGTGCCGGGTTTGCCCGCGACCACGGCGATGCCGGCTTCGAGCTGCGCATGGCGCTGGCGCTGGCCCGGTCGTTTTACACATCCACCCGTTTCGAGCTCAACCAGGGATTTGCGCGTGATATGTTCACGCGTGCGCATTACCTGATGGAAAAGGTGCTGGGGCACTCGGGGGCGGCGTCTGCTTTTGGGTTGGAACGCGAGGTGCTCTATTTTTAAGGCCGCCGCCACGGGCCCGATGATACCGCAACGGCCTGACAGCGTCGCTGTCAAACCCAAACGGCTGATGCAAGGAAGGTCTCCAGATGACGATCAAACTTGGCGTGGTCGGTACACCCGGCGGCTGGTCTTCGGAGAAGCTGGCCGATACGGTGGCCGCTATGACCGGATATCGGCTGTTGATCGACATGTCTCGCCTCTCGCTGGACCTTGCCGATAAGCGGGCCTGGTTCGAGGGCACCGATGTCAGCGCCCTGGACGGCCTGATCATCAAGAAGATCGGCGCCTGGTATTCGCCCGATCTGCTGGACCGTCTCGAAATGCTGCGTTTTCTGCATGCACGCGGTTTACCTATTTTCTCATCACCCGACAACATCATGCGCGTGCTGGATCGCTTGAGCTGCACGGTCACGCTCCAACTGGCCGGCATCCCCATGCCGCCGACGACGGTGACCGAAGACGTGGACGCGGCCGTTGCGGCCGTGGCGCAATACGGCGAGGCGGTGTTCAAGCCGCTTTATTCCACCAAGGCCAAGGGGATGCTGCTCCTGCCCGACGGGCCCGATGCCCGCAAGACGATCGAGGCCTACCACAATGAAAACCCGATCATGTACATCCAAAGGCGGATGGACCTGCGGGGCAAGGACCTCGGCATCGCCTTTCTTGGCGGCAAGTACTTGACCACCTATGCGCGGGTGAAAGGGGAGGGCGCCTGGAACACCACCACCCGTTCGGGGGGGCACTACGAAGCGTTTGCGCCGCCGGAAGAATTGATTGCCCTGGCCCACAAGGCCCAGGCCCCATTCGGCCTGGATTTCACCTGCGTGGACGTGGCCGAAACCCCGGGCGGTCCAATCGTTTTCGAGGTCTCGGCCTTTGGTGGTTTTCGCGGCATCGAAACGGCCAGCGGCATCGATGCCGCCCGGCGTTACGTTGAATTCGTCGTTGAAAGGATTGGCCCTGAATCGGCTGCCTGAAAACCGTCAGACGCTGGTTGCCCAAATCCGGGAGGCCCTGCCGGCAGCATCAACGGTTTATCTGCACTTCGGGAAATGTCTGCTGGAGGTTCGCACCAACCGCGATGCCATCGATGCCGCCCTGCGCGCGTATTTCAAGCCTTTCGTGGTGGATGCCGGCGCCGCCGATATCGTGGTCAGCATCCACGAAGGACCGGAATATCGACTCCCGGTTAGCTATACGGTCAAAAAGCCGGATCCCGGCAAGACCAAGATCAAAGAAGAATTCTATGAATTCGAAGGCGGGCGCATTGTCCGCAAACGTCTGACCGGAATGCTTTTCGTTCTCGGCGGCGGCGAGAATGTCGGCGTGGGGCCGTGCCTCGCAAACCTCAACCAGGTCGTCAATTTCATCAACAACCGCTATATCGAATGGATTCTCTGCCAGGGCTGTCTTCTGGGGCATGCCGCCGGTGTGGTCCTCAACGGCCAGGGTCTGGCTTTGGCAGGGTTTTCAGGCGCCGGTAAATCCACCCTGGCCTTACACCTCATGAACGAGGGGGCCACCTTTATTTCCAACGACCGCTTGATGATCGCCAAGAGCGAAAACGGGCTGGTGATGCATGGCGTCGCCAAGATGCCGCGCATCAATCCGGGAACGGCGCTCAACAACCCCTACCTGCGCAAGATCATCAGTGCGGAGGAGCAGACCCGTTTTGCGTCCCTGCCCGAGAACGAACTCTGGGAACTGGAGCACAAGTACGACGCCCTGATCGATGACTGCTATGGCCCGGACCGCTTTGTCCTGCGAGCCCCGATGAAAGCGCTCGTGCTCTTGAACTGGCAGCGCACCGGTGGGCCGACCGGAGTCTCGGTGGTGGATCTGGCCGCGCGCCGGGACCTGTTGCCGGCATTCATGAAAAACGTCGGCCTCTTTTTTACGCCTGCAGAAGGATGTGCCATGCCCGCACCCGTAGAGGACGCCTATATCGACTTTCTTGCGCGTTGCAGCGTTTTCGAGGTCAGCGGCGGGACCAATTTCGCGGCCGCGGCCCAGGCCTGCCTGCGATTTGTCCGTACCGAACCTTCGGTGGCCTGAGCGCGGCAGCCGCATGCAGATCGCGATCACCCATACCATCGACCTTCCCGACCCCCGCCGGATGGAGCTGTTGCGCCGCAACCCGGACCTGGGGCCGCGGATCCTGTTTCCCCTCTCCTGACACAGGATCACCCGAATTGGGCCGGATGGGAGCATACCGCTTGGGAACGTCGACATCCAGGCGGCAACCACACCGCCGCTGTCATTAAACCGGAAGGAGAAACCCGATGGGCGAGAAAACGATTGACTCCAAACGGATGGTCGACATCAACGCGGCCGTTTCGTATCTAGAAGCATTGGCCAGGCGTTCCCGGGATGGACGCATCGTCGTGGAGCATGGTGGGAAAACGCTGGATCTGCGGCCGCCCTCGGTGGTCGTTCTGGAAATCGAGGCCAAGCAGAAGAAGGACAAGACCAAGTTTGGATTTGAAATCGCCTGGAAAAACGACGCCGATCAGGAAGGCGGTGAAGCGTTGAAGATATCATCCGGCCCCGGGGATCTGCCTCCGGCGGCCTGACCCGCGCCCCCCGGAAAAGCCGGGATGCAAACGGAAGTTATCCGCGGATCAACAGCGACGCTTGACCACCCGGTTGCGCCCTGGCAGCCAACGAATGGCCGTCTAACGCGGGACCAGGATGGTGTTGCCGTTCCGGCAGTTTCTCTTTTTGTTTTCGGTGCGCGGATCCTCCTGGGTCAAGTCCATGTACGTGAGGTGGACCCAGCCGTTGGTGACCGTTACGGACACGATCCCGCCGCGACTGAGATTGCCGCTCCAGATGATGCCGCTTTTGCGACGAATGTTTGGCGATTTACGGCCCCCGCGTGAATAACGCGCCTCAAGGTACACAGGCTTGATCGCTTTGATTTGGCAGGTTGTGTCCTCTTCGGCGCGCAGCTTGCTCGGGAAGGTGAATACGATACTCATCAGGGCCAGGGCGACGGTGATGGTCAGGATTCGGTTCATGATTTCCCCTTTCTGATAACCGAGACCTTAATCGAAGATTGCATTTTTGGCAATATCTATGCGATCGCTATGCAGAGCGATAAGCAGGCGCTTGGAATCAGGGGGTCAGCCGATCCGGACGATGCAACGGCCCAAGACATGCAATGGGCCGCCGCGTTTTAATTCACTTCATCGCGGGACGAGGATTACATTGCCGTTCAGGCAGATCTTATCGTCGTTTTCGCTGCGCGGATCTTCCTTGGTCAGATCCTGGTAGGCCAGATGAACCCATATTTATATAGGTAAATGATAGTAAAGTGCGGTCCGTTTATCCCTGTTTTATTTCGCCGATTCCGGATATCAGAGGGACAAGCAAGAGGCTTAGACTCAGGCCGATCACGGTGGCCCAGCCCCCATGCTGGTAGGCCAGGCCGGTGATGGTGATGCCCATCCAGCCGCCGAGATAATAAAAAAGCACGTAGAGCGCGTTGGCGCGGCCCTGGCCGCCGGGCAGGCGGCGGTTGAGCGCGCCGATAGCGGTGGCGTGAATCGCAAAAAAGCCGGCGCAGATGCCCATCAGGCCGGCCGCGACGGCGCTGACCGAGGTCGCCAGGAGCATCAGCACGGAAAGACCCAGGAGGACGGTGCCGCCGATCATCGTCACACCGCTGCCCAGGCGGTTGCTGGCGCGGCCGGCGAGCGGTCCCATGAAGACGCCGATGATGTAGGCCAGATAGAGCAGCGTGATCTGCTGGGTGGAAAAACCAAACGGTTGTTGCGCCAGGCGAAAAGGCAGATAGTTGAAGATCGACGAGAAAACCGCAAAGCTGGCGGCAGCGCTGCCATAGATGCGCAGAAACGATGCATTGCGCAACAGCGTCGAAAATCCGATGGCATCGCCCGACGGCTCCCGGTCGATCCCGCGGCGCGGAAGGACGGTCACCGCACAGATGGTGGCACCCGCAATAAAAGCAGCGGCGGCCACGAAGGCGACGCGCCAGCCGAGATAGACCTGGACACCGCCGCCCAGGAGGCGCCCACCCAGACCGCCGAGTACGGTGGCCGAGACGTAGGAGCCCATGACGACATTCAGGCGCTGGGCCGGCAGTGTGCGGGCCAGGTAGGCAGCCAGGCAAGTGGTCAGGGCCGGAATGAAAAGCCCCTGGAGGAAGCGACCGCCGACGAGGACCCACAGACTGGTCGTGACGGCGCACAGCAGGCCTCCGCCGGCGACCGCCAGCCCGCCCGTCAGGATAATGGGATGGATCGGCCAGCGATCGGCGACGATGCCGAAGGGCAGGTTGGAGAGGGCCATACCCAGGATGACCGCCGAAACGGTCAGCGAGACGGTGACCATATCGGCGGCGAAAACGCTCGCCAGCAAGGGCAGGATCGGTTGGGTCACATAGATATTGGTGAATGCCGCCGACACCAGGGTAAAGACGGTGAGTTGCAGACGCCAATCGGAAACGTTGCGCATCGAATTCCGGCTCCGCCCGGGATGTGGATGGGGTGCCCTGAGGCATCGTCGGCAGACACGCTGCCCCGAATGCTGCCGGCAGGATGGCAGGATTTCCGTGGGGCGTCAACACGGGCGCTGCCGGTCCGTGGACCTTCCGCCCGCCGGCTACTGGCTGCGGATCATCACCAGCAGCATCTTGAAACGCCGGGCGGCGTGCAGGGCATGGGGGACGTTGGCCGGCATGATCAGCATTTCACCGGCCGCGACGGTCTGGGTCTCCCCGCCGATGGTAATCTGGGCTTCGCCGTCCACGATATAGACCACCGCGTCAAACGGGGCGGTGTGCTCACTCAACCCCTGCCCGGCCTCGAAGGCGAACAGGGTGATATTGCCGGCATCTTTTTTCAGCAGGGTCTTGCTGACCACCGATTCTTCGAAATAGGCGATGTGCGCATCCAGGTCGAAAGCCGAGCCGGTGTTGGTCTCCGTCATGCCGTATCTCCTTTCCGGGGATAAATATAGAATGGCGCCGCGTTTTATTTGTAATTTTACAATTTCAGCAGAAAAAGCTGTTTTGTCAAATACATGCGTCCGGCGGTCGATTCGCGGGGTTGGCCTTGACGCCCGACGGGCGAAGGCTTCGTTGACAACTGTTGAAGGGCATTCGATAATGACGGCGAGCATTTTGGAACGGAGATAACCGTGGGGCATGTCTCATGCTGGGCAAGAAGCGGGCACGCAGTGAGAACATATTGATTCTGGGCCTGGGCGGCGTCGGGGCCTACCTGGCCAAGCGACTGGTGCACGAGGGCTATGCGGTCACCGCCATCGAGCCGGACATCCGGCTGATCCGCCATATCGACGGCTCCCTGGATGCGCGTCTGGTGCAAGGCTCGGCCATGAGCATCGATCGCTGGCGTGAGGCCGATGCGGGCAGTATTGACGTGCTGATCGCCGTCACCGACAACGACGCGGTCAACATGCTGGCCGCCATGATCGCCGATCGCTTTGGTATTCCGCTCAAGATTGCCCGGGTCCGTTCGCTGGATTTCGGCGGCAAGGATGCGCTGCTGGGTGCCGAGGATCTCAAGATCGACCTGATTATTCATCCTGAAGAACTGGCGGCCCAGGAGATCGTACGGCTGGTCAAGCGTACGGCCGGCAACGAAATCATCGATATCGCCGACGGCCAGACCCAGGTCATGGCCACCCGTGTCCACGAGGGCTCGCCGCTGGCCCACCAGAAGCTCAAAAACCTTTCCCGGGCCCACGACACGTTCGCTTTCAGGGTGGTGGCCGTTGCCCGGGGCATTTCCACCATTCTACCCGGCGGCGATCAGGAAATCCTGCCCCAGGATCAAGTCCTGATCATGGCATCCAAGGACGACCTGCCCCAACTGATGGCGCTGATCGGCGTCAAGCAGCAGCGTCGCCACCGGGTGATGATTCTGGGCGGCGGCCTCGTAGGGTGCCGCGTGGCCGAACTGATTGGCAAGGACGTGCAGGTGAAAGTTGTCGAAAAGGACGAATCACGGGCAGCGGAACTCTGTCAGTACCTGAACCATGCCGAGGTCCTGCACGGCGACGGGTCCGATGCCGAAGCCCTGGATCTGGCCGGTCTTCCGGACATGGACACCTTCATCACGGCCACCGGTGAAAACGAAACCAATATCATGAGCTGCATGCTGGCCAAACATCTGATGGACAACGAAAACGGTGCCGCCGACAGCAAGGAGCGCAAAACCATTTCAATGGTCAACAAGGAAGAATATCTGGTGCTGGCCGCCACCAGCGGAACCGATATCGCCCTTAACAAGAAAGTGCTCGCGGCCAACGAAATCCTGAAATTCATCCGTCGGGGGGAGCTGCTGTCGGTGGCGCACCTGCATGGATTCGACGCCGAAGTCGTGGAAATCATAGCCGCCAAGGGTTCCCCCATCACCCGCACCCCGCTTGCCAAGCTCGACCCCTACTATTACGGCAAAATCCTCGTGGGCAGTGTCTACCGCGATGGCAGTTGGCAGATCGCCGTGGGTAATACCCGCATCCTTCCCGACGAACGCGCGATCGTGTTCTGCAAGTCGTTGCATCTGAAGGACGTGCACAAGCTTTTTCTCGGCTAGTGGTCGTCCAGCAAGGGCATCTTTCGGCCCAGGCCGGCGTTCGCGCACTTTCGAAATCCTCGACGTAGCTTAAGTTACGCCTGCGGTTTCAAAAGGACTGCGGCCTTGGCCTGAACCAAAACCTACCCTTTCTGGACGACCACCTTGACGGCGGAAGCGCAATTGGCTCAATAGCTGCGTTGCGCTTCA
>JASJBQ010000020.1 GCA_030066455.1 Desulfobacterales bacterium
GTCCGGGCCCGCGGCAGAATAGCGGCCGGTATGGGTTTCATGACCCCGGACCACCGCGCCGTCCACCATTTTGCCGTGCGTGAACTCCCACGCCACGGCCGTCCCCTGCCCCCCGCAACCATCGCCGCCGGACTGGCACTGCCCGAACGACGGGTGGTTTCTCTTCTGGCCGATCTCGAAGCCCGCATGACTTTTCTCTTCCGCAATCCGGCCGGTGAAGTCATCTGGGCCTATCCGCTGACGGTGGAGACCACGCCGCATGCGATGACCTTCAGCACGGGCGAAAGGCTCCATGCCGCCTGAGCGGTGGACGCTTTCGCGACGCCCTTCGTGCAGGGGCGACTGAGAAAAGAAAATCTGGCGGTCACGGTCGATTCCCAATGCGCCCAAAGCGGGCGGTCCATGCAAATCGAAATCGACAGCGACCTGAGCTACAACGTCCGGGATGAGGGCTGCCGCCCTGTCGTGTTCGTGCCCGACATCAAGCGCTCCGAACTGGAGGCGCCGAGCATCATCGACGACTTCTGAAAGGAAAGTGTCTTCTTCTGGTCAGAAGAACATGCCCGCCGCTATCGCCGCACAACGCACCGCCGGCGGGGCGCCTATTTCACCGCCGACCACACCGTCTATCTCACGCGCATCATGCAGAGTGCGCTGTTCGGCTTCGACCAGGCGGCGACAGCGCCGAAAAAGATATGCGGCTCACCATCGCCTTGACGGCCGCCAGCGGGGCAGAAACCGACCGGTACGCGCGGCATATTCCCGATAGGCCGCGCCGAAGACGGCCTCCATCATCTTCTCCTCCCGCGGCACCAGGCGGTGCCAGAGAAGGTGCAGCCCAACGGGACCGGCGAGCATGATCCACGAGTTGCTCGCCAGCACGGTCCCGCCGGCGAGCAGCGTGATCCAGGCCGTGTACATGGGGTGACGCACGAAACGGAACGGGCCCCGGGTGCACAGGCGGTCGTGGCGCCACCAGTTGCGCAGCGTCACGAAAGACCAGACATGCAGCCCGGCACCGGAAAGAATGAGCACCAGGGCGGCGGCGTATCGCAGATCCGCACGGGCCGTGACGGCGGGCCGGCCGGCCAGCCCGTCGAACCACCACAACAGGGCCAGCAGCAACAGGCTGAGCAGCGCACCTGACGGGCCGACGCCGAAGATCTTCTGAAAAGCGGAGATGTTCATCTGGCGCTGGCCGATCCCGGGCAAATGCTTTCTCCGCCGCTCAACGCGTTGTCGTGTCCGTGGCGCTTCATTGTCGCCACCCATGCTGCGACCCGGTCGGCGATGGGCCCCGAATGCTGCACCCAGCCGAAATGATCCAGGCCTTCGGTCTCCAGTTCGCCGGGTTGCACATGCCAGCGTGTGAGCGGGGCGTCGGGAAACTTGCGGCAGAGGTTGTCCACGGCCCGGGGTGGGGCGAACCCGTCGCCGGCAATCGACACCGCCAGGACCGGTCGGCGCAGGGATGCCAGGCAGGCTTCGAAATCATGCGGGCTGTTGGTCAGGTCATAGCGTCCGGTACGGGCGTTGCGGGCCCAGTCCCGGATCACCGTACGGGCGGCCGTGCCCCCGAATCCGATGCGCCGCCCCGGGAAATAGCCCAGCAGCACCGCCAGGGCCAAAGCCGCTTGGGTTCCCAGCCAGATGCCATAGTTGCCCGGGAAGCGCCAGCCCCGATAGCAAACCGAGCAGGAGGCCACGAGCACGAGACCCTCAACCTTTTCCGGATGAAGGCTGGTGTAGAGCACATTCAATTGACCGCCCAGACTGTGGCCCAGCAGAAAGGTGGGGTTGCCCGGAAACCGATCCTGCACGGCCGCCACGACGGCAGGCCAGTCGTGGGTCAGCATGTCGTGGTAGCCGAAATCCGTGCCACGGCCGACCCGCACCGAACTCGCTCCCAACCCGCGCAGATCCGCCGTTACGGCATTAAGTCCGTTGCGGCACAGATTCAGCGCCAGCGGCTCGTAAAAAGCGGCCCGCACCCCCATGGCCGGCATGCAGATGGCCACCGGCGCCGCGGCATCAACCCAAAAAACCGTTAGCGCCGAGTGGGTACCGTCCAGCATCCGAATGGGATGCGCTGAGATGTCAGGGGGCATCGCGCTTCTCATGCTGGCGGCCTTAACTTTCGGCCGCCTCTTCGTGGTGAATTAGAAAACGCCCTGCGGCCGGCATCGACTGGCAAGGGTTCACCTGGCCGTGTTTTCAACGCCTGCTGAAATCTAAAGCCGACCATTCCGGGAAGGGTATTTCCCGCCGCGCCCGATCGTTTGGTTGCCGTTCTCAGTCGTTGTCATGCCCGTCGTTGGAATGACGATGCCGGTGGTGCAGATCGGGCCAATGCCCGTGGGTGTGCTCGGCGGCGTCATGTTCATGCCAGTGGGAGTGATTGGCGCCGCGCGGCGCATTGCCATGATCGTGCGCGTGGTGGTCATCGTCGTGGGCGTGGTCGTGCCGATGTGCAACCGCATCGTGGCGGTGGGCATGCTGATGTTGTTCACGAAATAGAATCACGAGGGAGGCGACAATGATCATGGCCGCCAGCGCCTGCATGCCCGTAAAAGGTTCATCCAGGATTGACACCGCGAACAGCAGACCGAAAAAGGGGGCCGTCGAGAAAATCATCTGGCTGCGTGAGGCTCCGAGGCCCTGCGCCGCCGAGATGTACAGGGTGACACTCAAACCATAGGCCAGGGCGCCTACGAGCAGCGCGCTCAAAACGAGGCCGGGGCTGCCGATGCCGCCGGCCAGCACGCCGCCCATGACCAGATTGAACCCACCCGCCGCCGCCCCTTTCCACAAGGTTGTCTGGGCGGGCGTGATACCGTCAATCAGGGCGGTGAGATGGTTGTCGACGCCCCAGCAGATGCATGCGCCGGCCACGAGCAGGACCGCCGGCAGACCGGGATCGCCTTCGGCACCGACCAGCAGCACCGCGGCCACGAGTGTCCCGCCGGCCGCAATCCACCCGCGCAGCGTCATGTATTCGCGGAATACGAAATGCCCCAGCAGCACCGTCGCCACGAATTCGAGATTGAGCCACAGGGAAACCGAACCGGCACTGGCCCGCTGCAGGCCGAGCAACAGCAGCATCGGCCCGACGACCCCGCCCAGCAAGATGGCGCCGCCGAGCAAAAGGAAGGTGGATCGATCCATCCGCCATGGCCTCCGCCCGGGTTTCGGCCAGGCAGCTGCCGGCAGCACCCCCAGGACCGCCCCGAGGTAGAGCAGGCCGGCGAGTACCTGGGCCGGCAGATCGACCAGCAGCAGCTTGCTGGCCGGCGTGGCGACCCCGAAAAGCAGGGCGGATAACAGCCCGGTCAGAAATAGCTTGGTGTTACGGTGCGCTGGCATCCCATCGATCCATTCTTTGTGGGTAACGATCGCTGCAGACCCGGGGCCGATAATACACCCCGGAAGCGAACATCAGAGCAGGGGCATTCGTTCCGTATCCGCATCATCCGACGGCGTCGTGCGGAAGGTATCCGGGGGGACTTCTTCCACCCGCATCTGGTTGAGCTGGCTGGAGAGCGGTCGGTAGTAGATGCCGAGCTTGATCTCAGAGGTGGTTTCGTCGACTTTGAGTTTGATCTTGAGCGCGTCGTTTTGCCAGCGGTAGATGGTCTGTTCACCGGCCCGCCCCGATGTGACTTTGGCGGGGCCGTAAGCGTTGCGGAAGTGCTTTTCCAGATAATAGGCCTGGTCCGGTGACCGCAGTTTGATGTAGACCGCAAAGAAGCGGTCCTGGAAAAAACCGTAAACCACGCCGGGCACCGGTTGGTTGGCCGTTTGGTAGGCCATGTTGCGGTTGACGTAGTAGCTGGCCGGACCGGCCCTACGTACCCGGGTAAGATGTTCGTGCGCCTCGACATGGCTGGCCCACGCCATGCCGTGGACACCGACCTTGAGATCTGAGGCCTGCACAGCGGTCGCCAAGAAAATTATAAATCCCAGAATCGTTGAAGGCCACGTTGAACGCCAGCGCGTCGTCTGCATTGCATTCTCTCGCGATCGTTTGGGGTTGGTACTTGTGCCACCCCAATCATGGGGATGCGGATGGCAAGTACAACATAATTCTTTTTGGGCATTTATCGAATGCCATCACGCCGGAATCGAAGATTTTGATTGCTTCAAGGCCGCCCCGCGTGTTTCGTCGCGGATGGTTAGCCTATGCGCTTGTCAACTGCGTGTTGGCTCCTTGGACCAGCCGTTGGGTCAGGGCTGCAAGCAGGTCGGACTTCAGGTTCCAGCAGTGCCAGTAAAGCTTGACGGCCACGGGCGCCCCCGGGGCCAGGTCGACCAGGCGGTTCTGTGCCAGCAGGTCGGCGCTCTGCTGGTCGGGCAGCATCCCGTAGGCCAGGCCATGGGTGATGAAATCGACGAATTTCTCGGACGATGGCAGGTAGTGGGCCGGCAGCGTGGCCGGCACACGGCCAAAAAGCTGCCGGAACAGTTTGACGTGCAGCTCGTCCTTGCGATTGTAGATCAGAAAAGGGGCCTGGCCGGCCTGGGCCCAATCGAGCCCATCGGGGAACCAGCGCTGTTGAAACCCCGGCGAAGCCACGGGCCGGTAGTTCATACCGCCGAGGTAGGCCATGCGGCAGCCTTGCAGGGGCTGGTCCATGGTGCTGATGCAGCCAATGACCTCACCGTTTTTCAGCAGCATCTGGGTCTGGTCCTGGTCCTCCACTTTCAGGTCGAGAAGCACGTGGTGTTTTTCCAGAAAAGGGTGCACCGCGTCGAAAAACCAGGTGGCCAGGCTGTCGCCGTTCACGCCCACGGCCAGTGTGGTGAAAGCGGTCTCACCGGATTCGGCGGTCAGGTCGTCCTCCAGCCGTTTGACCTGCAGATAGTGCGTGATCATCCGCCGACCGGCCGGGGTGGCCCGGGGCGGCGTGGTACGCGCCAGCAGGACCTGACCGGTCTGCGCCTCGAGGAGCTTGACCCGTTGGGATATGGCGGATTGGGTCAGGTACAGCCGTCGGGCCGCCTTGTCGAACCCCCCCTCCTGGACCACCATGGCCAGGGCTTCGATGAGCTTGTAGTCCAGCATGACCCAAACATTAGCATTATTAATTAATATAAAAAATAATTAATTTTACTTTTTTATCTTGCCGGCTTAAGTGAAAGGCATTCGTCGAAAGTCAATTACGGATGGTTTTGGCGACCGGTCGCGATACGAATGGTGAACCCCCGAAAAATACGGCGGTCGTACGGTGCACCGCCATGACGCGGGGTGAAGCCGATCGCCGCGGTTGATCCGCCTCGGGTGAATCGCGCGTTTTAAGGGGCTGTCGTCACGACCCGTCATCATGAAGGGGCAGCAATGATCCAACCGGAAGCAATGACCGTCGCCTTTGGCCTGGGCAGCGCCGTGGCCTGGGGTGCCGGAGATTTCAGCGGCGGCTTCGCCACCAAGCATAATTCTGTGTTGACCGTCCTCTTCATCTCGCAGGTGATCGGGGGGATGCTCCTCGTCGGCCTGGCCCTCCTCCTGGCCGCGCCCTTTCCCGGCCGCGCCGACATGACGGCCGGCGCCCTGGCCGGACTGTTCGGCACCATGGGATTGGCCTGCCTTTACCGGGGGCTGGCTTCGGGGCGCATGGGCATCGTGGCCCCGCTCTCCGCCGTGGTCACGGCGCTCGTCCCGGTGGTATTCGCCTTTTTCCATGAAGGTGCTCCCGACGGGTTGCAGTTCGCCGGGTTCGGGGCGGCCCTGGTGGCGGTCTGGTGCCTGGCCGCGCCGCAGGAGGCGGAACCGGTCAACCGGCGGGAAGTCCTGTTGTCGCTCGCGGCCGGCATCGGTTTCGGACTCTTTTTCATCTTCGTCGACCAGGCCAGCCGGGAAACGGTTCTCTGGCCGCTGGCCGCCGCCCGATGCGCCTCCCTGGTCATGATCGGCGCCATCCTCACGGTCCAGCGGCGGCGGATGCGCGCATCCAGGCCGCAGCTGGCCGTGATCGCCCTGGCCGGCGTCCTGGACATGGCCGGCAACGCCTTATTCGCCCTGGCCGCCCAGACGGGACGCCTGGATGTCGCCGCCGTGTTGTCGTCCCTGTACCCTTTGTCCACCGTCCTGCTGGCGCGGACCATCCTGAGCGAGCGCCTGCACCGTCGCCAGTGGGCCGGCGTGGCGGCCGCCCTGGCGGCCATGGTCATGATTGCCGCCTGACAGGCGGCCGCGACAAGGAGAACGTCCGATGATGCCGATCGAAACCTTTGCCCTGGAACGCTATTTTGCGCGCTACGAGTTCAGCGCCCGCTACCTGCTGTCGTCTTCCGATTGCGAATCCCTCCGTATGGCGGCGCTGCTGGAAACGGCCAATCACGACCTGCGCCAACAATGGGACAACCTCAAACTGGGGTACACCGACTCCCAGGGCCACCCTGAGCTGAGGGCGGCGGCCGCGTCGCTCTACGCTGGTTTTCAAGCCGAGGACATACTGGTGGCCGCACCGGAAGAAGCCATCTTTCTTTTGATGCATGCCCTGCTGGCCCCGGGCGATCACGTGGTCTGCACCTTTCCCGGTTACCAGTCCCTCTATGCCGTGGCCCGCTCAATCGGCTGCCGGATTTCCTTTTGGACCCCGGAAGAAAGCCAGGGCTGGCGGTTCGATCCCAGGCAGCTCGAAAAGCGGCTGGAGAACGACACGCGCCTGGTGGTGGCCAATTTCCCCCACAACCCCACAGGTTACCTGCCGCCCCGCGAAGACTTCGAAGCCCTGGTCGATCTTCTGCGCGCGCGCGATATCCATCTGCTCGTAGACGAGATGTACCGCTTCCTCGAAGCCGACGAAAAAGACACCCTGCCGGCCGCCTGCGAGCGTTACGACAAAGCCGTTTCGCTCTTCGGCCTCTCGAAGACTTTCGGGCTGCCGGGCCTGCGCATCGGCTGGACGGCCACCCGCGACCGCGACCTGCATGCGGGCATGGCCCGGCTCAAGGACTACACCACCATCTGCAGCAGCGCCCCCAGTGAAATCCTGGCCATCATGGCCCTGCACAGCCGTGAAGTCATCATTGCCCGGCAGAAAGCGCGGTTGCGGAAGAACATGGCCGTTTTGGAGCAGTTTTTTCGCGATTTTGAGAATTACTTCGAAGGGCCGTGTCCGCGGGCGGGATCGCTCTGCTTCCCTCGCATGCCGATCACCGCGGACACCTTTGTCTTCTGCGAGGAATTGGTCCGGGAGGCGGGGATCATGCTGGTGCCTTCGCGCATGTTCGACTACGGCAACCGGCATGTGCGCATCGGCTTCGGCCGCGAGGACTTCCCCGAGGTTCTGGCCCGCTTCGGCGACTATCTGCACCGGCGCTGGGGGTGACGGATGGATAGCCCGCGGCAATAAAAAAGCGCGCATCCTTGTCGGAATCACGCGCTTTTTCTTTCTTGCCTGATGACCACGAAACACTTCGGCCGCGCACCGGAACCCGCCTGTGGTGCCGCCCGGAAGAGGTAGCTCTGTCAAGGATACGGTCACAGCGATTCGCTGCTAAAGACGCCGCGTAAGCGAAGCGCAACCTGGCGACGTCGAGGATTTCAGAGGGGCGTAAACGCCGGACCGGGTCGAAAGCGGCCTGTTCGGAATAAGCCTTTTCTAGTTCACGGCGTCTTTGAGGGCTTTGCCGGGGGTGAACTTGGGCACGTTGCGCGCCGGGATGTCGATGGCCGCACCTGTCTGGGGATTTCTTCCCTTGCGGGCATCCCGCTTGTTCACCTTGAAGGAGCCGAATCCGGCAATCTGCACCGCGTCCTTGCCTTTCAAGGCGCCGGTGATGGTGTCGAAAACACAATCGACCACGGCCTGGGCTTCTTTCTTGGTCGCCACGATTTCGGCGACCGCATTGACGATATCACCCTTATTCATCGCGTTTCTCCTTTGTCGTTGGTTAAAATTAGAATCAAGAGGCCGGAGAGATATCCACCCGCTTCAATTTTGTCAAGCGAATTACCCCCGCCGACGATATTTCAAAATGATGACCATGGCTACAAAATGGCGCTCCCGGGCAAGAAACCACTGTAAAATCCTTAAATCATATGCTTAATCCTTCACAACCCCCAGATCAGGATACGATCGGCACGCGGCAATGGCATCGACGACGCCGCAGCGCCGTTGGGGGGCCCTATTCAAAAGTGGCCTTGGTGTCCGGAAAGCGGTCCACATGCGGTTTCATCACCTTTCCGAGCCAGGCGATGGTTTCGCCCAGGTTGAGCATGTTGTTCAACCCTTCCGCATCCGCCTTGACCTCGCCCTTGTCCAAACCGAGCCCCATGTTCCAGTAGGTCGACCCCGGCACGATCATCGGGGACATCATGAACATGTGGTTGATGGTATCGAAGACGTGGGTGGCACCTGCGCGGCGTACCGCGACGACGGCCGCGCCGATCTTGCCGCGGGCTTCCGTCAGGAAATGTCCATGATGGTGACCGCCACGGTGTGCACGGCATCGCCCCGTCGCACCTCGAGCATGACTTCCTGCCCGATCGCGGAACGCTGGATAAGCCGCAGGAAATCGTCAAGGCCGGAGACCGCCACGCCGTTCACGGCAACGATGACGTCGCCCAGTAGACGATTGGCATAGTCGATCCCGACAAGTCCGGCCTTTTCGGCCTCCGAATTCGGCATCACCCGTTCGATCACCACCCCGGAGACCCCCAGGCGTGCGCTGCGTTCCTCATCGAGGACGACGATACCGATTCCCGGCCGCGGCACCTTGCCGTGGGTGATCAGACGGGGCACGACCTCGTTGACCACGTCTACGGGAACCGCGAAACCGATTCCGGCCGAGCTTCCGGAACCCGAGATAATGGCCGTGTTGACCCCGATGAGACGCCCGGCCGAATCGATCAGCGGCCCGCCGGAGTTGCCCGGGTTGATGGCCGCGTCGGTTTGGATCACCCCCATCACTTCGCGGCCCGCCGCGGTGGGCAGGCGGCGGTCGAGCGCCGAGATGACGCCGGTGGTCAGCGTACGGGTCAAACCGTAGGGGTTGCCGATGGCGAAAACCGCCTGCCCCACCTGCAAATCACCTGAAGCGCCCACGGGGATCGGCTGTATGCGCGCCGGAACGGTCCGCAGGCGGATGACGGCGAGATCGTGATCAGGAGAACTTCCCACATAGGCGGCATCGATGGCCTCGCCCGAGTCCAGGCGAACCTGGACGCGACGCGCCCCCTCGACCACGTGAAAATTGGTCACCACATGTCCGTGGGTATCCCAGAGAAAACCGGAGCCGTTACCCTGACGGATTTGGCGGGTGCCGAAAAAGCCGGTAACGGCATTCTCGGTGAAAATGTAAACCACCGAAGGGGCGGCGGCGTTGAAAATCTCGATGGTGGCTCTCTCGAAACCGGCCAGGTCGCCGCGGGGTATGATTTCGCGTGGCACGCTGACAATCTGCCTGTCGCGGGAGCCGAAGGGGGTGTAGTAAAAAAACAGGGCCGCCAGGACCAGCAAAAGGATAAGCACCGTGCCCGTACGATTGTTCATTTGTCCTCTGGCTTCGACAGCGCGGGATCACGTGGTTGGCACGCGGATGCGGCTCCCCCCCCGGGCCGCAAACCGATGCGTGCCTGCGGCCGTCGTGCGGCGGCGGGTACATGGATGCCCCCGACGCGCGTTGAATACGGAGCCGGATCCGGCGTGAATTGAATGCCAGCTCACTATGACTTGGGCACGAGAAAATTGCAAGGCCGGTAAAGGCGGCCCTGCTGGCAACCGCGTGGCAGCGCGGCGACAGGTGCGCGGCCTCGGGCGGTATTCAGGAGAGATGATCGGCGGACCACCATGGTATCGAACGGGTACCGGTATCGACCGGCGGGAACTTCTTTGAAAAAAGGAGAATCGAATACTCAGCTGTCGCGTCATCGATCGCGCAAGTCGCTTGACACGCCGCCCGGTGATGGGAAAACCCGGCGGGCGGTGTCATCCGGCCGTCAGGCCGGCGCCCACGGCAGCAAAAATCTGCTGCGTCCCCGCGTCGCCCCCCATTTCACAGGGTCTTAGCGTCCCCGGAGCAAAGGCGTTTTCCACCGCGGCCGTCAATCGCTCGGCCGCGGCCTGGGCTTCAACCAGTCCGTGACGCTCCCCCAGCCAATCCAGCATCAGGGCCGCCGAAAGGATCATGGCGGTGGGGTTGGCCTTGCCTTGGCCGGCGATATCGGGCGCACTCCCGTGGCAGGGCTGGAAGACGGCATGCCGGTCCCCGATGTCGGCGGAAGGGGCCATCCCCATCCCCCCCACCAGGGCCGCGCTGAGGTCGGAGAGAATGTCGCCGAACATGTTCTCCATGACGAGGACATCGAATTCCCAGGGGCGCTTGATCATGTTGAGGGCCATGGCATCCACGTAGCAGTGTTGGGCGTCGATACCGGTAAAGCGCTGGGCGCGCTCGTCGAATATCTGGCGGAAAAAAGCCTGGGAGCCCAGGACGTTGGCCTTGTCCACGCAGGTTACCTGGCCCGGGAGACCCTTTTGCCTGCGTTTGGTGGCCAGGCCGAAAGCAAAATCGAACAAACGCTCACACACCGGCCGGGTGATCTTCATGGTATCACGGGCCACGCGGTCGTCTTCCACGGCGGCTTGCGCGCGGGAGGCGAAAAGGCCTTCGGTGGATTCACGGATGATGACCAAGTCCAGATTGGCGGCCCGTTCATCGGCCAATACCGGGGGCAGTCCCGGAAGACACTTGACCGGGCGCACCCCCGCATACAGCGCGAGGCGCTCACGCAGATCGAGCTGCGGGGCGATTTCGCGTCCGTCGGCATAGCGCACACCCGGCAGTCCCATGGCACCGAGGAGAATCGCGTCGGCCCGCTCGGCGACCTTGAAGACCTCTTCCGGAAAGGCTTCCCCGGTTCGCGCGTAGAGCGCCGCCCCGGCCTCCAAATGTTCATAATCAAGATTGAAGCTCTCGGCGCCGACGGTCGCCGTCGTTATCAGGTCCAGGCAGCCGGGCATGATCTCGCTGCCGATGCCATCGCCCGGCAGCACGGCGATTTGCAACGTTCGCGTCGGGGTCATGGCGTGCTCCTCAGTCTTGGACACGGTGCCAGAACCGGACGGTCTTGCGCTCGACCCAGTCCCGTACGGTGGCGTCGAAGTCCAGAAAATGCGCGGTGGACAGGTGGGCTTTGAAGGCCGCCTCGTCGGTATAGACTTCGTACAGGAAAAGACGCTCCCGCGTCTGGGGATCGACGCAGACGTCGAACTGCCGGCAATCCGGTTCGCATTCCAGCGAATTGCGGGCTTGCTGCTGCATGACCCGGTGGAATTCTTCGACATGTTGGGGCCGGACGACAAACTCGACCGTGACGATGTACATTCATCCTCGCTTTTCTCCCCTGGCAGGGATGGTCAGATCCGCCGCGGGAAGGCACTGTCGAGTGCGGCGATTTGCGCCGCCGACAGCTCGCGATGCGGCTGATCCTTGAGAAGAAAAAAAAGACGGGCGGCGGCTTCGAGTTCCTCCGCGTTGGCCACGGCGTCCGCCAGATCGCCTCCCCCCACGATCAGCCCATGCTGCGCCAGCAGGAGCGCGTGACTGTCCTGCGCCCACTGCCCCACGGCAGCGGCCAGGGCCGGATCGCCTGGCCGGAAATAGGGCACCAGCGGCAGTCGGCCGATGCGCATCACGTAATAGGGCGTCAGCGGCGGGATGACATTTTGGACGTCGAGATCTTGCAGGCAGGATACGGCCATGCTCCAGGGGGCGTGCAGGTGAACCACGGCCGCCACTTTGGGCCGGGCCGTATACAGGGCCTGGTGGACGACGACTTCTTTGGATGGCGGATCGCCCGCCAGATGTCGCCCGTCATCCGCCAGACGCGCAATGCGTGCGGGATCGAGCTGTCCCAGGCGTGAATTGGTCGGACTCATCAGCAGTCCGCCATCCAGCTTCACGCTGAGATTGCCGGACGTTCCCGGGCAGAGGCCCTGCCGGTCGAGGATGCGGCCCAGCGCGGCCATTTGTCGGCGCAGTGCTTCTTCGCTCATTGCAACATCTCCAGAGCCCGCGTAAAAAAATCCGGGCGGCCGAAGTTTCCCGATTTCAGGGCCAGCACCAGCCCATCCGCTGAGGTGCTTAGCGTCCAGGGAACCCCCGGTTCGATTTCGGGGCCGATCTTGAGCGCCCTCACGTCCAGCGCTTGGAGCACGGCCCCCGACGTTTCGCCGCCGGCCACGATCAACTGCTTCAGCCCCTGCCGGTGCAATCCGACCGCCACACCGGCCAGGGCCTCTTCGACCAAGATGCCGGCCCGGGCAGGCCCGAGCGCCTCCTGGGCCGCGGCCACTTCTTCCGGCCCGGCCGAAGCATAGACGAGCACCGGCCCCTTTGTCATCCGATCGGACGCCCAGGCCGTCAGCTCCTCGATCCGTTGTCGGCCTTCCGCCAGTTGCAGCGGATCCACCTTCAGGGCCGGATGGGCCGCGGCCATGTGCGCCACCTGCTCGCGGGTGGCCACCGAACAGCTCCCGGCCAAAACGGCCGCCGGACCCGGCTGCGGGCTGATCGCCACCAGCCCTTCGGTTTCGGGCAGCCATCCGGCCGCACGGTAATTGTCGGGCAGTCCCATGGCCACGGCCGACCCTCCCGTCACCAGCTTCATGTCGGCACAGGCGCGGCCGATGGCGACGAGATGGCGGTCACTCAAGGCGTCCACCACCACGTAGTGAACGCCCTCGGCCGCCAGGCGCGCCAGCTTGCGACCGATCCACGCGGCGCCCTGTTCGACGCGCGCGAAATCGACCAGCCCCACCTTGGCCTCCCCTGGCAGCTGGCGGCCCAGAAACCGCACCAGGTCGGCATCCGTCATGGGGGTCAGGGGGTGGTCCCGCAGGCTCGATTCGGACAGCAGGCGATCCCCCACGAATAGATGCCCCTGGTAGACGGTCCGGCGGTTGGCCGGAAAGGCCGGACAGAAGACGGTGCTGCCGCCGCCGGTGGCCTCGCTCAAGGCCGCGGCCACCGGCCCGATATTGCCCCCCGGTGTGGAATCGAAAGTCGAACAGTATTTGAAAAAGAGCTGGCGGACGCCGTGGGCCTGCAGCCAGCGGCAGGCTGCCAGGCTGTCGGCGACGGCCGCGGTCACTGGAGCGGTCCGGCTCTTGAGGGCCACCACGACGGCCGCGGCCTCCTCGGGCCAGGGGGTATCCGGCGCCGGGCACCCGATATGCTGCACCACCGGCATGCCGTTGCGGCCCAGCATGAGGGCCAGGTCGGTGGCGCCGGTTATGTCGTCGGCAATGGCGCCAAGAACAGGTTGCATGCGGGAGGCCTCACTCCATGTTCGGTCCTCAGGACACCGTGGCCTGCAGGACGGATTTGATCGCCAAGACAATCACGATGACATTTGACTTTCAATGACGGATGCAATAACGTATACGTTATAATATTCATTGTCAACCCGGACCACCATCGCCATGCAACTTTCGCTGGACCAGATCGAGACCTTCGGCCAAGGCCTCCACCGCCCCGAATGCGTGCTTTGTACTTCCGCCGGTAATATTTACTGTGCCGACTGGGGCGGCGGTGTCGCCCGTCTGGCGCCGGACGGCACCGTCGAACGCATTTTGGCCCGCAATGCGGATTTCGATCTCAAGCCCAACGGCATCGCGCTTTGTCGGGACGGCACGTTTCTGGTCACTGATCTGGGAGACCGCGGCGGGCTCCATCGCCTGGACCGCGACGGTCGCCTCGCTCCCGAAATTATTGAAGTCGACGGCCTGCGGGTGCCGCCTTCAAACTTTGTCCTGGTCGACACGCAGGATCGCATCTGGCTGACCGTGAGCACGCGCCGGGAGCCGCGCGATCGGGGCTACCGGCCGGATGTGGACGACGGCTTCATCATCTTGAAAGACCGCCGCGGTGCCCGGGTGGTTGCGGACGGATTGGGGTACACCAACGAGGTCCAACTGGATCCAAGCGGTCGATGGCTCTATGTCAACGAAACATTCGGACGCCGTCTGAGCCGCTTTAGAATTACCGCCGACGGGGCGCTGCAGGCACGCGAGACCGTGACCGCGTTCGGCCCCGGCACCTTCCCGGACGGTCTGACCTTCGACGCCCGGGGCGGTATCTGGATTACGAGTATTGTCAGCAACCGCGTCATCTATATCGAACCGGGCCGCCGCACCCCTGAAGTGGTGATCGAGGACGCGGATCCGGATCATCTCGACTGGGTCGAGGCCGCCTTCCAGGACGGCACCATGGGACGTCCGCACCTGGATCAGGTCAAAAGCCGCAAATTGCGCCAAATATCCAGCCTGGCCTTTGGCGGCCCGGACCTCAAAACCGTTTTTCTGGGCTGCCTGCTGGACGACCGGCTGTACCGCTTCCGCTCGCCGGTGGCTGGCCGACCGCCGGTTCATTGGCATTACGATTCGACCTGCAAATAGCAATTGGGGATTGGAACTGCTTGACGATCTGCCCCCAGCGACAATCCTTCGGCGGGGATACCGGCACTTGACATCCGATGCCTTTGATCCCCCGGCTTGAAAGGCCTTCCGGCATGACCTATGTCCGCCAGGCATACCGCACCATCAAGACGCGCATTCTCGAAAACCGGTACCCGCCGGGGCACCAGATCCTCGAGCAGGAGTTGGCCGACGATCTCGGTATGAGCCGCACACCGGTGCGCGAAGCATTGATCCGGCTGCAGGACGAAGGCCTGGTGGAACTGATCCCGCGGCGCGGTATGCGCGTGGTGCCGCTGTCCCCCGAAGACATGCGGGAAATATACGAGGTTTTGACCGCCCTGGAGGTCGCGGCGGTTGAGCTTGCGGCCCAACGGAACTTGACGGACCAGGACCTGGCACCGCTGGAGAAGGCCCTGGAGGCCATGGAAACCAGGCTGGCCGCAGACGATCTCGACGGCTGGGCCCGTGCCGACGCCCGTTTCCACAAGGCCCTGATCCGCCTGGCCGGCAACAAACGCCTGGCCGGCATGGCCGGCACCCTGGCCGATCAGGTGCACCGGGCGCGCATGATCACCCTGCGGCTGCGTCCCCGGCCGGTTCAGTCCATTGAAGAGCACGGAGAGGTTCTCGAAGCCCTGCGGGCCGGTGACGGCGTGAGGGCCTGCGAAGGGCATCGCCGGCACCGCCGCGCGTCGGCCCGGCTGCTGCTCGATCTGTTAAACTACTATCGGCTGCCCCACCTGTAAGGTGACCGGATGGCATGGAGTTCCCCGACCGATGACTTACACCGCCCCTCTAAAAGGCGTCTGCATCGGCGCCGGCTATTTCAGCCAGTTCCATCTCGAAGCCTGGCATCGCATCCCCGAGGTCGCCATTACGGCCCTGTGCGACCTCGACCGCCCGCGGGCCGAGGCCCAGGCGCGGTCCTACGGCGTCCCAAACTGCTACCGTGACTTCCGCGAAATGCTCGCGGCGGAAAAACCCGATTTTATCGACATCCTCAGCCCGCCGGCCACGCACCCGGAGATTGTGGATTTCGCCGCCCGCCGCAGGATCGCCATGATCTGCCAGAAGCCGCTGGCGCCGACCATGGCGGCCTGCCGCCAACTGGTGGCACTGACCGAAGCGCACGACGTCCCCTTCATGGTCCACGACAACTGGCGCTGGCAGCCCTGGTACCGCGAAATCAAAAAAATCCTGGACAAGGGCACCATCGGCGATGTCTCCTTCGCCTCTTTTCAGATGCGCATGGGCGACGGCTGGGGCGAGGACGCCTATCTCGACCGCCAGCCTTTTTTCCGTGACTACGAACGACTGCTGATCTATGAGACCGGTGTCCACTTCATCGACACGTTCCGCTTTCTCTTCGGTGAAATCAAAAGCGTCTACGCCCAGCTCTACCGCCTCAACCCCGTGATACGGGGCGAAGACTGCGGGCAGGTGTTCTTCAATTTCGTCGGCGGCCAGCGGGCCATCATGGACGCCAACCGCTACAACGAGGACGAAAGCGGCGTCAGCCTGTACAAGTGCCACCCGCGCACAACCTTCGGCATCATGCGTCTGGACGGATCCGCCGGGCACTTGATCATGGATTCCTGCGGGGATCTCACCGTCAAGCAACTCGGCCGCTCCTCCTACCGCCACGAGTACTACCGCGAACACCGGGGATTTGCGGGCGACAGCGTCTACAACACCTTCCAGCACTTCGTCACCCACCTGATCGCAGGCAAGTTGTTCGAAACTAACGGGCGGGAATACCTGAAGACGCTCGAAGTGGTGGAGGCCTGCTACCGCTCGGCCGCCAGCGGGATGCCGGAGATGTTGGACGGAGAATAGACTGCTGGGATTTGCGTATCTCCGGTCGTTTGTGAGGCGGATCGGATGATCTGGCGGATAACCACTAAATAGTGACAACCATCAGAAAATCTTGACTATTTGGATCCTGGCCTGGTAGTCTGGCAGCGATCGATTGGCTTACCTTAGAGCTGGTTTCGATCCTCTAATTGTCCTGAGCTCTCATCTCAGCCTTTCCTTCCCTCCGACTTCCGTTCGGCCCCAATCTGACTGCCCATAATTTATCCGGCCGGTGTATAGGGCTTCCTGAGTGTCGCTGCGGAACAGGCAGGTCCCTCATTTTTTCATCGATCGATTCAAAAGGAGACGGATTATCATGTACGATTTTCTGCTAACCCCGGAGCAAAAAGCGGTCAAGGCCGAGGCACGCGAATTTGTGAACACGGAGATTACGGGCGATTTTCTGAGGAAGCTTGATAAGGACGAGATCGTGTATCCCAGGGAGTATGTGGAGAAGCTGGCGGCGCGGGGTCTGCGGGGGATACGGTTTCCGAAGGCGTATGGCGGAAAGGGGCTTGACTGGGTGGCGGAGGTGGCGGCTACCGAGGAGATCGGGTGTTTGGGGATGGCTCTGGGCTGCGCGTTCGTTATGCCCTCCATCGTGGGGGAGGCCTTGAATGTTTTTGGCACCGAGGATCAGAAACAGAGGTACCTGAAGCCGTACATCGAAGGCAAACTGGTAGCGGCCGAGGCGTTGACTGAGCCCCGGGGCGGTTCCGACTTCTTCGGGGCCATGACGCGGGCAGAACTCAAGGGCGATCATTTCGTATTGAACGGAATGAAACGCTTTGTGGTTGGCGCCGAGGGCGCGGACTTTTTTCTGGTTTACTGCCGGACGAATTTTGATGCGAACGCCCACAAGTATCAAAAATTGAGCCTTCTCATCGTTGACCGCGGGCCGGGGGTGGAGACGGAGTACCTATACGGGCTGATGGGATGCCGGGGCGGGGGCACAGGTCGGCTTGTGTTCCGGGACGTGAAGGTGCCCAAGGCGAATCTGATAGGCGAACTTCACGGTGGCGCCCTGTGCTTCCACCAGATGATGATTCCGGAGCGGCTCACTTCCGCAGCGGGCTGCCTGGGCACTTGGGGTGCGTTGGATCTCGCCGTGCGCTATTCGGCGAAACGCCGGGCTTTCGGCAAGGAGATTCGCCGCTATCAAGGCGTGAGCTTCAAGGTGGCGGACAGTATCACCAAGCTGGATGCGGCCCGGGGTCTGTGCCATATGGCGGCCCGGGCCGTAGACGCAAGCTACCCCAACCAGCGGCGCATTGTGAGCGAGGCCAAACGTTTCGCCACAGAGGCGGCTTGGGAAATTGTAAACGACGCCATGCAGGTGATGGGCGGCATCGGGTACACGGACGTCTACCCAATCGAGCGGGCGTTGCGGGACACGCGGCTGGGTATGATTTGGACGGGCACAAGCGAGGTCATGAATCTCATGATCCAGCACGAGTACTATAACGAGGTGCTCTCGCCGGAATACAGCCGCAGAAAGATGGAGGACGACGCCATGAATCCGGACGCATCCGAGCGCTGCCTGACGGATGAGGATATGGAGAAAGTGTTCGGTCGCAAACTAGGGCCGTCCCTTTAACGGGCAACCTCAAAATGAAATCGTCTGAACGAACCGGATATCATCGATACTGATCGCCGAAATCTATAGGTCAGCAATTTGGCACGCTAATCTGTAGGTTTGGATTGTCCTGAGAATCACAAACATGGGAAAGGCGATATCTATTAGTTCGCTTGGGAAAATGATTGCCCAGACACCCTAAATTTATCGATGTTTACCCTAAATTTAGTTCAAAATACCAACCCATCTATTTATGGATTAACAGGATAATTATGGATTAACAGGATAAAAATTCTCCCCTAAAAAAGGCGACCGTGGGTTCATCAACCCCCTGTGCGTGTTGGGGAGTATCATCGAAATCCAACTCAATAATTCGGAGGGGCAAGATGCAAACAACGAATCAGGATCGAATGGATGCCACCGAAATAGGCGTGTCACGCCGCCACTTTTTAGGCATGACCGTTTGTGCTGCCGGGCTCGCGATGGCAAGCCCCTCCTTGGCATTGGCACAAAAAACATCTGCCGGTGCTCGATCCGAGTGGGAGCAGGTGAGGGACATGTTCACCTTCAGTGAAGGCTCGGTTCCAATGAACGCGGCGAATCTATGCCCCTCTTTCGGCCCTGTGGCGGAAAAAGTGTTTGCCATGACCCGAGACCTCAACCAAGATGTCTCTTTCACCAACCGGAAGAAACTAGCGGTCCTACTGGAGGAGACCCGTGCCCGCGTGGCCGAATATTTGAACGTGGATCATTACGATGTGGCGCTTGTTCGCAACACCTCCGAAGCCAATTGCATCATCAACAACGGGTTCCCACTGGGGCCGAAAGACCAGGTTTTGTTGTGGACCGAAAACCATGCCACCAATAACCAGGCTTGGGACATCCGGCAGAAACGGTATGGCTTTGAGATTAAACGCGTCTCCCTGCCCTGGAAAACACCGCCCAGCAAAAAAGAAGTGGTGGCCTTTTTCAAAAAACAGATCGAGCCCGGTAAAACTAAACTGTTCACCTTCACGGAGGTGTCCAACGTTTCCGGCCTTAAGCTGCCGGCCAAGGAACTGTGCGCTATGGCGCATGAGCACGATATCTATGTGCATGTGGACGGTGCTCAGAGTTGGGGCGCATTGGACCTTGATTTGAAGGATATGGACTGCGACAGCTTCTCGGCCAGTTCCCACAAATGGTTCTGTGGTCCAAAGGAAACCGGCATTTTATACGTGAAGAAAAAATACGCCACCCAAATTTGGCCCAACAACTTCGGGTATACCGGCCATATCAAGGTTGAGATGGATCTGCCGGACGCCCGCCGCTTTGAAACCCTGGGGCAACGGGACGATGCCGCTATCGCCGCCCTGTTGGACGCTGTGAAGATTCACCGGACCATAGGTTCCCAAGCCGTTCACAACCGGGTGGTATTTCTGGCAGACCGTCTGAAGCAGGGATTGAAGAAGAACGGTGCCAAGCTGGTCACCCCGGAAAGCGCGGAATTCAGCCACGGTGTCGTCATCATGGAAATCCCTGAAAAACACAGCGCCAAGGTGGTTGACATGTTGTATTTCAACTCCGGCATTGCCGGCGCCCCCACGGGCGGCCTGCGGTTGTGTCCGCACATTTACAACACGGAAGCGCATGTCGATCGCGCAATCGCCGGCGTAAAAGAGGCGATGTCGTCCGTGATCTGAATGCGATATGGTCTAATAAATCATATTGCGGCGATCTATTCGTACATTTTTTGATTCATCTCGTAGATCTGTACGGCTTCCTCGCCCCCATGTTCCCTGGCTTCGCCCAATAATCCGAGGGCAATGCTGAATTTCGAATGACCGCCGGCAAAGGGACTCTTGACATAACTGAATTTATAGATGCGTAGCCCCTTGGGTTTGGTCCAGACAATCTTAAGCGGTCCCAGGACTTTGTCGTGTATCTCTTCAATGCTGTAGGCCTGACTGCCCTCGGGCAGGCGGTTGTATTTTTTCAAAAGGGTCAATTGATATGAAGGATTAAATACATAGAGGCGAGTATTATCGTTGGGATACGTATAAATGACCTCCAATGCCAAGGCCCCGCCCAGGGAATGGCCGGTCAAGCTGATGACGGTATTTAGCCCGCTGTATTTGGCTTTAATTTCTTCATAGAGCTGAACGGCCTTGATGCGATGATTATGGGTCAGGGTCCCGTCCACCAGGTCGGGCACCGAAAATTTTGCGGTTCCACGGTAGGCAATGACGACTTCGGCAGGCGCATCGGTGCCATCCTCATCGTCGTCGGCCCTTACTTCGAACACCTTGGCCTGAAAGGATCCATTGCTGTAGACCTTGCTGTCAATAAATTCCCGGCTCGGCTGGGATACCTGACTGTCCTCGTGTCTGACCTCCCGGACGTATGCCGGCAGCGCGAAAGGCGTGTTTTCTTCCGTCTCGTATGAATTGACGGATAACAGGGCATAACGATAAGCTTTATCCACAACCTGTTCGCATGGGCCCACATGTCGACCGTTTTCGATTTCGCATATGTGCACATTCTTCGTGCTACAGGAGCAAAGGGTGAGCAATATGACCAAACAGAATTTGATTCGCAATTTTCCAACACCTTCCGGTAGATACCATGGGGTATACCGCCGCGGCTGCTCCTTTGTGTACCGAGCGAAGTCTATAACTCGGACGTTTGATCAAGGCGAGAGCGGGCCTATTTTACTCAATGCGCACCCAAAGTCCAGAGTTTAATCCGCGAATCTCAACAGCTACCAGGACCCTTGCGGGATCCTGTGTTTCATGGCGCTTGTTGAACCAAGACGAGTAGAAGATGATAGAAAGAATCGGAGGTATTTATAATAAAGGGGGGAGCGTCGGAATGATGCTCGGACATAATTTTTCATTCACCAGCAGTATTGCTATTTATTCGTACCATCATCTGAACGTCGAAGACATGATAGCAAATCCAAATGTGGCCTTCAGAACCAAAAGGGGTAAGCGACAGCTATTCTTCAATAATCCAATATCACAGTGCCTAGTCTAAATGATGCCACGATTACGTTTGGCCCACAAACCCCTTAAGATTTCCGGATTCGCATGGCCGTGTGAGGTTTAAGCGCGTCCCTGCTGGTGTTTTGTTCAACTAAGCATTGCTGGATTCCAAGAATTAAAAGGAGGTACAATGGCACAATCCGACAGGGACAATGATAGCCGCAATCAAGGCATTTCACGCCGCGATTTTCTCCAGACAGTCGGAGGGGCGGCCCTGGCGGTTGGCGCGGGAGCCATGCCGCTGAAACCGGAGCCAGGGCAGGCGCGTTCATCCAATGCAACTGCCCCCGGTGTTGGCGCGCCCCTCAAACCAAAGGGCTACAATGTCCTGTTCATCCTGACGGATCAGGAGCGCTACGAGCCGGAACTGCTGGGCAAGGGTCACTGGCCGGGGCGGGACCGCCTGGCCTCGATCGGCACGACCTTTGAAAACCACCAGATATGCGCGGCGGTCTGCACGCCCTCGCGCTCGGTAATCTACACCGGACAGCACATCCAGCACACCCGGATGTTCGACAACACCAACTTCCCCTGGGTCGAGGATCTGTCCTACGACATCCCCACCATCGGCCACATGATGCGCGCGGCCGGCTACTATTCCACTTACCAGGGCAAATGGCACCTCCACAACCAGCTCCACGAAAACTTTCCCTCGGGCAAACCACTTCAGATGGTGGGGCATGACATCATGGAGAAGTACGGTTTCTCCAATTTTACCGGTATTGGTGACGTGGTCGGCTACACGCATGGCGGGTACCATACCGATCAGTTCATCACCGCCACCGCCCAGTCCTGGCTGCGGCGCAGGGGCCAATCCCTGAATGCCCAGGGCCAGCCTTGGTTTTTGGCCTTAAATCTGGTCAATCCCCACGATGTCATGTTCTACAATACCGACAAGGCCGGTGAGGCCGTTCAAGGCGCATCCCAGACGCTGTACCCAATCGCCGCCGAGCCGGACCACCAAATCTATGCGAAGCGCTGGTCCCTGCCGCTGGCCCCCAGCCGCAAGAAACCCTGGAACAAGCCGGGGCGTCCCGGGGCGCACCTTGACTACCAAAAGGCCCAGGCCTTGCTCACCGGCCGCATTCCCAACGAGGACAAACGCTGGCGTAAATTACAGGACTATTATCTCAACTGCATCAGCGACAACGATCGTTCGGTGGACACGATTCTCACCGAACTCGACGATCTGGGTATGTTGGAAAACACCATCGTCATCATGACCGCCGATCACGGAGAGCTGTGCGGTGCCCATGGCATGTCGGGCAAGGGCGCCACGGCCTACCGGGAACAGGTCAACGTGCCCCTGATCGTGTACCATCCGGATTTGCCTGGAAGGCGCAAGTGCCGGGCGGTCACCTCGCATCTTGATCTTGTGCCGAGCATCCTGGCCATGACCGGAGCCGACAAATTGCAGGCCAAAGATGTGACCGCTCGGTTGACCGGCCATGACATATCGCCCCTGCTGGCGAAACCTCAGGAGGCCTCCGTCGATAGCATTCGCAACGGTGCCCTGTACTGCTACAATATGTGGGCTTTTATGGATGCCGAATGGCTGAAAAAGTTCACCCAAGATTATGCCGCAGGCAGGAAATGGACCAAGGATAACCACCCCAGGCCGGATACGACAAAACGTGCGGCCATTCGCAGCGTGTATGACGGGAGATATAAATTCAGCCGCTATTTCAGTGTCCTGGAACACAATCGACCGACAACGATCGAACAGATTTTCGACGTCAACGATGTCGAGCTGTTCGACCTTGAAAATGATCCCCT
>JASJBQ010000137.1 GCA_030066455.1 Desulfobacterales bacterium
ACGACAGCATGCGCCGCTTTCGCCGGGTATTCATCGGCGGGGCCTTTGATTGCGCCTGCGACAAGCAGGAGCGCATCCTGATACCGCCGCTCTTGAGAGATTATGCCGGTCTGCAGAAGGATGTCGTCCTGGTAGGCGTCCTGGACCATTTCGAGATCTGGTCCCGGGAGAAGTGGGAGCAGGAAAACCTGAATCTGGAAGAGGATCTGAAACAAGAGGAGGTCAGAAACGATATCGCCAGCCTGGGATTGTAGACCATGGCCCGCTATCACATCCCCTGCATGCCGACCGAGGTGGCCCGCTATCTAGCCTGCCGCCCCGGAGAGACAATCGTCGACGGCACGGTGGGCGGTGCCGGCCATTCCCGCATGATCTGCTCCCTTATCGCCCCCGACGGCCTTTTTATCGGCATCGACCAAGACAAGGATGCCATCCGCCACGCCCGCGACGTCCTGGCAACCTGGGCCCCCCGGGTCCACCTGGTGCATGCCAACTTCGACCAGCTGGACCGCATTTTGGACGATCTGAAAATCGGCGGCGTCGACGGCATCCTCCTGGACATCGGCCTTTCAAGACACCAGCTGCAGGGCAGTGGGCGGGGGTTCAGTTTTAGTACAGACGAACCACTGGACATGCGCATGAATACGGATGCTCCCATCACGGCCGCCGATATCGTTCAAACGGCCGACGAAAAGACCCTGGCCGGCATCTTCCGGAACTTCGGGGAGGAACGGCGGGCCGCGATGATCGCCCGGGCGATCGTCCGCGAGCGGGAGCGCGCGGATTTGACCCGCAGCCGTACATTGGCGGAGTTTATCGTCCGCAGGGTGCCCGCACGCGAGGCCGCCCGGCAGAAAATTCACCCGGCGACCCGCATCTTCATGGCCCTGCGCATTGCGGTCAATCGTGAATTGGAAAGGCTGGAACAGGTGCTGCCGGCGGCCATCCGGCGTCTCAATCCGAAGGGACGGCTGTGTGTGTTGTCCTTTCACTCGCTGGAGGACCGCATCGTCAAACACACGTTTCGCGATTTGAGCACCGGATGCCGCTGCGATCCCCGGCTGCCGGCCTGTGTCTGCGATCGACAGCCCCTGGTCAAGTTGCTCACCCGCAGGGTGGTTCGACCGCAGGCAGCTGAAATCGCCGCCAACCCCATGGCGCGCAGTACCCGTCTGCGGGCGGTGATGAAACTGGAAACCGAGAGAGCGCCGGCATGAGTGTCACCGCGTCCAGGAAAGGCGGCAGCCTGGCGGTCATCTGGCTGGCCGTCATGCTGGTGTTTATCGCCGAGCTTTTCGCCTATACCTGGTGCCGCGTGCAGAGTATCCGCGTGGGTTATGCGATCGCCGCTGAAAACCGCCGCTATCAGCACCAGAGTATGATTCGCAAAAAACTGACGGTGGAATTGGCCCACATGAAATCCCCTAAACGAATCGAAATCCTGGGCCGCCAGCTCGGGCTGGCCGCCCCGTCACCCCGACAGATCGTGGTCATCGAATGAGCGTCAGCCGCCAACCGAAATATCTCCGCCTGCGGGTCAGCCTGGTGGGCCTCTTTTTTCTGGCCGGACTGGTGGTTATTCTGTTTCGGGCCGCCTACCTGCAGGTGGTCTGCGGTCCCGCCCTGGCCCAGAAAGCCTCCGGCCAGTATGCGAAGACCATCCACACCGTCGGCAAACGCGGCACCATCTACGACACCCAGATGCGCGAACTGGCGGTGAGCGTCGAGAGCCTTTCCCTGGCCGCCAATCCACGCCTGATCGAAGACCCGGCGCCAATGGCGCGTGCCCTGGCGCCTGCGCTCAAGATGAACAGGCGGGACGTTCACGCCCGGCTCGCCTCGGACCGCCATTTCGTATGGATCAAGCGCCAGATTACCCCCCGGGAGGCTCAGGCCGTGCGCGACCTGGCGACTGCCGGTGTCGAATTCATCCCCGAGCACAGCCGCTACTACCCCAATCGCGGTCTGGCCGCGCAGTTGATCGGTTTCACCGGGATCGACGGCATCGGTCTGGAGGGCATCGAATACCAGTTCAATGCCGAACTCGTAGGGCAGCAGCAAATCTTTACGATCCTCAAGGACGCCTTCGGACGCGGTTTCGAAACCCCCGAAGACATCATCCGGCGTGACAGCGGCCAGAACGTGGTGCTCACGATCGACCGCACCATCCAGCACGTGGCCGAACGCAGCCTGCAGAAAGCCGTTGAAACTCACCAGGCCAAATCCGGCGTCGCCGTGGTCATGGCGCCCCAGACCGGGGATATCCTGGCGCTGGCGCACTACCCGTTTTTCAACCCCAACAATTTTAAAAATTTCAGCCCGGAGATCCGGCGCAACCGGGCCGTCACGGACGCTTTCGAGCCGGGCTCGACCTTGAAGCTGTTCAGCGTGGCCGCGGCATTGAAGTCCGGTTGCTGCACCCCGCATACGATCTTCTACTGCGAAAACGGGCGCTACCGGATCGGCGCCAACGTGGTCCACGACACCGAAAAACACGGCTGGCTGTCGCTGCAGCGGATCGTCAAGTTTTCGAGCAACATCGGCGCGGTCAAGATCGGGGAGACCATCGGGCCGGAGACCCTGCACCGCACCCTGGCCCAGTTCGGTTTCGGACGCGATACCGGCTTGCGTTTTCCCGGCGAGACCCGGGGCAGTCTGGCCCCGGCCAAACGCTGGACACGTTTCGACGTGGCCGCGGTGTCCTTCGGCCAGGGCGTGTCTGTTTCCGCCCTGCAGTTGACCACGGCCGTGGCCGCCATCGCCAATGACGGTGTTCTGATGAAGCCCCGCGCGGTCCGCGCCATCACCGATCCCCGCGGGCGCACGGTCACGGAATTCAAACCGCGTGCGCTCTCCCGCGTCGTGTCCTCGCAGACCGCCGCGCATTTGACCCGCATGATGGCACTGGTCGTGGCCGAAGGCGGCACCGGCACCCAGGCACGCCTGGAAGGGTATTCCGCCGGCGGTAAAACGGGTACGGCTCAGAAGATCGGTCCTGACGGCACCTATGCCGACGACCTGTATGTCTCTTCGTTTGTCGGATTCGCGCCGCTCGAAAATCCACGCCTGGCGATCCTTGTGGCTTTGGACGAACCCCGCGATGGGTATTACGGCGGTGTCGTAGCCGCGCCGGCTTTTCGCCGGATCGCCCAGGAGGTGCTCGGTTATTTGAACGTGAAACCCAGCGCGCCCTTGCCGCGCATGACGGTCTCGCACCGCAGCGAGGTGGCCGGATGATCCTGCAAGACGTCATCACCGCCGTGCGACCAGAGGCGATTTCGAGCCCGGATGCAGCCGCGTTACCGATACGCTCGGTGCATTACCGGGCCCAGGATGTCGTCCCCGGCGGCCTTTTCGTCGCCATCCGCGGTTTTGCGGCCGACGGACACGATTTCGTGGATCGCGCGGTGGCCAACGGAGCGGTGGCCGTCGTCACCCAGATACCGACGCCCGGCGCCGTCCCCGTGCTGCAGGTGCCCGACACCCGGAAGGCCCTGGCACAGATCGCCGCCGCCTTCTACACCCATCCGTCCAAGTCCATCGCCCTGGTCGGCATCACCGGCACCAACGGCAAGACCACGGTGGCCTATATCCTCGAGAGGATTCTCGATGTCGCCGGCGTGACCGCGGGCGTCATCGGCACCGTGAACCACCGCTGCGGCGGACAGGTCTGGCCCAGCGTCAACACGACGCCGGAATCCCTCGATTTACAGCGTCTCCTGGCGGAGATGCGCAAGACGGGCGCCACCCATGTTGTCATGGAGGTGGCCTCCCACGGCATCGAACTGAAACGTGTTGAAGGCTGCGCCTTCGACGTGGGCGTCTTCACCAACCTGACCCAGGACCATCTCGACTTCCATGGCGACATGACGCGCTACTGGCAAACCAAGAAACGTCTTTTCACGGAGTTGCTGCCGGCGGGCGGCAAACCATCCCGGGCCGTGATCAACCAGGACAACCGCCATGGGCGGGAACTCGCCCGCGAAATGGCCGACCGGATGCCCGCCCTGACGTTCGGATTCGACGCCGCCAACGATATCTGGGCCACCGTCGCGCAAAGCGACCTGAACGGCAGCCGCGGGACGATCCACACCCCCGCGGGCGATCTGGCCTTTGCCTCGCCCATGGTGGGCCGGCACAACATCGAGAATCTGCTGGCCGCTGCGGGGGCGGCTCTGGCGCTGGAACTGCCGCGCGAGGCCATCCAGGCCGGCTTGGCCGCCGCCGGCGGAGCGCCGGGGCGGCTCGAGCGGGTGCCGGACGATCATGGCCGTTTTGTCTACGTGGACTATGCCCACACCCCGGACGCCCTGGAGAATGTCCTCAACGCCCTCACGGAAATCAAAGCCGGCCGGTTGATCTGCGTTTTCGGCTGCGGCGGGGACCGCGACCGCGGCAAACGCCCGCTCATGGGCGCGATTGCCGCCCGTTTAAGCGAACTGGCGGTGGTCACCTCGGACAACCCCCGTACGGAAGATCCGAAACGGATCATCGGCGACATCCTGCCGGGCATCACCCCCCTCTTTTCCCGGGCCTACCGCCCGGCCGAACTGCAGAACGGCTGGACCGAGCCGGGCTATGTCGTCCTGCCGGACCGCCGCGAGGCCATCGGTCTGGCCATACGTCTGGCGCGCCCCGGCGACACGGTACTGATTGCCGGTAAGGGCCATGAGAACTACCAGATCATCGGGCGCGAAACCGTCCCCTTCGACGACGGTGAGATTGCCGCCCGTCAACTGGCCACAGCGCCCGCCGACAACGTGGACCCCGATGCGGGAGGTGCCGAATGAAATGGACCCTGGGGGACATTCTCGAAGCCACGGGCGGCAAGCAGCTCACCGGGCCAGGCGGGGCGGAATTCGCCCGGGTGGCGATCGACTCCCGCCGGATCCAGCCGCAGGATCTTTTTGTGGCCATCCGCGGGGAGAACCACGACGGCCACCAGTTCATCGACGAAGTCCTGGCGCGCGGCTGCCACGGCGCCGTGGTCCGTGAGGATGAGGTTGACGCCGCCCACCGGGAACGCTGGCAGCGGACCGGCGCCGCGCTGATCGGCGTCGCGAACACCACCCGGGCCCTGGGGGCCCTGGCAGCCTATCACCGCCGCCGTATGCCGGCCCGCATCGTGGCGCTGACCGGGTCGAACGGCAAGACCACGACCCGCGCCATGACCGAGGCGATTCTGCGCCAGGAGTTCGAAACCCTGGCCACCCGGGGCAACCTCAACAACGAGATCGGGGTCCCCCTGACGCTCTTGCGACTCGAGACCCGGCACGCCGTCGGCGTGATTGAAATGGGCATGAACCATCCGGGCGAGATCGACCGCCTGGGACGCATCGCCAAGCCGGATATCGGCATGATCACCAATGTGGCGCCGGCCCATCTCGAAGGCCTGCAGTCGTTGGCGGGCGTGCGCGATGCCAAAGGCGAGCTGATGGACCACATCGCCCCCGAGGGACGGGCCATCCTCAACGCCGACGATCCGCTGGTGCGGGAGCTGGCCGCACGCAGCCGGGCCGAGGTTATCTTTTTCGGGCAGCACGACGAGGCGCACGTGCGGGCCGAGGCGATCGAGGCGCATGCCGGCGGCACGCGTTTCATCCTCCGGTTGCCCGGGGCCGGCGGCCCGGTCGCACTGAAGATTCCCGGCGCCTTCATGGTGGCCAACGCCTTGGCCGCCGCCGCCGTCGCCGACGCCCTCGGCCTGGGAATGGACGCGATTCGCGCCGGCCTGGCATCCGTCCCGCCGGTGGACGGCCGCATGCAGATCAAGCGGCTGGCAACCGGCATCACCGTCATCAACGATTGCTACAACGCCAACCCGGCCTCGGCCGCCGCCGCCATCACGACCCTGGCCGACCTTAAGGGGAATTCGCGGGGTATCCTGGTGCTGGGCGACATGCTCGAACTTGGCCGCGAGGCCGCCGCCCTGCACCGGCAGACCGGCGAGCGGGCGGGTGGCTCCGGCGTCGAGCGGCTTTACGCTCACGGCCCGCACGCGGAAGACGTGGCCGCCGGGGCGCGTTCGGCCGGGATGGCCGCCGAGCGCATCCTGACCGGCCCGGTGTCCGCGATCTGCGACGACCTCACGGCCAGGCTGCAGCCCGGCGACTGGGTCCTGGTCAAAGGCTCGCGCGGCATGCGCATGGAGCGCGTGGTGGCCGCCCTCGACACATGGGCCGACGAGGACACCCCGGAGGACGAGCGATGATCTACCACCTCCTCTACCCGCTGCACACCAGCATCTCGGCGTTCAATGTGTTCCGGTACATCACCTTCCGGACCATCTACGCCAGCCTGACGGCCTTTTTGATCTGTTTTCTGCTGGGTCCCTGGGTGATCAAACGCCTGCGGCGCCTCCAGGTGGGGCAGTTTATCCGCGACGACGGGCCCGAAACCCACTTCAAGAAGTCGGGGACGCCCACCATGGGCGGCGTGCTGATCATCAGCGCCATCGTGGCGGCGACGCTGCTGTGGGCCAATCTCACCAATTTCTATGTCTGGATCGCCCTTCTGGTCCTGGTGGCCACCGGGCTCATCGGGTTCGTCGACGACTACCGCATGCAGGTCAAGAAACGCAGCAAGGGGCTCGGGGCGCGGGAAAAATTCCTGCTGCAGTGCATCGTCGCCCTGGCCTGCGGGCTCATGCTCTACTTCTACCCCGGTTTTTCAACCCGGGTGACGGTGCCCTTTTTAAAAAATGTACAGCCCGACCTGGGGTGGGGCTACATCCTGTTTACCATGCTGGTGATCGTGGGTGCCTCCAACGCCGTCAACCTGACCGACGGCCTGGACGGCTTGGCCATCGGGCCGCTGGCCATCGTGGCCGCGACCTACATGGTCTTCGCCTACGTCACCGGCCACGTGAAATTCGCCCAATACCTGCAGATCAACTACGTGGCCGGCGTGGGCGAAATCGCGGTCTTCTGCGGCGCCATGGTCGGGGCCGGTCTGGGTTTCCTGTGGTTCAACGCCTACCCGGCCCAGGTCTTCATGGGCGATGTGGGCAGCCTCTCGCTGGGCAGCGCCATCGGCGCCATCGCCATCATCACCAAACAGGAAATTCTGCTGGTGTTGGTGGGCGGGCTGTTCGTCATCGAGACGCTTTCGGTCATCTTCCAGGTGGGCTACTTCAAGCTGACCGGCGGCAAGCGCATCTTCCGCATGGCGCCGCTGCACCATCACTTTGAACTCAAAGGCTGGGCCGAGCCCAAGGTGATCGTGCGTTTCTGGATTATTGCCATCGCCCTGGCCCTGGTGGCCATGAGCACACTGAAACTACGCTGACGCGTGAACGAATGAAATATTTATGAATCCTGCGGACCACCCTATGACCGACCGTCGCATCACGGTGGTGGGGCTCGGAAAAAGCGGCGCGGCCGTGGCCCGCTTCTGCCGGCGGCTTGGAGGCCGGGTGACCGTAACCGAGATGGCCGCCCGCGAGCTGTTCGTCGAAGAGGCGCGGGCGCTCGAAGCCCTCGACGTGGTGCTGGAATTCGGCGGCCACCGTCCGGCCACGTTCGAGAAGGCCGACCTGGTGGTGCTGAGTCCGGGGGTCCCCCATACGATGGCGCCGGTGGCGGCGGCCCGGGACAGCGGCATCCCCGTCATCGGGGAGATCGAACTGGCGGCCCGCTACATCGAAGCGCCCATCCTGGCCGTCACGGGAACCAACGGCAAGACCACGACCACCGAATTGATCGGGGCCATGCTGGCGGCCTCGGGCGTCAGCGTTTTCGTGGGCGGCAACATCGGCACGCCTTTGATCGACTATGTCGCCGACGGCCTGACGCGCGACTGGTTGGTGATCGAGGTGAGCAGCTTCCAGCTCGACACCATCGACGGCTTCCGGCCCCGAATCGGCGTTCTGCTGAATATCAGCGCCGATCACCTGGACCGCTACCCCGACTTCGCGGCCTACGTCGCGTCCAAGATGCAGCTCTTTGCGCATCAGCAGGCGGGCGACACCGCCGTTTTGAATGCTGCGGACCCTTGGTGCGGGACCGCGGCGCAGCGCGCCCCCGGGCAGGTGCTCATGTTCGGCACCGCTGCGGACCGGACGCGACCCGGCGCCCGGATCGCCGCCGACCACATCGTGTTCGAACTTCCGGAAGGCGCGCCCCACCGGATCGGCCTGGCGCGCTGGTCGCTGGCCGGGCAGCACAATCGCGAAAACGCCGCCGCTGCCGGTCTGGCCGCCATGTGCGCCGGCGCCACGCCTGATGGCGTTCAAACGGCGATCGACACCTTCGAGGGACTGGCCCACCGGCTGAGCCATGTGCGCACGCTTCGAGGGGTCCGCTATTTCGACGACTCCAAGGCCACCAATGTGGACGCCGTCTGCCGCGCCCTGGAAGGATTCGACGAACCGGTAGTGCTCATCATGGGCGGCCGGGACAAGGGGGGTGGTTACCGGGCGCTGGAAGACCCCGTGGCCGCCAGGGTGCGTGCCCTGGTGGTTCTGGGCGAGGCCGCCGACGGCATTCAGTCCGCCCTCGGGCACCTGGTGCCCACCCACCGGGCCAAGGACATGGCCGACGCCGTTCGCCTGGCCGCGGACCGGGCCCGGTCGGGCGACGTGGTCTTGCTGTCGCCGGCCTGTGCCAGTTTCGACATGTACACCAGCTATCACCAACGGGGAGAAGACTTTTGCCGTCACGTCCAGCAGCTGACATAAAAGCGACACCCCGCAGGAGCGCCCAACCGGCGGCGGCGACGCCCTATGACCTGCGGCTGCTCTTCCCGGTGCTGTTTCTGGTGGGCATCGGCCTGGTAATGGTTTATTCGGCCAGTTCCGCCCTGGCGCTCAAGAAATTCGGCAGCAGCTATTTCTTCCTGAAAAAACAGGCCGTCTTCGCCCTCGCCGGCCTGATCGCCCTGGTGGTTGCGCGCCATTTCCCCTACCGTTTGTGGCGCAAGCTGGCCTACCCGGCCGTGGCGGTGGCATTTGGGCTGCTGCTCGCCGTGCTGATCGGCTGGGGGCACACGGCCGGCGGCGCGACACGGTGGCTGCGGGTGGCGGGGTTTACCTTTCAACCCGCGGAACTCGCCCGGATCGCCCTGATCATCTACCTCGCCTACTCGATGAGTAAAAAGCACGATCGCCTGCGCGAGTTTGCCATCGGTTTCGTACCCCATCTCATCGTCCTGGCCATGCTTCTGGTGCCCATGATCCTGCAGCCCGATTTCGGCTCGGTGGTCATCCTGACGCTTCTGACCGGCATCATGATGTTTGCCGGAGGGGTGCCCCTGCGCCATCTGATCATGGCGTGCGTGGCCCTGCTGCCGGTCGGCCTCTACCTGTTGGTGTCGGCCGAGTACCGTATCCGGCGTCTGATGAGTTTTTTGAATCCCTGGGAATACGCCAGCGACGAAGGCTATCAGACGATTCACTCGCTGATGGCGTTTGGCTCGGGCGGCATCTGGGGCACCGGCATCGGCAAGGGTCTGCAGAAACTTTTCTACCTGCCGGAACCGCACACGGATTTCATCTTCTCGGTCATCGGCGAGGAATTCGGTCTCATGGGCGTCACGCTCACCGTAGGACTCTACAGCCTCATCATCTGGCGGGGCATCGCCATCGCCCGCCAGACCCAGGACCTGTTCGGCGCCCTGCTGGCCTTCGGCCTGACCACGGCCCTGGCCCTGCAGGTCTGCATCAATATGGGCGTGGCGCTCGGTCTGCTCCCCACCAAGGGGCTGACCCTGCCTTTTCTCAGTTACGGCGGCACATCGCTGGTGCTCAACATGGCCGCCATCGGGATCCTGATGAACATCGGAACGGTGACATGGATACGGCGACGGTAGACAAGCGTGCAGCCCCCTTCAAGGTCGCCCTGACCGGCGGCGGCACCGGGGGGCATCTGTTCCCCGGTGTGGCCATCTGCCGGGAGCTGACCGCGCGCTTTCCCACCGCCGAGGTGCTGTTCATCGGTACGGGGCGCCCCCTGGAGCGGAAGATCATCGCCGCCGCCGGCTATCGCCACGGCTTGATTACCGTCAGGGGGCTCAAGGGAATGGGGCTGATGCGGAAAATAATCGCCCTCGCCGTCTTGCCCGGCAGTGTGCTCAGGGCGGCCGGCATTCTTTGGCGCTTCCGTCCCCGGCTCGTCATCGGCGTCGGGGGCTACGCCGCCGGACCGGTGTGCCTGGCGGCCTATCTGCTGCGGATCCCGGTCTGCCTCCAGGAGCAGAACCTTCTGCCGGGTGTCACCACCCGGATGCTGGCCGGTCTGGCCCGGCGGATCTACATCGCCTTCGAGGGTCCCGGCACCGATTTCCCGGCGGAAAAGGTCCTTCTGACCGGCAACCCCGTGCGGGAGGAAATCCGGCGCCTGGCCGCCCGACCCGCGGAAAAGGACCCGACGGCGTCTTTTACGGTTTTGATCGTCGGTGGCAGCCAGGGCGCCCTGGGCATCAACCGCGCCGTGGCGGAGATGCTGGCCTGCGCCTGCGGACAGAACGGCATCCGTTTTATTCACCAGACCGGGAGCGAGGATCTGGAACGCATGCGCGAGGCCTACCGGGCAGCCAATCTGGAGGCCGACGTGCGTGCCTTCTTCGACGACATGGACCGGCAGTACCAGCTGGCCGACCTGGTCGTCTGCCGCGCCGGCGCATCGACGGTGGCGGAGCTGACCTGTATCGGCAAAGCGGTGATCTTCGTTCCTTTTCCGCACGCGGCCGACAACCACCAGGAGTTGAACGCGCGGCTGTTGGTGGACCGGGGCGCCGGTGACATGCTTCGCGAGGCCGATCTCAGCGGTGTGGTGCTCTGGGAGAAAATCGGCCACTACCGGGCCCACCCGGAAGAACTGGAACGCATGGGCGCCAATGCCCGGAAAATGGGACGGCCGGATGCGGTGGTCGCCATCGTGGACGACATGCTGGACCGGGTGATCCGGTCTTGACGCGCGAACCCTAGCCGAAAGCGAACGGCATGTATCAGCAAGCGTATCACATTCATTTCGTGGGCATCGGAGGTATCGGTATGAGCGGTATCGCCGAGCTGTTGCTGAATCTGGGCTACCGCGTGTCCGGTTCCGACCTGCGGGACTCCGACATCACCCGTCGCCTGCAAGGTCTGGGCGGGCGGATCGCCAAAGGCCACACGGCCGATCGGGTGGAGGGCGCGGACGTGGTGGTGGTGTCCTCGGCGATCGCGGCCGACAACCCCGAGGTGGCGGCGGCCCGCAGTCTGTCCATCCCGGTCATCCCACGGGCCGAAATGCTGGCCGAACTCATGCGGCTGAAATACAGCGTGGCCGTGGCCGGGGCGCATGGCAAGACCACGACGACCTCCATCGTGGGCGCCGTGCTTGCGGCCGGAGGGCTCGATCCGACCATCGTGGTGGGCGGCAAACTGATCAGCCTGGATACCAATGCCGTCCTGGGACGGGGCAACTTCATCGTGGCCGAGGCCGACGAAAGTGACGGATCGTTTCTCAGAATGTCACCCACCATTGCGGTGGTCACCAATATCGACCGCGAGCACCTGGACTATTACGCCGATCTGGATGCCATCGTGGACGCCTTCGCGCATTTTATCGACCGGATCCCCTTCTACGGGAAGGCGGTGCTTTGCCTCGACAACGAATCCGTGCAGAACCTGATTCCCCGGGTGCAAAAACGATTCACCACCTACGGCGTGAGCAACCAGGCCGATTTTCAAGCCCGGGACATCACCTGTCAGGGGTTTCAGAGCTGTTACAAGGCCTTTTATCGCGACCAGTTGCTGGGCGATATCTGCCTGAACCTGCCGGGGATTCACAACGTCTACAACTCGCTGGCCAGCGTGGCCGTGGGCCTGGAGGTCGGCATCGGCTTCGATACCATCAAAAA
>JASJBQ010000138.1 GCA_030066455.1 Desulfobacterales bacterium
TAGTCGTCCGGGTAGATGTCCACGAAGGTCACGCCGATGTCATAACCGGCCCCGTCCGGCCGTTGCTTGCACCAGGCCACGCGGGAGACCGCGGTCAGGGGCGCGAGGGCCTGACGGTCGTCGATGACCGCGGCATAGCTGCGTTTATGGCGCTGCCAGCCCGTGAGTTGAATCTCGAGGCCGATCAGGTCGCCGGGTTTGAACGCAGTCGGGCCGGTGAAACAAATCCCGCCGGCACTGAGGTTGACGCCGACGCCGCGCTGGCCGTCTTCTGTCATGGGGTATTCGATTTTCTTGGCTTCGATGATGACATCCTCGGAAATGCGGTGGAATTGGCGCTGGTCGCTGTCATGCGGATCGATGGGCATGGGGGCTCTCCTCCGTGGGTGTCGCGCGTCAGACGCTGAATTGTTTCCGCTAGACTTTTTATCCTAATGACCGCCAAATGCAAAGCATTTCCTCGCGGCCCCGGCTTGCTCTCGACGGTCGAATGCTCTATAAGGTGGGGGCTCTTCACCTCAAGCGGATAATTCTATGCATCCAGACAAGTTGCAGATGGGTGTCGAAATCGCTGGTCTGCACCTGAAAAACCCGGTCATGACCGCTTCCGGGACCTTCGGATACGGTGGTGAGTTCAAGGACCTGGTCGACTTGGACCGGCTGGGTGCCATCGTGGTCAAGGGCCTCTCGCTCCAGCCGGCGGCCGGCAACCCGCCGCCGCGCATCGTGGAAACCCCCGCCGGCATGCTGAATGCCATCGGGCTCGAAAACATCGGCATCGATGCCTTCCGCCAGACACGGCTCAAATTCCTGCGCCGGCTGGAAACGCCGGTGATCGTCAACCTCTACGGCCGGCAGGCCGAGGATTACGAGGCGCTGGCGCAGATCGTGGACGGCGAGCCGGACATCGCCGCCATCGAAGTGAATATCTCCTGCCCCAATGTCAAGGCCGGCGGTATCGCCTTCGGGGTGAGTGCCGCGGCGGCCGGCGAGCTGATCGCCCGTATTCGGGCGCGCACGGCCAAGCCCATGATCGTCAAACTCTCCCCCAACGTGACCGACATCGTAGCGATCGCCCAGGCCGTGGCCGCGGCCGGCGCCGACGCGCTTTCGCTGATCAATACCATCACCGGCATGGCGGTGGATATCGACAGTCGCCGGCCCAAACTGGCGAACATCACCGGCGGCCTGTCCGGCCCTGCCATCCGGCCCGTGGCCGTCCGCATGGTCTGGCAGACGGCCCGTGCGGTCGACATCCCCGTCATCGGCATCGGTGGTATCATGGACCACCGTGACGCCCTCGAGTTTATTATCGCCGGGGCTTCGGCCGTCCAGGTCGGCACGGCCAATTTCGTGAACCCGGGGGCCACCACGGCGATCATCGACGGGCTGGCGGATTATTTGCGGACCCACGGCATCGCCGACATCAACGACCTGATCGGCAGCCTCGAGACCGCGGCCGGCTGAAAAGAAGAGGGATGCCTCAGGCGTCCCGACCCTGATGGGCGATGGAACCAAACGGTCCGCCTGACGGCGCGGCGCCGTGTGAGGGATCGAAGACCACGACCGTGACGAACCGAAAGGAGGCGTAATGGAGTTCAAGACACCGAACGACATCCTGGACTATGCGATCGGAAAGGAAAAGGAAGCCAAACAGTTCTACCTCGATATCAGCGCAGAAGAGACCCTGTCCGGCAATCGCCAGGTGTTTATGGATTTTGCCCAGGAAGAAGACAAGCATGTCGTCATGCTCGAAAAGCTCAAGGCGGGCGTGGTCGCCGACGGCATCGACAATTATGAATTCAAGTGGATCAAGGACATCAAACGCGGCGATTTGCTCCTGGATATCACCTATGAAAAAGGCATGCATTACCGTGACATCCTGATGCTGGCCATCAAGCGCGAAGAAAAGGCACTCAAACTCTACAACGAGTTGCAGGACCGGGTGGAAGATCGGGACCACGCCCAAATATTCAAGATTCTCTGCCAGGAAGAGGCCAAGCACAAGCTCGCCCTGGAGACCATGTACGACGACCACATGGCTGAAATGGGCGATTGAACCGGAGAATGAACCGCGCGCCTGCCGCGCCGGCGTCCTGCCAAGGCGGGACGGGAGGCCGCCACGGGGCGGTTTCGAATAATTTCTTCCCGAAGGCCACCTTGGAGAACCGTATGCAGAGGATCATTCGCTGGGGACTGCTGCTGTTGCTGCTGCTCGCTGCTCCTGCGGCAGCGGACGACCAGGCCCTCCGGGACGCGGATGCACGCTATGCCGTGGGCGGATTGGAGGATCTCAAGGCCTCGCTGGCGTTGTATGCCCAAGCCCGACAGGCGGCGCCGCTGGACTATGCAACCCTGTGGAAGAGCGCGCGGGCGCATCGCGACTACGGGAATCGCGCCAAACAGGCGAAGCTTCCCGACTGGAAGGCGATTTGCAAAACCCAGGGCAAAACCGCGATGCAACTGGCCGAGCGGGCCATCGCCCTGGCCCCCGAGCGGGTCGAAGGGCACTACTATTACGGGCTGAGCGTCGGTATTTATTCCGATGGGGTCAGTATCTTTACGGCCCTGAGCGAAGGCCTCAAGGACAAGACCCAGACCAGCTTCGAGAAAGCCTACGCGCTCGACAAGCATTACAACGATGCCGGGCCGATCCTTTCCCTGGGACGATTCTGGACGGTGCTGCCCTGGCCGATGCACGACAAGAAAAGGGCGTTGCAATATTTCCGCGAGTACGAAAAAACCGGATTTCTGGAAGCGTATGCCGAAGCGCAGGTCTATTTCGGTGAACTGCTGATCAAATTGGGCGGCAAAGCCAACAAGCAAGAGGCCCGGCGCTGGCTGGAAATCGCCGCCCAGGCGCCCGAGCGCTATTATGCCGAACGGGCAACGCGCCTGCTGGCCAAACTCGATTGATGGCCGGCGACCTTTCTGTCACCCCGACGTTTTAAGGAGAAATGCAACATGACGCGAAAAACACCTATGATTGTGGCCTTGGCTCTGCTCGGTTTTCTTTTGTCGGTTACCGTGGGTGCCGCCGCCGACCGGGAAATCGCCGGCGTGAATTTTAGCGGCGAGAAAACCGTTGCCGACAAACAACTGAAACTCAACGGTGTGGCCCTGCGCACCAAATTCTTCATCAAGGTTTTCGTCGGCGGCTTCTACCTCGAGAATCCCACCCAGGACGCCGAAGAGGCCATTACCTCGGAGCAGGTCAAACATTTTCACCTGCACTACCTGACCAGCAAGGCCACGGCCGAAAAACTCCAGGACGGCTTCAAGGAGGCCATCATCAAGGCCAATCCGCCCGCGATGGTGGAAAAACACATGGCCGATATCGAACGCTACGCTTCCTGGCTGGACCAGGACATGGCCCCCGGGGCCACCTCCCTGGCGACCTATGTTCCCGGCAAGGGCCTGACCCTGGTCTTTAAAGGGCAGGAAAAAGGCACCATTGCCAACCCCGAGTTTGCCCAGATGTACTTTCGCTACAACCTGGGCGCCAAGGCCGACAAGAAGATGCGCAAGGGGTATCTGGGGAAGTAGATCCGGTCGTGGCTTGGCCCCGTGGTCTTTCAAACAATAGAACTGGAGAAGCAAAGCTGCTCCAGTTCTATTGTTTGAGGCTTAAAGCTTTTCCTCTAGTGGAGAGGCAGGGCTCGTCCTGTCAAGGATACGGCCATCTATAGTCATGTTCATTTTCTTGCACGGGCAAGAAAACGAACCAAAAGAAACCGCCCGCGTCCCGCTTAACCCTGCGCGTCGATGCCAGGTTCGGCGCGTGTCGGAACTCGCTGCGCTCAAACAGGCCGACACGCTTTTTCCGAACCTGCCACCGATGCTCGGCGCGGGACGAAGGGGATAAACCCGGAGCCCAGATGGCTGGTCAAGCACTTATCAAGGGCTACCTGGCGCCTCTGTTATGTGGGGGAAGCTTCCGTTGACACGGGCCGGTGGTGGCCATGTGTTTCTGGTAAGACAAAAGCTGGAGCAGCAGAGTGCTCCAGCTTTTTTCATTGGGGGCGGATGCTGCGGTTCGGTCGTGTCCGTCCAGAAGTGGTGGATTTGGGTTCAGGTTAAGGCCGCAGTGATTTTGAAACCACAGGCGTAGCCAGCGCTACGTCGAGGATTTCAAAAGAGCGCGAACGCCGACCTGAGCCGTAAGATGCCGTTTCGGGGCGCACACGGCTAGAGGCCCTGGCGATCCTTGATCGGGTTGGCTTTGAGGTACTCCAGCCGGTTCAGGCCGTTGATGTAGGCCTTGGCGCTGGCTGTGATGATGTCGGGGTCGGCGCCCTTGCCCAGGGCCACCAGCCCGTTCTCCCGCAGGCGCACGGTCACCTCGCCCTGGGCGTCGGTGCCGCCGCTCAGGGCGCTGACCGTAAAACGCAGCAGTTCGGACTGGGTGCCGGTCAGTTTGGCGATGGTGTTGAAGGCCGCGTCGATGGGCCCGTTGCCATAGCCGGCCGCCCGTGCCGGGCGATCGTTGATCTTGAGTTCCAGACTGGCCATGGGCAGCACGGTGGTGCCGGCCGTTACGTGCAGGTACTGCAACTGGAAGACATCGGCGGTGCGCAGGAATTCCTCGGTCACCAGTACTTCCAGGTCCTCGTCCATGATGTGCTTTTTCTTGTCGGCCAGATGCTTGAACTGCTTGAAAACGGTGTTCAGTTCTTCTTCACTCAACTCGTAACCCAGCTCCTTGAGATGATCGTGCAGGGCGTGACGGCCCGAATGCTTGCCGAGCACCAGCTTGTTGTGGCTCAGGCCGATCGTCTCCGGGCGCATGATCTCGTAGGTCATCGGGTTCTTGAGAATCCCGTCCTGATGGATGCCGGCCTCGTGGGCAAAGGCGTTGGCCCCCACGATGGCCTTGTTGGGCTGAACCATGATGCCGGTGATCATGCTCACCAGGCGGCTGCTGGCATGGATGTGCTCGGTCTTTACGCCGCAGTCAAGCTGCATGTGGTTCTTGCGGGTGTGCAGGGCCATGACGATTTCTTCCAGCGAGGTGTTCCCGGCCCGCTCCCCGATGCCGTTGATCGTGACCTCGGCCTGACGGGCGCCGGCCCGGATGGCGGTAATCGTGTTGGCCGTGGCCAGACCCAGATCGTTGTGGCAGTGAACACTGAACACGGCCTGGTCGATGTTGGGGGTCTTCTCCCGGATATAGCGCACCATGTCGCCGAATTCGTCCGGTACGGCATAGCCCACGGTATCCGGCAGGTTGATCGTGGTGGCGCCGGCCGCGATGGCGGCCTCGAAGACCTCGCACAGAAAATCGCGGTCGCTGCGGGAGCCGTCCTCGGCCGAGAACTCGACGTTGTCGGTATAGCGCTTGGCGTGGCGCACCGCCGCGACGGCCGCCTTGACGACTTCCTCCCGGCTCATCTTGAGCTTGTATTTCAGGTGGATGTCGGAGGTGGCGATGAAGGTGTGGATGCGGGGGTGGGCGGCGTGCTTGACGGCCTCCCAGGCACGGTCGATATCCTGGCGGGAAGCGCGGGCCAGGCCGGTGACCTGGACGGTCTTCAGGGCCTTGGCGATGGCGGATACGGCTTCGAAATCCCCGTCCGAAGCCGCCGGAAATCCGGCTTCGATCACATCGACGCCCAGCTTTTCAAGCTGCTTGGCCAGACGCAATTTCTCAGCCGTATTCATGCTGGCGCCCGGCGACTGCTCGCCGTCGCGCAGGGTGGTATCAAATATGATGACGCGATTCGGGTCATTGGCGTTCATACGAAGCTCCTGTGGGTTCAGCCGGCCGGTTCGTTTCCAGCGGCCGGCTGCCGGTTGGGGTTTAACGAGTCAAAAAGCGATAACAGGCGGTCGCACCGGCCCGGAGCATGGGCCGCAGGGCACGATGGTCATCATTCCCTGCGGCGTTGAACCTTCCCGATTTCCATGGTTGCATCTTGCTTCCCCCGTGGGTGGCATGGGGCCTGCGGCGGCAACGGCGCGCGACGGCAGGCCCGGTTTCGACAATCAGCCGGCGGCGGCTTTCTTGCGGTCGGCCGCGCGCGATTTCTGTTCTTTGGCCAGCTTGTATTGGAAACTGTCGGCCAGGGCCTGCCAGCTGGCCTCGATGATGTCCTCCGAGACGCCGATGGTGCTCCAGACTTCGTCCTGGTCGCGGGATTCGATCAGCACCCGTACGCGGGCCTCGGTGCCTTCTCGGCCGTCGATGACGCGGACCTTGAAGTCCACCAGACGCATGCTGTCCAGATCCGGGAAAAAGCGTCCCAGCGCCTTGCGCAGGGCGTTGTCGAGCGCGCTCACCGGGCCCTGTCCTTCGGCGGCCGTGATCTCTTCGCTGTCGCCGACGCCGATCTTGATGGTGGCGTGGGCCGAACAGGGGCGATCCTTGTTCTTCTCGATCGATACGCGGAAGGATTCGAGATCGAAGAGCGGGCGGAACTGTTCGGTGAATTTTTCCACCAGGATCTTGAATGACCCGTCGGCCACGTCGAACTGGTAGCCCTGCTCCTCCAGCGCCTTGATGCGGTCCACGATGACGCGGCTGTCGTGGCCGTTGCCGCCCAGGGCCACGCCCAGTTCCCGGGCCTTGTACTCCACGTTGCTCTTGCCGGCCAGATCCGAAATCAGCACGCGGCGGCGGTTGCCCACCGTGTCCGGGCTGGTGTGCTCGTAGGCCCGCGGGTTTTTCATGATGGCGTTGACGTGGATCCCGCCCTTGTGGGCGAACGCGCTGCGGCCCACGAAGGGCCGGTTGCTGCTGGGGACCTGGTTGGCGGTCTCGCTCACGAAGCGCGAGAGGTTCTTGAGTCGGGCCAGGTTCGCATCGGAGATGCAGTCGTACCCCATCTTGAGCTTGAGGATCGGGATGAGAGCGGTCAGGTCGGCGTTGCCGCAGCGCTCGCCGTAACCGTTGATCGTGCCGTGCACCATGTGGGCGCCGGCCCTGACCGCCACGATCGCGTTGGCCACGGCCATGGCGCTGTCGTTGTGGGTGTGGATACCGATGCCTGGAGGGCAGGGGAGTTCCAACTGGTCGATGAAGGCTTTGACCCGACCGGTGGCCGCTTCCACGTCGTAGACCATGGAGCCGCCGTTGGTATCGCATAGCACGATCCAATCGGCGCCGGCCGCCGCTGCCGCTTCGAGGGTTTTCAAGGCATAGGTTTCGTCCGCGCGGAAGCCGTCGAAGAAATGCTCGGCATCGTAGATCACCTCGCGCCCGTGGGATTTCAGGTAGCGCACGGTGTCGCCGATCATGGCCAGGTTCTCTTCCAGGGTATTGTTCATGATCTGGGTGACGTGCAGATCCCAGGTCTTGCCGAAAATGGCCACGGCCGGCGCGCCGCTGGCGATCAGGGCCTGCACGTTGGCGTCGTCCGCCACGGCGGCACCGGGCCGTCGGGTGGCCCCGAAGGCCGCCAGTCGGGTGTTCTGGAACGTTTCCCTCCGGGCCAGATCGAAGAAATGCATGTCCCGCGGGTTGGAGCCGGGCCATCCGCCTTCCACGTAGTGCACCCCCATCTCGTCCAGACGCCGGGCGACGGCCAGCTTTTCGTCGGCCGAAAAGCTGATGTTTTCGCCCTGGGTACCGTCCCTCAGGGTGGTGTCGTATATTCGCATGGTCTTCATGGTGGCTTTCGTTCCTGCCTGATGCGGGCCGGGGTTATTGTTGGTCGCGCCGGTTTTCGGGGCGCAGGGCGCGCACCGCCGCACCGGCGCGCCACATCTCGGAATTGCCGAGGGTGTTCAGTTCGGCCTCGAGCTTTTCGCGGTAGTCGGGTGTGCTGCAGGCCTCCATGACCCGCTGGGTTTCCTGGCCCGAGACCACCGCCCCATAGAGCTTGTCGAACACCGGGACCACGGCATCGCGAAAGCGGGGGGCCCAGTCGAGTGCGCCGCGCTGGGCCGTGGTGCTGCAGTTGGCGAACATCCAGTCCATGCCGTTTTCGGCCACCAGGCGGATCAGACTCTGGGTGAGTTCCTCCACCGTCTCGTTGAACGCCTCGCTGGGGCTGTGGCCGTGTTTGCGCAGGAGGTTGTATTGCGCCTCCATGACACCGGCCAGGCAGCCCATGAGCACGCCGCGCTCCCCGGTCAGATCGCTGTGGACCTCTTTCTGGAAGGTGGTCGGGAAGAGGTACCCGGAGCCGATGGCAATGCCCGTGGCCAGGGTGCGCTCGCGGGCGCGTCCGGTATGATCCTGGAAGACGGCGAAGCTGGAGTTGATGCCGCTGCCGTCCAGGAAGTTGCGGCGCACCGTGGTGCCCGACCCCTTGGGGGCCACCAGGATGACGTCCACGTCTTTCGGCGGAACGACCCCGGTTTGCTCCTTGAAGACAACCGAGAAGCCGTGAGAGAAGTAAAGCGCGTCTCCCGGGTTGAGGCATTCCTTGATCTGCGGCCACATGGCGGACTGGCCGGCGTCGGAGAGCAGATACTGAATGATCGTGCCGCGCCGTGCGGCCTCCTCGACCGGGAAGAGCGTCTCGCCCGGCACAAAGCCGTCGGCCACGGCCCGGTCCCACGAGGCACCGCCTTCACGCTGGCCGACGATCACGCTGACACCGTTGTCGCGCATATTGAGGGCCTGACCGGGTCCCTGGACCCCGTAGCCCAGCACGGCGACGGTCTCTTGGGACAGGAGCGCCCGGGCTTGGTCCAGGGTGAATTCTTCCGCGGTGATGACTTCCTCTACCACTCCTCCAAAATCAATCTGCGCCATCGGTTTTCCTCCAAATCGGTTGGTACCTTAGTGGTTGATAACAGTGTTCAATCTGCTGGTTTCAGGTGTCAGGTGTCAGTCAATACCGCCTCCTGAAACCTTGTACCTGAAACCCAGTGGCTGCGGTTTGACCATCTCGCCCGATCAGCCCTTCGACAACGGCTATTCGCTTCAATCCAAGCGTATCATCATTTGGGCTCGCGCAGCAGAGCAATCGTGCCGGTGCGGGCAATCTTCTTGATGCCCATGGGCCGCAGCAGGTTGAGCAGCGCGGTCATCTTGCCTTCGTCGCCGGTGACCTCGATGATGTAATGCTCCAGACCCACGTCGATCACCTTGCAGCGGAAGATGTCGACGATGCGCAGGATTTCGGCGCGGTGTTCGGGCGCGGCGCGGACACAGATCAGGGCCATCTCCCGCATGACCGATGCCTGGTGGGTCAGGTCCCGTACCTTGATTACGTTGATCAGCTTGTTGAGCTGTTTTTCGATCTGCTCGACCACCGGCGGATTGGCCTTGGTGACGATGGTAATGCGCGAGATGCCCGGTGTCACGGTCTCGGCCACGCACAGGCTCTCGATGTTGAAACCCCGGCCGCTGAACAAGCCCACCACGCGTGACAGGACCCCGGGTTCGTTGTCCACCAGCATGGTGATGACGTGTTTGTCTTCTTGCATGGCTTCTTCCGTTAGACCAGCAGCATTTCGGTAATGTTGGCGCCCGCCGGCACCATGGGGTAGACGCTCTCCTCCTTCTCGACCACGAAGTCCATGATCACGGGGGCCTCGCATGCCAGCCCCTCCTTGAGCACCGGGATGACCTCCTCCGGCCGGGTGGCGCGCAGCCCCACCGCACCGAAGGCCTGGGCCAATTTGACGAAATCGGGCTGGTGGTCCATGGTCGTGCAGGCGTAGCGCTTATCGTAGAACAGCTCCTGCCACTGGCGCACCATGCCCAGATAACCGTTGTTCAGGATCAGCACCTTGACCGGCAGGCAGGACTGCATGGCGGTGGCCATCTCCTGGATGTTCATCTGAATGCTGCCGTCGCCGGCCACGTCGATCACGGTACTCTCGGGCCGGGCGGCCTTGGCGCCGATAGCCGCCGGCAGGCCGAATCCCATGGTGCCCAAGCCACCCGAAGTGATGAACTGGCGGGGGCCGTCAAAATGATAGAACTGGGCGGCCCACATCTGGTTCTGCCCCACTTCGGTGGTGATGATGGCCTTGCCCTGGGTGAGCTCGAAGAGCTTGTCGATCACAAACTGGGGTTTGATGGTTTCGGTCCCCTGGTCGTAGGCCATGCGGTGCTGTTTTTTCCAGGTATCGATCTGCTCCAGCCATTCCCGATGGTTTTCTTCGAAGGCGTTTTGGTTGTCTTCGGTGATCATGCGGTTGAGCTCGTTGAGCGCTTCCCGGCAGTCGCCCACCACCGGGATGGCGACGCCCACGTTTTTACGGATGGAGGTGGGGTCGATGTCGATGTGCACGATCTGGGCGTTGCCGGCAAAGGTCTCGATCTTCCCGGTCACGCGGTCGTCGAAGCGCACGCCGATGGCGATCAGAAGGTCGCAGGCCCCGGTGGACATGTTGGCCCGGTAAGTGCCGTGCATGCCGATCATGCCCAGCCAGAGGGGATCCGATCCCGGATAGGCGCCCAGGCCCATCAGGGTGGTGGTGACCGGTGTATGCGTCTGGCGGGCGAAGGTGGTGAATGCTTCGGCGGCACCGGACAGGATGACGCCGCCGCCGCCAAAGAGCAGCGGGCACCGGGCCTTTTTGACCAGCCCCACGATCTTCTTGAGCTGTTTCATGTTGGGACGGTACGTGGGCTGATAGGACTTGATCTTGATTTCTTCCTGGGGCTTGAATGCCGCGGTCTGGTTGGCCACATCCTTGGGAATGTCCACCAGCACGGGCCCGGGGCGCCCCGACCGGGCCAGATAGAAGGCTTCGCGCATGGTGCGGGCCAGGTCGTCCACGGATTTGACGAGATAGTTGTGCTTGGTGCAGGGGCGCGTGATGCCGACGATATCGACCTCCTGGAAGGCGTCGTTGCCGATCAGGTGGGTCGGTACCTGGCCGGTGATCACGACCATCGGGATCGAATCCATGTAGGCCGTGGCAATGCCGGTCACCGTATTGGTGGCGCCGGGGCCCGAGGTGACCAGGCAGACGCCGGCCTTACCACTGGCGCGGGCATACCCGTCGGCGGCGTGGACGGCGCCCTGCTCGTGGCGCACCAGGATGTGGCGGATATCGGTTTTGACCAGTTCATCGTAGATGTCAATGACGGCACCTCCCGGAAAGCCGAAAACGGTGTCCACCGCTTCTTCTTTCAGGACGGCCATCAGAATCTGGGCTCCGGTCATTTCCATGGCTGTGTACTCCTCGCTAGGGTTGGCATTAAGACACGATCGCCCCCTGCGCCGCCGAAGCAACCTGACGGGCGTAGCGGGCCATGTAGCCGGTGGTGATTTTGGGTGCGGGCGGCTGCCAGGCCTTAAGGCGGGTTTGGATTTCCGCCGCCGGCAGGTCCAGGCTGATCGCCTTGGCCGGGATATCGATGGCGATCATCTCGCCTTCGCGGACGATCGCCAGGGGGCCGCCCTGCATGGCCTCGGGCGATACGTGCCCGATGGCGGCCCCGCGGGTTCCGCCGGAAAAGCGGCCGTCGGTGATCAGCGCCACATGGGCATCCAGACCCATGCCGGCGATGGCCGATGTCGGGGTCAGCATCTCGCGCATCCCGGGGCCGCCCATCGGGCCCTCGTAGCGGATGACGACCACATCGCCTTTATTGATCTCGCCCGCCATGATGGCCCGGCTGGCGTCTTCTTCGGTTTCGAAAACGCGGGCGGGGCCCTTGTGGCGCAGCATTTCCGCGCGCACCGCGGTCTGCTTGACGACACAACCCTCCGGGGCCAGGTTGCCGAAGAGGACGGCCAGGCCGCCCGTGGCGTGGTGCGGGCGCGCTAGCGGGCGGATGACCTCGTCGTCGCGCACCACCGCGGCGGCGATCGTGTCGGCCACGGTGCCGCCGCCCACATTGATGCAGGTGGTGTCGAGCAGGCCGCCGGCATCCAGCTGCTTGAGCACGGCGGAAATGCCGCCGGCCCGGTGCAGGTT
>JASJBQ010000139.1 GCA_030066455.1 Desulfobacterales bacterium
GGTGTGGAACTCGGCAAGCTGCTGGCCCGCCGAATCCTGCCCGAACTGGAAGACGACAAAATCGTGGGCAGCCACGACGGTTCGACCAACGGCCTGATCAACGCCTTCAAAGCCATGCGCTCTAAAAACAACTGAGCGAAACGTTCTTGGTCGAAAGCATGAGAGATCAAGATAAACTTCGCAAATTGTGGTTCAGGTTTCGGGTGTCAGGTGTCAGGAAACAAGTTGGGTAATGTGGCAGTAGCCCTGACGCCTGACACCCGAAACCTGGCAACAGCATGAGCACCGGAGCAAGCGTGCGACTCACGGAGATTACTTTTATGAAAGAACTGAAACCATTGCCAGGATACACTCCCCCCCGCGGACCGGTCGTCCTCGCGATCCTGGACGGCATCGGCATCGGCCGCCATGAGGACGGGGACATGGTGCGCCTGGCCGCCACCCCCACCCTGGATTGGCTGGCCCAGCACAGCCTGACCACCCGGCTCAAGGCTCACGGTACGGCGGTGGGCATGCCCTCGGACAAGGACATGGGCAATAGCGAGGTGGGCCATAACGCCATCGGCTGCGGCCGGGTTTTTGAACAGGGCGCCGCCCTGGTGAACAAGGCCATTGCCGACGGCACCCTTTTTGCCGGGCCGGTGTGGAAAGAGCTGATCGCCAATGTCACTCAGCACGATTCGACCCTGCATTTTATCGGGCTCCTGTCCGATGGCAACGTGCACAGCCACATCGATCATCTGGAAGCCCTTCTGACCAAGGCCGCTCAGAGCGGTGTCAAAAAGGCCCGGGTGCACGTTTTGCTGGACGGCCGGGATGTGCCTTCCACGTCGGCCCTCACCTATGTGGATCGCCTGGAGGACTTCCTCGAGGAAGTGTGCGCGGCACATGCCGTCGATTTTACCATCGCCGACGGCGGGGGGCGCATGCAGGTTACCATGGACCGCTACGAAGCGGACTGGGAGATGGTAGCCAGGGGATGGCGCATGTACACCCAGGGCGAGGGCCGCAGCTTTTCCACCTGCCGTGAAGCCATCGAGACCTACCGGAACGAAAATCCGGGGGTCATCGACCAGGATTTGCCACCTTTCACTGTCGCCCGCGACGGACGCCCCCTGGGGGTCATACGGGACAACGACAGCGTGATCTTCTTCAACTTCCGCGGCGACCGCGCCATCGAGATCAGCAAGGCCTTCGAAGCGGATGACTTCGATCACTTCGACCGTGCACCCCGGCCGAAAGTACAATACGCGGGGATGATGCAGTACGACGGCGACGCCCTGATCCCCAAACGCTTTCTGGTCGAACCGCCGGGCATCAACCGTACCATGGGCGAATATCTCGTACGCTCCGGCATCCGGCAGATGGCCATCAGCGAAACCCAGAAGTTCGGCCATGTGACCTACTTCTTCAACGGCAATCGTACCGGCAAATTCGATGAGGCGCTGGAGGATTACGTTGAGATTCCTTCCGACCGCGTCCCCTTCGAGGAGCGGCCCTGGATGAAGGCCGCCGAGATCACCGACACGGTGGTGGCCGCCATTCTCAAGGGCGAGCACCGCTTTATCCGCCTCAACTTCGCCAACGGCGACATGGTGGGCCACACCGGCATCCTCCCGGCCGTGCGCATCGCCGTGGAGACGGTCGATCTGTGTCTGGCGCGCCTCGTGGATGCCGTGCGGAAGGCCGGGGGCGTCCTGGTGGCCACCGCCGATCACGGCAATTCGGACGACATGTACGAACGCAACAAGAAAACCGGCGAGAAGGTGGTCGATCCCGACAGCGGCGCAAACAAAACCAAGACTTCGCACTCGCTCAATCCCGTGCCGGTCAATGTCTACGCCCCCGGTGGCGAAATCCCGTTAAAACTTGTTCAGCGGGAAGATCTGGGCATCAGCAGCCTCGCGGCCACCTGCATAACCCTGCTGGGTTTCGAGCCTCCGGAGGACTATACGCCCAGCATAATTAATATCGGAAAATGACAGGCCACCCTTTGCGGCCATGCGGTGTCACCCCGCAATGCGCATCGACGCACAGGGGCAAGGATGGATGGATGCATGCCAGTGGTTTTTGATCGGCATCGGTTTCGCTATCGGTATCGGCATCGAATTGACACAACACCATTATTTGCGAGACCCGATTGCGATACCGATCCCGACCCCGATAAGAACTGCGCACCTCGCGTTCTCAGACGCCACCCTGACAGCATGATGCTTACTTCATAACGCGGTTTGACGGGATATGGGATTAGCAGAGAAGGAGACTTCAAGACGTGCAAGGAAATACGACCCGAAATATTGATCGAATTTTGCTTTTAATACCCTTTGTCCCGCGCCGAGCATCGGCGATGTGGACGGGGTAAGCGCGTCGGCCTGTTTGAGCGGAGCGAGTTCCGACGCGCGCCGTCCGCATCGCCGACGCGCAGGGAGAAGCGGGACACGGGCGGTTTCTTTTGGTTATTTTTCTTTCACGTGAAAGAAAAGTAACATCACGACTTCCAATCAAAAAAAGAATAAATGTCAAGGGATCATGACTTTAAACAAATATACATCGGAGGTGAATCATGCCCGTTCCACGTATTGCCATCAACGGTTTTGGCCGCATCGGCCGCACGGTGATGCGGATTGCCAAACTGCGCAAACGCTATGACGTCGTGGCCATCAACGACCTGGCCGGCCCCGACCAGCTTTTCTACGCCTTCAAGTACGACAGCGTCCACGGTGTCTACCCCGGAGAGGTGAAACTCGACGGCCGCACCATGACCATCGACAACGACCCCTTTGAGATTCTCAGCGAGAGCGACCCGGCCAAACTGCCCTGGAAGGAACTGGGCGTCGATTATGTGATTGAAAGCACCGGCCGCTTCCGCAAGCTTGACGAACTGCAGACCCACCTCGATGCCGGCGCCAAACGCGTGATCGTCACCGTACCCACCAAGGACTATCTTGAGAGCACGATCGTCATGGGCGTCAACGACCACGTGGTCACCAAGGATTCGACCATCATCAGCAATGCCAGCTGCACCACCAACTGCGCCGCCCCCGTGGCTCTGACCCTGCACAAGGCCTTCGGGATCCGCCGCGGACTGCTGACCACCGTGCACGCCTTCACCGCCGACCAGCGTCTGGTGGACGCGCCCCACAAGGATTTCCGCCGCGCGCGCCACGCCACCCTGAACATCATCCCCACCTCCACGGGTGCCGCCATCGCCATCGGCAAAGTGATCCCCGAACTGGCCGGTAAACTGGACGGCATGTCCATGCGCGTGCCCGTGCCCAACGGCAGCGTGGTGGACCTGACGGTCGAATTGGAAAAGAAGGTGACGGCTGAGGAGATCAATGCCGCCGTGCGGGAGGCCGCCGAGGGCCCCCTGAAAAACATCCTCGAGTACACGGAGGACCCCATCGTCTCCACGGACATCGTGGGCAACAGCCACTCGTCGGTCTTCGACGCCCAGTTGACCCAGGTGATGGACGGCAACATGGTCAAAATCATCACCTGGTACGACAACGAATGGGCCTACAGCTCGCGCGTGGAGGAACTGATCGACACGGTGGGCCGCATGGACGGCAAAATCAGCGATTTCAGCGGTTGACCCTATGAAGAACCCTTGGCAGGCGATTGAAAGACGTCATGGGCGTGGTTCCAACACAAGACAGAATCCGCGTCCAAAGCGCCGTTTGTATCCGCTAGATACGGATTTTAAGCAAGTTTTCACCCTATGACCGGGCGCACCGCTTTTTCAATCGCCTGTTTGACGGACCGGGGCCTGCCTGACCACACACCGGCCCCGGCCGAGCCTTACGAGAGGCGTGCCATGAATAAAAAAACGTTGGAAGACGTGACGCTCAAGGACAAACGCGTGCTGATGCGCGTGGATTTCAATGTCCCGCTCGCCGACGGCCGTGTGGCGGATGACAAACGCATCCGGGCGGCCCTGCCGACCATTCAATATATCTGCGATCAGGGCGGCCGGCTGATCCTGATGTCGCACCTGGGGCGGCCCAAGGGGAAGCGGGTGCCGGAAATGTCGCTGCAACCCGTCGCCGATGTGCTGGATAAACAACTGGGGCGGGAGGTCGTATTCTGTGACGACTGCGTGGGGCCGGCCGCCGAGGCCGCGGCCAGCAAGCTCGCGTCCGGCCGGGTGCTGCTGCTTGAAAACCTGCGCTACCACGCGGCGGAGACCGACAACGACCCCGAATTCGCCCAAAATCTGGCACGGCTGGGGGAGGTCTACATCAATGACGCCTTTGGCACGGCCCACCGGGCGCATGCTTCCACCGAGGGCGTCACCCATTTTATGCGGCCCTGTGCGGCCGGCTATCTTCTCATGAAAGAAATCGCCTACCTGGGCAAGGCCGTCACCCAGCCGGCGACGCCCTTCGTGGCGGTTCTGGGTGGTGCCAAGATTTCGGGCAAAATCGACGTCATCGTCCACCTGCTGGAAAAAGTCGACCAAATCCTGATCGGCGGCGGCATGGCCTACACCTTTTTCGCGGCCCAGGGAATGGCGATCGGCAATTCGCTGGTCGAAACCGAGAAACTCGACGTGGCCCGGGATGTTCTCGCCAAGGGCGGTGAAAAAATCGTTCTCCCGGTGGACACCGTGATCACCGATCGGCTCGACATTAAAGCGCGAGAAGTGGGCGCCCTTCAAACGGTGGCCGCGGATCGAATGCCGACCGGCTGGACCGGGATCGATATCGGCGCGGCCACCATCGAGCGCTTCCAGTCCCACCTTGCCAAGGCGCGCACCGTGGTCTGGAACGGCCCCATGGGGATCTTTGAAATCGAGTCCGCCGCCCAGGGCACCGTGGCCATGGCCGCCATCCTGGCGGACGCCACCGACCAGGGGGCGATCACCGTGATCGGCGGAGGCGATTCCGCCGCGGCAATCCGCCAGGCCGGGGCCGAGAACCGCGTGTCGCACGTGAGCACCGGCGGGGGGGCGTCGCTCGAATTCCTTGAAGGCAAGGTGCTTCCCGGGGTGGCGGCCCTTGACGATCGGAGCTGACGACCGATAACCGCTTGAAAAATTTAGCATCAGCGTCTACTATCGCTCCCGTGGCAATCCTTCTTTAGCGGCAGCCCCCCTGACGTCCGTGCCGCATCGGCGATCACCACTAGCCCCCGGGAGCCCCATGTCAAAAACCACGCCCAAAAAGAAGCTTCAGAACGTCGGCATCATCTCGACCCGCATCGCCGGAACGGACGGGGTATCGCTGGAAATCGAAAAATGGGCCCATGTCCTCGAGGGGATGGGACTCGCCTGCTACTACTTCGCCGGCGAACTCGACCGCCCCGAGGAGCAGTCCTATTTCTGCGCCGAAGCGCACTTCACGCACCCGGCCATCAAAGAAGTCTATCTCGAATGCTTCGATCTCGAGGTTCGCAAACGCGACATTACGGACAAGCTCCACGCCCTGAAGAACGGCCTCAAAGACCATCTCTACGCCTTTGTGGCCAAGTTCGACCTCGGCCTGATCGTCATCGAAAACGCCCTGACCATTCCGCTGAATGTCCCCCTGGGGGTCGCCATCACCGAATTCATCGCCGAGACCGGGATTCCCACCATCGCCCACCACCATGATTTCTACTGGGAGCGGGACCGCTTCACCAACAACGCCATCGGCGATTATCTCAGTCTGGCCTTTCCGCCCAACCTGCCCGGCATCTATCATGTGGTGATCAACTCCCACGCCAGCGCCCAGTTGAGTTTGCGTACCGGGATCTCGGCCGTGGTCAGCCCGAACGTGATGGATTTCGATTTTCCACCGGCACCGCCCGACGAATACGTCGCCGACGTGCGCCAAGCCCTGGGACTGGCCGACGACGAGCTGCTCGTGCTGCAACCCACCCGGGTGGTTCAGCGCAAGGGCATCGAACATGCCATCGAACTGGTCAGCCGCCTGGACATGAAAGCCAAGCTGGTGATCTCCCACGCCTCGGGCGATGAGGGCTACGACTACGAAATGCGCCTGCGGGAATACTCGCAGATGATGGGGGTGGAAACGCTCTTCGTGGCCAACGTCATCAACGAGCACCGCGGCCTGACCAAAGACGGCCGCAAGATCTACACCCTGGAAGACATCTACCCCCATGCCGATCTCGTGACCTACCCCTCCACCTTCGAGGGGTTCGGCAACGCATTCCTGGAAGCGATCTATTTTCGCAAACCCATCGTGGTCAACAACTATTCCATCTATCACAAGGACATCAAACCCAAGGGATTCCAGGTTATCGAAATCGACGGCTATGTCACCGAGGAAGCCGTCCAGAAAACACGCTGGGTGTTGACCGACGAACGTCTGCGCAAACGCATGGTGGAGACCAATTACAAACTCGGCAAGCAGTTTTTCTCCTTTGCCGTGCTGCAGCGCCAACTTGAAATCATCATTCGCGACTATCACTGGAATCCCTGATCAGTCCCGCGGACAAGGTTACCGCCAGGGCCGATCATGTGATGGGGAATAAATTCAGGCTTCCGGTCTGCGCAATGCCAACCATTTAACGGATGGGAAGGAATCATGCATTTCCGATTCACAGGCACCATACTGCTGATACTGGCAGTGACGGCCATTACGTCCTGCCGGCAGGAAACCCCGCCACCCAAGGAAGTGATCCGGGCGATTAAAACCATCACGGTCGAGGAAAAGGCCAGCGGCCAGATCCGCAGGTTTTCCGGTGTGATCGAACCGGTGGACAAGTCCAGCCTGAGCTTCGAAGTCGACGGCAACGTCAAGGATGTGCTCTATTTCGAGGGCCAGGAGATCACCAAAGACGAGGTCATTGCCACCCTGGACCCGAAGACATTCAAACTGGACGTCGACGCCGCCGAGGCCCGACTCAGGCGCGAACGCGCGCAGCTCACCGAAAAAGAAGCCGAATATGAGCGCTACCGCCGGGTGAACGAAGAGAGTCCGGGCGCCGTGAGCCAGTCCGAGGTGGATACGGCCAAGGCATCCTTTGCAACGGCGCGCGAGAACGTCAGCGTGGCCGTCTCCGAACTCAATCAGTTCCAGCGCGATCTGACCAAGACCAAGCTCTTCGCGCCCTTCGACGGCGTGATTGCCAGACGCCATGTCGAGCCCTTTTTCGAGGTCAAGCGCGGCGACCCCATCTACGATGTCTTCGTGGAGGGCGGTATGGAGGTGGCCTCCAGCATCCCCGAAACCGATATCGAGGGCATCTATCTCGGGCAGCGCTGCGACCTGGTATTCCCCATCGACGCAGCGCAGGTCTACAAGGGGATCGTCACTGAAATCGGCCGTGTGGCCAGCACGGCCAATGCCTTTCCGGTCAAGGCCAAGATCCTGACCATGGATCCCAAGCTGCGCCCGGGCATGACCGCCGAAGTGACCTTCCAGATTGCCAAGGCCGATCACCGACGGGCCTTTCTGGTACCCGTGTCGGCCATTTTTGCCGGGAGCGAATCCCAGAAGGGCCATGTCTTCGTGTACGATCCGGAATCCTCGACCGTCAAGCGCAGGCACGTCCAGGGGCTCAAAGAGGTGGAGGGCAACCGGTTGATGGTCGCGCAAGGGCTGGAAGGCGGCGAGATCATCGCCGTGGCCGGCGTGAGTTTTCTGGAGGACGGCCAGAAGGTCAAACTGCTGGAACCGGCCCCTGCTAAGCAATAGGCCGCCCTTCGCCCGTGTTTCGTCTCAACCCGTAGAGCGGGAGGTCCTAAGTAGAGCCCTGGAAGAGGGCTCGAATTCACTGCCGGGCGTTAGTGTTTCAGTCCCCTTTGCCCCGCGCTGAGCATCGAGGGGTTGAACGGATCAGGCCCGCGGGCTGTCAAAGCGCAGCGAGTTTCCGCGGGACCCGTCCGCATAAACCGGTCAATGAAGCAAGCCTCATGCTGTCAGGCAAGGCGCCCAATGAAGCGAGACGCGCAGCAATCGTCAGATTGTGAGCACCCGAGCAGATTGGGCAACACCGCATGGCGGCATGAGGCGCCGCTTCATTGTCCGGTTTGGCGACGGGCAGGATACGCGGGACACGGGCGGTTTCGTTTGATTCGTTTTCTTTCCCGGGAAAGAAAATGAACAAACCAAATAAAAGCAGTTCCCCGGATCTGTAAGTCCTCTCGGAGATTTCCACCAGAGGTCGTGGTTTCAGAGCATTACTAAATTCTAAGATCCACCGGGACCCAACCCGCGATCAACCTACAATAAGGATTCTGAAATAAAATGTCCTTCATCACCCGCTTTGCCCTCGATACCCAGCGGCTGACCATCACGCTCATCGTCACCGTGGTGATCTTCGGCGTCCTGCAGTTTCTCAATTTCCCGCGCCAGGAAGACCCGCCCATCACCATCCGTGAAATCGTGGTGTACGCCTTTTTCCCGGGCATGGAACCCTCCGACATGGAGGATCTGGTCACGCGCAAACTCGAGGCCCAGATCCGCACCCTGCCCGAATTCGACGAGATCTGGTCGGATTCCAAGACCGGGGTGACGATCATCCACGCCGAAACCCGCGACGAGTACAGTGACCTCGACCTGATCTGGCAGAAGACACGCAACAAGATGATGGACATCAAGCCCGAACTGCCCGAGGGCACCATCGGCCCCTTTGTGAACGACGAATTCGGGCTCACGGCCGTGGCCACCATCGCCCTGTGGAGCGACGGCTTTTCCATGGCCGAGATGCGCCTGACCGCCCGCGATATCCGCGACCGGCTCTATGAGCTAAACGGGGTGCGCAAGATCGAACTCTTCGGGGTGCAGGAAGAACAGGTGTTCGTCACCTTTTCCAACGCCAAGCTCGAGCAATTCGGGATCACCGGGCGAGAGATCGTCGACACCCTGGTCAGACAGAACGTGGTCCTGCCCAGCGGCCGGATCGACGCCGCCGGCCAGGACATCGTGGTCGAGCCCACCGGCAATTTTCGCGACATCGAAGACATCGAAAACGTGCTGATACCGATTCCCGACACCGAGCAGACGGTCAGGCTCAAGGATGTCGGCAACGTGCTACGCGGCTACGAGGACCCGCCCCTGAGCCTGGCCTACTACAACGGTCATCCCTCCATCGTGATCAGCGTCTCCATCACGCCCGGTGTCAATTCGGTGGCCTTCGGCGAGGCCCTTGTCAAAAAAATCCGCGCCCTGGAAGCTGAACTGCCCATCGGCTACGTGATGGATTTCGCCACCTTTCAGCCCGACCTGGTGGAGGTGGCGGTCAACGGCGCCCTGAGCAACGTCTACCAGACCCTGGCCATCGTCCTGGTGGTGGTGATGCTTTTTCTGGGGGTGCGCACCGGTTTGATCGTGGGCTCCTTCGTGCCCATGACCATGCTGATGGGCCTCATCATCATGGGGTCAAGCGGCATCGAACTGGAGCGGGTGTCCATCGCCTCGGCCATCATCGCCCTGGGCATGCTGGTGGACAACGGGATCGTGATCGCCGAAGACATCCGCTCCCGGATGGAACGCGGCGAGGAAAAACGCGCCGCCTGCCTGGAGACCGGACGCACCCTGGCCATACCGCTGCTGACCGCCTCGCTCACCACGATCCTGGCCTTCCTGCCCATGCTCCTGATCGACGGCCAGACCGGGGAATACGCCTATTCCCTGCCCATGGTGGTGATCATCCTGCTGCTGTCCTCCTGGTTCCTGTCGATGTACATGACACCCTGCATGAGCTTCTGGTTCATGAAGGTGAAGGTCCAACCCAACAGCGCCGCCCAGGCATCGCCGAGCGACGCCGACGACGGCAAAGTATACCAGTTCTACCGGCGTCTGTTGGAAACCATCCTCAACTTCCGCAAGCTGGTGCTTCTCGGCAGCATCGGTCTCCTGGTGTTGGGCGGGCTGGTGGCCAGCCAGCTCACCAAGGAATTTTTCGGGCCCAGCGAACGCAACCAGTTCCTGGTCTACCTCGACATGCCGGCCGGCACCCGCAGCACCGCCACCGATGCCACCACACGGAAACTGGCCGCCTGGCTGGCGGACAAGGAGCAGAACCCGGAGGTCACCGGCACCATCGCCTACGTGGGCAACGGCGGCCCGCGCTTCTTTCTGGTGCTATCCCCCGTGGACCCGGATCCGCACGTGGCCTTTCTCGTGGTCAACACCGAGACCCCCGACCAGGCGCCCGAACTCGTCGAGCGGGTGCGCCAATATGCCAACGACCGGATTCCCGAGGCCACCGTCCGGGTCAAGCGCATGTGGCTGGGGTCGGAAGAGCCCGGTTTTCTCGAACTGCGGATCATCGGCCTCGATCCGGAATATCTCTTCGACAAGGGTCGTGCGCTGACAGCGGCCATCAAGGCCATTCCCGGCTCGCTGGACGTGCGCAGCGACTGGGAAAACAAGGTCCTCAAGATCAGGGTTATGGTCGACCAGACCCGGGCGCGACGCTCCGAGGTCACCTCCGAGGACATCGCCAATTCGCTCATGACCCACATGGACGGGCTCAAGATCACCGAATACCGCGAAGGCGACCTGGCCATCCCGGTACTGGCCCGATCCGTCGAGGAAGAGCGCGAGAACCTGGAGGATCTCTGGAACGCCAGCGTCACCAGCTCGCAAACCGGCGACCGCATGCCGCTGACCCAGATCGCCAATATCGACGCCCGCTGGGACTTCAGCCGGATTTCGCGCTACGAGCAGGAGCGCACCGTGACCGTGGAGGCCAAGCATGAAACCCTGAAAGCCGAGGAACTGCTGACGGCCATCCGGCCTTTGATCGCAGACCTCGAACTCAAGGAAGGCTACCGCTGGGAGGTGGGCGGGGAGATCGAAAGCCGCATCGAAACCATGGAAAAACTCACCCGCTACATGCCGGCCTGCTTTTTCGGCATCATCGTGCTGCTGATCTGGCAGTTCAACTCCTTCCGCCGCCCGGCCATTATCTTCTACACCATCCCGCTGGCCTTTACGGGAGCCTTCTGGGGGCTTATCATCATGCGCGCGCCATTCGACTTTTTCGGCATGCTGGGGCTCTTGAGCCTGGCGGGTGTAATCATCAACAACGGCATCGTGCTGATGGACAAGATCGATATTGAGCAGGCGTCCGGCAAGACCCCCTACCAGGCCGTGGTGGACGCCGCCGTATCGCGCCTGCGTCCGATCGTCATGACCACGGTCACGACGGTTCTGGGCGTTCTTCCGCTGATCGTTTCGAACGATCCGCTTTTTTACGCCATGGCCTGCATCCTGGGGTGGGGACTGATCTTCGGGACGGTACTCACACTGGGTCTGGTGCCGGCCCTGTATGCCTTTTTATTCCGGGTGAAACCGGCTGCCGGTTGAGAGGCTTACGGGTATACTGGCATTCGGGATCGACTTCCAATAACGAATCTTCCGATAAGGAGAACAACGATGCAGACGAAACCAATAGCCGTGCTCGCCGTGCTGACAATGCTCATGGCAGCGACCCTGCCCGTCACGGCGGCCGAGGTCAAAACCGAGCAGGTCGAAACCGTGACCGCAGTGGGGGTGATGGAGAAATACATTCGCACAGCCGACAACTTCGTTATTCTCTATGACGCCTCGGGCAGCATGGATCGGCCTTACAAGGATACCGGCATGAAAATGATTGAGGCCGCCGAGAGAGCCCTCAAGGAAAAAGTGGCGCTGATGCCGAATCTGGGCTGGCAGGCCGGTCTCTACCTTTTCACGCCCTGGGAGCCCTACTACGAAATGCAGCCCTTTGATAAGGACAAGTTCGCGGCGGCGGTCGACCGCCTGCCCGACACCGTCAGCGCCGGGACCTTCAAAGGCCAGCCCACACCCCTTGTGGAGGGTTTGGAGAAACTGGACCCCATTCTTGGCAAG
>JASJBQ010000140.1 GCA_030066455.1 Desulfobacterales bacterium
TGTGGGCATGGACGAGGCCGTCAGCCAGCGGGTGTTCGAACCTTTTTTCACCACCCGCCCGATGGGCCGCGGCACCGGGCTGGGGCTGGCATCCGCCTACGGCATCGTCAAAAATCACGGCGGGGCCATCAATGTCTACAGCCAAAAAGGGCAGGGGGCGGCCTTCAACATCTATCTGCCGGTCTCGACGCGTCCGGCCGCAAGCACGGCGCCGCCGCCCGCCCGCGTGCAGCCCGGCACGGGGACGATCATGCTCGTGGATGACGAGGAGATGATTCTCTCGGTGGGAGCGGCCATGCTCGAAAGGCTGGGCTACGAAGTGCTCACCGCGGTGGACGGCAAGAGCGCGTTGGATCTTTACTTTCGCGAGAAGGCCCGTATCGACCTGGTCATCCTGGACATGGTGATGCCGGGGATGGGCGGGGGCGAGGTTTTCGACCAGCTCAAGGCTTTCGACCCGGGTGTCAAGGTGCTGCTCTCCAGCGGCTACAGCCTCAACGGGCAGGCCACCGCAATCATCCAGCGCGGGTGTGTCGGGTTTATCCAGAAACCCTTCAGCCTGGGTCAGCTATCGATTAAACTCAAGACCGCCTTTGGTTGACCGCCGGCGGTGCCGCCGGCCGCCGAAAAGGAACGGCATCGAAGGCGCGGCACAGCCTCCCGGATCCTCCCCGGCCCGAGTCCACCCGCATTGCCGCACAGCCGCGGACATCCACAAGACCCCGTCTCTGCCGGAACCCGCTGGGGTTATCCACGTGCATCCGGCCGTGTCATCACGCGGGCCAGGTAAGCGGCACCCTCGCTGGCGGCTTCCGGCGCCGTGCCCGCCTTCAGTTCGATCACCTGCAGCGCTCCGGCCTTCAGATAGGGGATCAGCGCCGCGAAGTCGATTTCGCCGTGTCCCGGCGGCAAATGATCATCCAGACCGCGGGCGTCGTGAAGGTGGCATCCCACGAGTTGGCCTTCGTACCGTTCCAGCAGGTCCTGTGCGGCGAACAGGCCGAGCACCTCCGCGGCGTGGGCGTGCCCGCTGTCATGCCAGTAGCCCAGCGGGGCGCCGTCGAATTCCCGGAAGATGAGGGCAAAATCATCGATCCCCGGCAGTTCGTGGTAATGATAGCGGTTTTCAAGCCCCAGGCGCACATGGTGACGCTCGGCGGCGGGCAGCAGTTTTTCGAGGCTGAAGCAGAGGGCGTCCAGGTGCCGCGGCTTCAGGCGGTCGCGTTCGGTGAGCTTGCGGGCGAGAAAACTGCGGGCCTCGTCCGTGGCGATGCGGCCCCGGTGTTGGTATTGATGCAGGATTTCCGTTGCGGCCGTCATCGACACCCGCCCGCAGTGCAGGACAACGGCGCGGGCCTCCAGGTCATTGGCCTGCTCGATGGTCTGAAGCGTGAGGCGCACCGCGGCATGGCGCTCTTCGCGGTCGAGAGATGCCAGGGAGAACAGATCGCCGCTGCCGCGCGCGAATTCCGGCGGCAGCGGGCAGAAGTTGTGCAGGCTGGACACGGCCAGCGCTTTCTGCCGGAGCGCCGCCTTCAGGGCGCCCCACAAGGCGGCCGGAATGCGGTACTCGAGTTCCACCGCGTCCGCCCCCATGGTTTCAAGGGCCGCCATCAGTGCGCCGACGTCGGCGGCATGCGCCATGGGGAAAAACGATGTGGAAAAAGTCGGCATGGCAGAACCCTGCCTGTGTCCCGGGCGGTTGGCGTCTAGGTGCCCGGCACCCGATTGGTCTGGGGTGCGGGTCAGGCCTGGGCGGCTGTTTTCTGGTAGAGGGGAGAAAGGTCCCGCAGGGTCTTGACCACGTTCTGCAGCGCTCCCAGAAAACGGTCGATATCCTCGGGGGTGTTGTCCGCGCCGAAGGTCACCACCAGGGTGCCCTGGGCGTCGGCATGCGAGAGCCCGATGGCGATCAGCACGTGGGAGGCGCGCAGGGAGCCGGTGGCGCAGGCCGAGCGCGTCGAAACGGCGATACCCTCATCGTCAAGCATCAGCATGACGCTCTCGCCCTCGATGTATTTGATCGAGATGGAGACCAGGTTGGGCAGGCTGGGGCCCGGCGGCGTGTTAACGACATATTCGTCGATAACCTTCGGCAGGTCCGCCAGCAGCTTGGCCTTGAGCGCTTCCAGGTGTGCCAGGCGCTGGTCGAGGTCGCGCCGGGCCAGGTCGGCGGCAACCCCCATGCCGATGATGCCCACCAGGTTTTCGGTACCGGCGCGCTTGTTGTTTTCCTGCACGCCGCCGTCGAGCAGGGGCCAGATCATGGTGCCGCGACGGACATAGAGCCCGCCCACGCCGGTGGGGCCGTAGAAGATGTTCGAGCCGAAGCTCATGACGTCCACCCCCAGCTGCTGGACGTCGATGGGCACGACCCCCACCGAGTCCACGGCGTCGGTGTGCAGAATGATCTTGCGCTCGCGCGTGATCCGCGCGATGTCCTCGATGGGCTGGATGACGCCGGTCTCGTTGTTGCTGTGCATGATGGAGACCATGATGGTCTCGTCGGTGATGGCGTCGGCTACGGCCTGGGGGTTGATCCGGCCGTTGGCGTCCACGTCCAGCGAGGTCACCGTGAACCCCTGGCCTTTGAGGCGGCGCAGGCTGCGGATGACGGCGTTATGCTCGATATTGGAGGTGATGATATGGTTGCCCTTTTTGGCATTGGCCAGCGCCACGCCTTTGATGGCATGGTTGACCGACTCGGTGCCGCCGGAGGTGAAGACGATCTCCTTGGCCATGGCCGCGTTCACCAGGCCGGCCACGGACGCGCGGGCCCGATCGATCAGGGCGGCGGCTTCATCGCCCTTGCTGTGCTGGCTGGAAGGGTTGTGGTAGTCGGCCTCGATGGCGGCGATCATGGCCGCCTTGACCTCGGGCAGGAGGGGGTTGGATGAAATATGGTCCAGATTGATCATGGTCGTATGACTTTCCGTTTCAGTGTTCTTCATCGAGGTCGGTCTGGCAGGCTTCGCAGAAGCTGATCCCATCCGAGATTTCCACGTCGCAGTAAGGGCAGTAGCATTGGCCGCTTTCGCCGTGTTCGTGGCTCTCGGCACGCTCGGTCGGTTCCCGTCGCGGTTTGCCCGCCAGGCGGTCCTCATAGTCCTGCAGGGCCATTTGCAGTGCGTCGGCCCCAAGATTTGAGCAGTGCAGCTTGTTCTTGGGAAGCCCTTCCAACGCCTTGGCGACATCTTTGTTGGTTATCTTTTTGGCGTCATCCAGAGTCTTGCCCATGGCGATCTCGGTCAACATGCTGGAGACGGCAATGGCCGAGCCGCATCCAAAAGTCTGAAATTTGATGTCCGCGATGCGGTCGGCTTCGATTTTCAGATAGATCGTCATCATGTCGCCGCAGAGCGGATTGCCGACTTCACCGACGCCGTCGGCATCGTCGATTACACCGACATTGCGTGGGTTGCGAAAGTGTTCCATGACGGTTTTGCTGTAAAGCATGCGGAGTACCTCCAATTTCGCTGTATAGATTTTCATTTAGACTGTATAGAGTAATCATTATTTAGGATTCGGAAAGGTGCCCCTCGGGGCCTGCGTCTTTTTCGGGGATTTCATCGTTTCTTTGCCCCTTGCCCCGTTCGCAATCCAGCGTTAAGCTTCTAAAGATGTTGGCAATTCGGCCAAAATCGAGGTAGGGATTTTCTGTCAGCGGACAGGTTCACTCCTCATCGTGACACCAATCGATCCACGCATTAGCGATCGTCGCATCCGGCCGGGATCGGTCGGACCGAAAGGGAACCTCATGCGGGGGTTCAAAAGACTGCGTGACATTCGGTTGCGCACCAAATTGCTGGTGGCCTATCTTGGCCTCGCCGTCCTGCTTTTCACCAGTGGGGGCATCGGGGCCTTCATTATGGTCGAGCGCGCCATCAAGACCAACATTGAAAATGATCTGCGCCTTGCCACCCGCACCATTATCAACATGGTTGAAACCACGGCCCTGGGGTCGATCAGAAACTACCTGCGGGCCGTGGCCGAGCGCAATTTGGAAATTGCCCGTGAAGTCTACCGACGTTACGAGCGGGGACAGCTATCGGCACAGGAAGCCCGTCAGGAGATCCGCAACCTTCTGTTGAGTCAGACCATCGGCCAGACCGGCTACATTTACTGCGTCAACAGCCAGGGGGTGGCGATGGTGCACCCCAACACCGGCGTTGAAGGCAACAACTGGTACCACTTCGATTTCGTGCGCCGACAGACACGCTTGAAAACCGGCTATATCGAGTACCGGTGGCAGAACCCCGGTGAACCCACCGCGCGCCCCAAGGCGCTCTACATGACCTATTTCGAACCATACGATTGGATCATTTCGGTGTCTTCCTACCGGGACGAATTCCACGAACTGCTGCCCATGAACGAGATTCGACAGAGTGTCAAGGCCCTAAAATTCGGAACCAGCGGGTATGCCTTTGTGGCCGACCGCCAGGGCAACGCCATTATTCATCCGGAAATGCAGGGACAGAATTTGTTGCAAATGGCGAAGGTCGACACCGAATTTTTCGACACCATGCTGGCCAAGGAATTCGGGCGGATAACTTATTTCTGGAAAAATCCCGGCGAGCCCCGGGCCCGGGAAAAAATATCCCTTTTCGGTTACATCCCCGAGCTGCAGTGGCTGGTGGGCTCGACCGCCTATTTGGATGAACTCTATGCGCCGCTCAAGCGGTCGCGTAATTTGATTATCGTCTTTATCGCCGGAGCCGTGGGCGTAAGTCTCGTCCTCACGCTTTTTGTCAGCGACACCATCACGCGCCGTCTGGGACACCTGACGGAGGTGATCGAAAAGGGCGATCGTGGCGACCTGACCCTGCGCGCCGCTCCCGGTCCCGACGACGAAATCGGCCGCCTGGGGCGTATGTTCAACGCCTTTATGCAGCGGCTGCAGCAATCCCATGAGCAGCTGGCAGCCGAAGTCGAAAAGCACCGCGCCACGACGGTTTCGCTTCAGCACGAGCGCGACTTCAACGCCATGGTGCTCTCCACGGCCGACGCCCTGGTGATCGTATTGGACGGCGCCGGCCGCATCGTCAGTTTCAACCGGGCCTGTGCGGAATGCTCCGGTTTCGCCCCTGAAGAACTAACGGACCGCTTTCTATGGGACGTTCTCATTCCCGAAGATGAAATCGATGCCGCCAAGGCCGTGTTCGAAAACCTCAGCGCGGCCAACGTCAGCAATCGGCATCTCAATCACTGGCAGACCAAGGATGGAAACCGGCGGACGATTCAGTGGTCCAATGCGGCCATGATCGGGGCGGACGGGCAGATCCAATATGTCGTCGGTGCGGGTCTCGACCTCACCGAACATCGGGCGGTCGAGCGCGCCCTGCGGCAGAGTGAAGCCCTTTTTGAGGCCGTCTTCAATCAGACCTTCCAGTTCATCGGCATCCTCAAACCGGACGGCACGACCTTGAGCATCAACCAGACGGCGCTCGATTTCGCCGGCATCGAAGGCGACGCACTGGTGGGGCTGAAATTCTGGGAAGGACCCTATTGGCAGCACGCACCCGATATCCAGGCCCGCCTGATCGAAGCCATTCAGCGGGCTGCCCGCGGAGAATTTACCCGGATGGAATTAACGCACATCCGTCATGACGGGGTCGAGCGCATCGTGGACTTCTCTCTCAAGCCGATCTTCGATGATCGCGGAGAGGTCACGCTGCTGATTCCCGAAGGCCGGGACATTACTGAACGTAAAAAGGCGGAAGAAATCCTGCGGCTCTCGGAGGAGAAATATCGCATTCTGGTGGAGAACGCCCACGATGCCATTTTCATCGCCCAGGACGGCCGATTGCTTTATGCCAACCACAGCACGGAGGTTCTGACGGGCTATTCGACCGCTGAATTGCAGCGCAGGCCGTTTACCGATCATGTCCATCCAGACGATCGGGCGCTGGTCGCGCGTCGCCACCGGGCGCGGATGGCGGGCGAGGCCCCCCCCAATTTCTACAGTATCCGGCTTCTGAACCGCTCCGGGGAGGTCAAGTGGGCCGATCTCAACGCCGTCCGGATCGAATGGGAAGGCCGCGCGGCCGTCATGTGTTTTGCGCGCGACATCACCTCCCAGAAACAGATCGAGGCCCAACTGCTGCAAGCCCAGAAGATGGAAGCCATCGGCACCCTGGCCGGGGGGATCGCCCATGATTTCAACAACAATCTCCAGGCCATTTTGGGCTACACCCAGCTGCTGCTCATGGATGGCTACGGGTCGGACAAGGAGCAAGAGATGCTGGTTACCATTCAGCATGCCGCCGAGCATGCCCGCGAACTGACCCAGCAGCTTCTGACCTTCAGCCGGAAGATTGAAAGTCAGCTGGCACCCCTCGACCTGAACGCCGAACTCCATGCCGTGGCCAAACTGCTCAAGCGCACGCTGCCCCGGATGATCGAGATCGACGTCGACCTGGCAGACGACCTGCGAATCGTGGCGGCCGACAGTGCCCAGGTCGAACAGGTCGTCATGAACCTGGGCATCAACGCCGGCCATGCCATGCCCGATGGCGGACGGCTGACGATCGCGACCTGCAACGTGACGCTGGACGATGATTTCTGCCGCCGCCATCCGGGGGCCGTACCCGGCGACTATGCGATGTTGCACATCGCCGATACCGGGGTCGGCATGGACGCCCGGACGTGCAACCACATTTTCGAGCCTTTTTTTACGACCCGCGAGACCGGCGACGGCACCGGGCTCGGACTGGCCATGGTCTACGGCATCGTCAAGTCCCACAACGGGTACATCACCTGCGAGAGTGAACCCGGCCAGGGGGCGATTTTCAAGATTTACTTCCCGGCGGCTTCTATGACCACCGTTTCCCCGGTGATGAAAGAAGATTTGGACCCGATTGCGGGCCAAGGTGAATGCGTCATGGTGGTCGATGATGACCAGACCGTGCGTGAGTTGGGGAGGCAGCTCCTGGAGCGCTTCGGCTATCGGGTCTGCGAAGCCAGTGACGGCGAGGCGGCCATCCGGCGCTACCGCCGGCGGGTTGCGGAGATCGACCTGATCATCCTCGACCTGAACATGCCGGGCATGGGGGGCGTGGCCTGCCTGGAGGCGATCAGGGCGCTCAACCCCACCGTACCGGTGCTGATCGCCAGCGGACAATCCCCGGCCGGCCAGGTCAAGGCCACCCTCGATCAATTGGCCCAGGGATTTGTGGGTAAACCCTACGAACTGAAAAGTATGTTGCGGATGGTGCGAGCGACGCTTGATCGCGCCGGCCAACTCGGGTAGGGTTGCGTCTGGCGGGGTATTACACCGCCCTGGAAGCTAAGGCGCCGAAGGGATCGGTATGGCCGCTGCGATCCTCACGGACGGCGGTGCCGCCTCACCACCACCTGTCTGATGTTGTTCCCATCGCTTGCCCCACAGGAGGTATACATGTCCAACGAAACGGCAACGCTGAAAGAAGAACTCCGGGCGCTCAAGGCCCAGTTGCAGCAAGCGAATGCAGCGCGGCGGCGGCTGGAGGAGGAATTCCTGCGCACCCGCGACCGCTTCGCTGCAGCCCTCAAAGGGCTTCCGGTCATCATCTTCGCCACTGACGCGGACGGCAGCCTGGTCTTCTTCAACCACGAATTCGAGCGGGTCACCGGCTACGACGCCGCCGATCTGGCGGTGCGAACGGATGCGTTGGATCTGCTTTTTCACACGGATGCCGGGGCCTGCGTGGTCAAGGACCTCGAATGCCGCAAGTGGCACTTCACCGACAAGGATGGCGCCGAAAAAGTGGTGGTGTGGTCCAATGTCTCCGAGGCGGTGCCCCTGCCCGGCTGGACGAGCTGGAAGATCGGCCTCGATCTGACCGAGCTGGAGTCCATGCGTGAGCAGGTAAAAGTGCTGCAGGGGCTGATACCGATCTGCGCCCACTGCAAAAAGATCCGTAACGACCAGGGCTTCTGGACCCAGCTGGAGGCCTATCTGGCCGAGCACTCCGAGGCCGATTTCACCCACGGCATCTGCCCCGAGTGTTTGCAGCAGTATTTCGAAGAGCACGATATCGAGGGCTGACGGCCCGGCCGGCATGCGACCGGCCCGCAGCCGCCGCAGGAGTGGGAGACGATGACATCAAGCCTTGAAATTCACCAGACGCGGGATTTCATCTAACACACGCGCGGCACCATCAACAACCGTACCTTCGAGATGCAGGGTGTGGCCGAGGAAGAGACCGTGGCCCTGGACACCACCGGGGTCTGGGAATTCGTCAACCGCGGCGGCATGCCGCCCCTGCCGCATCCGATCCACGTGCACGGGCTGCAGTTCAAGGTCCTGGGCCGTCTGGGCACCCCTTTCGGCGACGTCGTGGATGCGGGCTGGAAGGCCACGGTGCTGATCATGCCGGGCGAGCGCGTGCGCCTGCAGATGCGTTTCACCGAGTATCCCGGTCTGTTTCTCTAACACCGCCACAACCTGGAGCACGAGGACATGGGCATGATGCGCAACGACGATGTACGGGCCGCCTGACCTCTCGCGAAAACAATCCCCTTTCCACTATGATTGGCATCCGTCCAACGATTTAAATATCCCCTTGCGTATTGTTTGATCGGTGCCCAAAATATTGCAGTGCCTTGCGGCTCCTTCGGTTCACATTTGCACCTTACACCGGCTTGCCGGTGTCGCATTCTTTTCGACCATGGGTGATCGACCCGTATGGCACTCCTTTTGCCATGTTTATGGCGTCTCGTTGATCGATTGGGACCGTCGCCAAAAGGAGCGCCATATGGAAGGTATTGAGGTGTCTATGCTGCGAATTTTGAATTTATTTAGCCAGGTAATTATAGAGTTGCTTGTCATGTAATGGCCGATGAGAAGAACCCCATATTTAATTTGCTGTATATTCACCGAGAGTAATTTCATGGAATGCTGAATGTAGATCTACAAGAAGATTTTGACTCCAGTTAAAATATGTGATGGTAAAAGCCTGGATCAGTCATCATGGCTGGAAAGTCACTGCCCCATTATAGATTTAGCTCTTATCAAATACCAGCCGCAGAAAGGAGCTATCAATGAAATTATTCATTACAGCTGGTTGGATATTGTCTAAGGAAAGAATAATTAACATAAAAAAAAATATCATCGAGTTTTCTCCATCGAAAACCGCTGGAATATCACTGGCTGTCACGGTCTTACTTTCATATTTCCAGATCATTTCATCAGTATATGCGGAAACGACTCGGAAGGTAGCCAATCAAAATGAATTCGATCTTGAAAGCAATGTAACACTGAATCGACTAATAGAGCATGCCATACAATCAAACCCCAAGATCATGGAGGCGCGTGAGGCTTGGAAAGCAACCATTGAGGGCCGACGCATTGCAACAGGGCTGCCAGATCCCCAGTTTATGGTCACTTATTTTCCAGAACCCATCGAAACCCGTAACGGCCCACAAGACTGGAACGCGAGCCTCTCCCAGGCCGTTCCATATCCTGGTAAACTAGTTAAAGCCGGCGAAATCGTAGACCAAGACTCTGAGGTCGCCAGGTTGAATTTAGATAAGACAATCCGGGAGGCCGCCACCAACGTTAGAATCGCCTTTTACGAATTGTCCTATATTCGTGAGGCTCAAAAAGTAGCTGCTAATAATATTGAACTGATTGCGCATCTCCGGAAGGTTGGTGAAACACTATATTCTCAAGATCAGGCCGCTTTGATTGATATTGTCAAAGCCCAGTCCCAGGAAGGGCAGCTGCAGTATGACATCTTGCTCTTGAATGAACTGGAAATGACTGAGGTGACCAACATCAATAGCCTGTTGAATCGTCCGCCCCAAGCTGAGATTGGAAGGCTTGTTTTGCCTGCCGTCAAGCCCCCGGTTTATGGGTTGTCGGAGCTATACGACTTGGCCAAAATAAGTCAGGAAGACATTAAAATAAAGGAGGCACAGGTAAGCAAGGCGGAAATCAAGGTAGACCTTGCCAAGGATCAACGCCTTCCTGATTTTAAAGTGGGTGTTTTTTATGCCGAAATCGGTTCGCCCGATGATGATCCCAAGTCGGAAGACGCAAGTGACGATGCATATGGCCTCCAATTTGGATTTACGGTACCGATCTGGTTCGGCAAAAACAAAAGCCGTATCAATCAGGCGCTGGCAGAAAGATCGCGAGCCGTTGCCGCCAAAAAATCCAAAATAAACGACACACACCGAGATATCCATTCAATATATTTCAGACTTCAAAATGCTCTCAGGTTGGTTACCCTTTACAAAAACAACCTGCTTCCACAGGCGGCAAGAACGATGGAAATGGCTGAAACTCTATATCGAGAAAAACAAACCGGATTTTCCGATTTCATTGAAGCACAATCAACCTGGTACAATTTCAATCTCGCCATCGCAAGAGCCACCGCAGACTATGGAAAATATCTGGCGCGATTAGAAAAATTGATCGGGCACAGCATAACAGAAAGAATACCTTTGGTAGAGCCAAAGCAAAAGGATTAGGAATGAAACTCTTTTATATTTATTTGATCATGCTGATCACGATGTTTCGCCCTAACGTTTTACCAGCGGGATATAAAGACTTGGTGGATGAATTCAATACCTACACACCGCCAGATGACATCGTGACCCGGAATTATTTATCGGAAGGATCGCATGAATCGACAGAAAGCCAATCGTTTAACTCTGAAAAAGAAATAAAGCAGATTAAAATGTTAAGCGAACAGTGGCGGAAAACGTTGTCTACAAATGGTGGCAACTTGACTCTCTTTTTTTCGCCTGATCCCAAACTGTTAAAAAAGTATCAAGGGGCTGCTTTTGACGATGGAAAAGTCTTAAACGCAATCCGTGGATCGTTCGACTTGTCAACTATCGAGACCCTGGCCTGGATAAGAAATCCAGCCATAAATTCGGCTCAAAACAAGTTTGCGGCATCGATTGAGTCTTTCAGTCAGGTTCAAAATCTAAATGAAATCCTGCGTCAATACGCTTCATTCACCGCTGGTATCAAAACAGGCGTGGGGCCAATGAAGGGGCAAGGTCCTGTAAAAACACAATTTCCATTTCCAGGAACGGTTTCAATCAAAGGTCAAATTGTACAGCATGAAACCGAAGCTGCCTGGCATTCATTGGAAGCCGTGCGCCGCGATGTCATCACCGATGCCCGAAAGATTTATCACGACTTGGTGTTCAACCGAAAAGCACAAAAGGTAACAGCAGACACGGTTGCTCTTTTTGAAGACCTCGAAGCCGTAGCAACCAGACGCTATGAGGCCGGAAAAACAAGCTTCCAGGATGTGGTTAAAATACAGATAAAGAGAAGGATTTTGCAGGAAGACCTGGTTACACTAAAGGAAAAGCAGCAAAGCATTGAGTCCAGATTAACAGCCCTTCTCAATGTCCCCTCCGTTCAGCCAGCAGGTTATCCTGCGCCTTTTACACTGGAAAAGCAGGCGCCTCGTATAGAAAGTCTTTATCCTGTTGCCAAAAGTCATCGTCAGGAAATTAGGATTCAGCAAGCGCAGCTAAACAAGATGCACGCGTTACTGGAAATGGCAGAAACGATGGTATTGCCATCATTTACTTTGAACTTTTCGACATTCGAGAATCAGACGATAAATACGGTTGGTTCAGCTGCCGAGAGACCGTCTTTTTCGACATCGACCTCGGCCTCAAGGGGTGCCGGCCTTCCACGAAATGTGTGGTACGGGACAAACGATGCTTACATCCGAGAAATCAGGCAGCGGGTGAATGCACAGAAGGAAACTCTCGGAAAGACCGTAGCCGAAACGCTCAATCAAGTTCGTGAGCGTTGGTTTGATTTGGATCGGGCCCT
>JASJBQ010000153.1 GCA_030066455.1 Desulfobacterales bacterium
TGCGAAGACGACTGCCGCCGGAAGTACGCCGAAGAGTCGGTGGCCATCAACTATATCAAGCGTTTTGTGGCCGATTACGAGATGCAGAGCGGCACGCGCATCCAACCCTACAAGGCCCCCGACACCGGACGCAAGGTCGCCGTGGTGGGCGGTGGGGTCGAGGGGCTTTCCGCCGCGTTTTTTGCCGCGCGGCTGGGTCACGCTCCGGTGGTCTACGAGGCGGCGGATCGCCTGGGCGGTCTGCTGCGAAGTGCCATTTCCCGCTACCGCTTGTCTCACGACGTGTTGGACTGGGATATCGAGGGCATTCTCGAAATGGGGGTGGAAGCCCGCATGAACCAGGCCCTGGGAAGCGATTTTGGCATTGCCGACCTGCTGGATGAAGACTACGAGGCTGTTTTTCTGGCCTCGGGTGGATGGGACAGCCGGTTGGCACGCAACGCGGCCGATGCCGTCGACGAGTTCATTCCCGGCACCTACCTCCTGATCGATTTCATCCGGGCCGGACGTAAACAGGATGCGCGCATCAAGGTCGGTCGCAACGTCGTCATCGCCGGCGGGGACAACCTGGCGGCCGAGGCGGCAGAACTGGCCGCCGCCGGGGGTGCCGCCGCCATTACCGTCCTGCTGCGTGAAGACCTCGAAAACGCCCGCCTGGACCAGGGGGCCGTCGAACGGCTTGAAAAAGTCAAGGCCACGGTTGTCTACGGTGCCGGTGTCTCCGCGCTGGCCGGCCAGGGCAGCGGTCTTCAGACCGTGACCTACACGGACCTGCAAAGCGGTGAGTTGACGGAGGTTCCGGCTGCAAGCCTCGTCCTGGCCGCCGGCCGCTATCCGGAACTGATTTTCACCCGCGTGCGCGTGGAAGCGGCGGAGGACGACGTCGAGCCGTCCGGTACCGATGGCATCGCCTGGCGTGCCACCCAGCCCTATAAACAGCCGGAATTTGCCAGCGAGGTCGGTTTTTTCGCCAAGGGCGACGTCATAACGGACTTTAGCGGGGCCATCAAGGCCATCGCCGGCGGGCGCCGTGCGGCGGCCTCCATGCACCAGTTGATGTACGGCATCCCCATCGATGTGCCTTCTAAAGCGGTCAACTCGGATTGTGTCATCCAGAATGTCGATGCGGTGGATGAAGTCCAGAGTGAGCCGCGCCGGATCATGCCCATGGCCACGCCACGGGAACTCGATCAAACCGGTCAACTCGAACTGGGATTCGATGAAGCTGCCGCGCGCAAGGAAGCCGCCCGTTGCCTCCAGTGCGGTCTGATCTGCTACGAACACACGCTGGCGGCGGGTGCGGCCGACATCGACGCGGCCAAGCGGATCGCCTGAAAAACGATTCAACCATGGCAACTGAAAAAGCAATCGTCACCAAAACCGGCCTGGGTACGGCCTGGGTCAAAACCATGCAATCCGAAGCCTGTGAAGGCTGTTCGTCCTGCGGTACCTGCAATGCGCAGCGGCCGGATAGCGAGGTGGAAGTCATCAACGAGGTGGGCGCCAAGGTGGGTGATCGCATCCTGATCGATTTCAAGACCTCGGCTTTTCTCAAAGTCACCTTCATGCTCTACATCTTCCCCATCATCTGCCTGACCCTGGGCGCCATGCTGGGGCTTAAGTTTGCTGAAGCATACGGCTACGATCCGTCGGTCTGCTCAGCTCTGCTGGGGTTTGCGGCCTTCTTTGTTTCGGTCTTCGTCATTCGTGCGGCCGGTCAACGGATGGCCACTCAAAAGAGCTACCGTCCCCAGATCACCAAAATACTGCCGCCTGTTTCCAGCTTCCCTCCCCCCAGTCAATGTGGAATTTGAAGCCGATTGGCGCATGGCGGTAAACCCTTCACGGGGAATCGGGCAAGGCGGGCACGCCTCCTCACGGGGTTTTCACCGCTGGCCGTCTGCGCGGCGCAATGCGCGCAAGACCACCTTGACAAGCATCATCCCCAATTTTAGGTTCATCAGAATTTTTAACCATCAACGGGATTGCCGTGTGAACGCTAAGACGATCATATGCACCATGTGTATCCGGGGCACAGCCAGAAGACGCCATGCCAGCTAAAAGCGCATGGCGTTTCGGGTGGCAGCGCATCTATCGATCACCCCTCGGCGATATCTTACAATTCGCCCTGCTCTTACTGGCGTTGATTTGGTTCTTCGCCCGCAGCACGGAAAACCTCGGATATGATTGGCAGTGGGGGCGCATTCCCGCATTCATTGTCAACATCGATGCGGACGGTTTGAACTGGGGACCCTTGATGGTTGGCCTGATGGTAACGTTCAAGCTATCCGGCATTAGTCTGGTGCTGGCCTTCCTCATTGGTCTCACCACGGCTTTGTTGCGCCTGTCCAATGCGTTCATCGCCCGTGCGATCGCCCAGGTCTATCTGGAGACGATTCGCAATACGCCGCTGCTCATTCAGCTTTTTTTCATTTACTTCGTCGTCGGGCCGGTGATCGGCCTGGGGCGTTTTCCTTCGGCGGTTCTGGCCCTGAGCCTCTTTGAAGGTGCGTATGCCTCCGAAATTTTCCGCGCCGGGATCTTGTCCATCAACCGAGGGCAGCGGGAGGCCTCATACTCTCTGGGATTGTCCGCCGGGGACATGTACCGTTTCGTCATCCTGCCCCAGGCGATCCGGCGGATATTGCCGCCCTTGACCAGTCAGGCGGTTTCCCTCATCAAGGACAGTGCCCTGGTCAGCACCATCGCGATCTACGATCTGACCATGCAGGCCCAGACGCTGATCGCGGAAACATTCCTGACCTTTGAACTGTGGTTTACGGTGGGCGGCATGTACTTGGCCGTCACCACGACGTTGTCTCTGTTGGTGTATTATCTGGAGAACCGTTTCCGGGTCGTTACCTGACGGCCATTCCCTGAGCGCCGGCAGCGGCGGTTTGTTGCCAATCGGGACGGCCGGCCACAATGCCAGGAGGATTGCGGTGACAACCGAAGCTGACGCTGATCCCATCATCCGGGTCGACAAGGTCAACAAGACCTTTCCCAACGGCGTCAGAGCCCTGGTGGATTTCTCCGGGCAGGTTCACCGGGGTGAAGTCGTCGTGGTCATCGGTCCTTCGGGGGCCGGCAAATCAACCTTTTTACGCTGCCTGAACGGGTTGGAGGCAATTGACAGCGGCGCCATCGTCATCGACGGCATTCCCCTGGATGACAAGAAGCAAAACCGTTTGGAGATTCGCAAGGAAGTGGGCATGGTTTTCCAGCAGTTCAATCTGTTCCCCCACATGCGTGTGCTGGACAATGTGAATCTCGCTCAAATCAGGGTGCGCCGCAAATCGAAGGCCGAAGCCACGGCAACTTCGATGGGCCTCCTGAAAAAGGTCGGTATCGCGGAAAAGGCGTCGGCCTATCCCAACCAGCTTTCCGGCGGCCAGCAGCAGCGCGTGGCGATTGCGCGCGCGCTGGCCATGATGCCCAAGGTCATGCTCTTCGACGAGGCCACCAGTGCCCTGGACCCGGAGATGATTGGCGAGGTCCTAGAAGTCATGAAGAACCTTGCCCGGGAGGGTATGACGATGGTGTGCGTTACCCATGAGATGGGATTTGCCCGCGAAGTGAGCGACCGGGTGATCTTTATGGAGAAGGGCGCTATCGTGGAAATGGGGGCGGCGGGGCACTTCTTTGAAAATCCGACAAAGGAAAGAACCCGGCTGTTTCTCAGCCAAATCCTTTAAAATCGATGGTATGCGTTTTAGATGGCCCCCGAAGGTCGGTGTCGTGCGCCTTCCGATGTCAACCGCAAGCTATGAATGGAAGAGGAGAAAACGATGAAGACAAAATATGGGCTTACCCTAATGTTGGCCATCGTCCTGACCGCGACCCTGGCGGTCCCCGCCCCGGGAGGCGAATTACAGAAAAAGCTCGTGCAGGAAAGTACGGTCGCGCAGGCGGTCAAACGCGGTTCACTCAAGGTGGGGCTGGATATATTCGTGCCCTGGGCCATGAAGGATAAGAAAGGCAACCTGGTGGGTTTCGAGGTGGACGTGGCCCGCGAACTGGCCAAGGATATGGGACTTGAAGTGGAACTCGTGCCCACCAAATGGGACGGCATCATCCCTGCACTGTTAACCGGCAAATTCGACGTGATCATCGGGGGAATGGGCATCACGCCCAAGCGGGCCCTGCAGGTGAATTTTACCGTCCCCTACGAGTATTCGGGGATGGGCATCGTGGCGCACAAGACCAAGGCGCCCGGCTATGCATCGCTGGCGGATTTCAATCAGCCTGAAGTGGAGATCGCCGTCAAACTGGGCACGACGGCCGAGGCGGCGGCCAAGAAAATGATGCCCCGGGCCAAGCTGCGTCGCTTCCAGGACGAGGCCCAGGCTTACCAGGAACTGCGCAACGGCAACGTGCATGCCGTCGTGGGCAGCGCGCCCCGGCCCGCTTTTGAAGCGGCCGCCTACCCGCAAACGCTCTACCTGCCCCTGGAAGGCACGTTTACGAAGGAGCCCATCGGTTTTGCGGTCCGTAAAGGCGACCCGGATACCCTGGCCTTTTTCAACAGTTGGATCAATTTGAAATGGGAAACCGGCTGGCTCAAGGAGCGCTACAACTATTGGTTCCGTACCAAAGATTGGGAGTCGTTGGTCAAGTAGACGCCTTCCCGGCGGGTTGATCAGGGATCCAATGGCGGCAAGAGATCGCGGGTGCCGGCCGCCGTATGGCTGATACCTCGATCCAGTTATCCCATGCATAGAAGACGCAAGATAACCCCCCTCGACGGGTTTGTATCGTTGCTGCTGCTGGGGCTGGTCGGCTACGTGTCCTATCGGCTGACCACGCAGCTCAACTACAAATGGAACTGGGGCATTCTGCCGCAGTATTTCCTCTATTTCGATGAGGATTCCGGCCGATGGGTGGTCAATATCCTCCTCGAAGGGCTGGCGACAACCCTCCGTCTGAGTGTGTGGGCCACCTTGCTGGCCGCCCTCTTCGGCGCGGTCACCGGTCTGATGCGGATCAGCTCGCGGCTGTTCTGGCGGCTCGTTGGCGGCAGCTACGTGGAGTTGATCCGCAACATGCCGCCGCTGGTGCTGGTCTTTATTTTCTATTTCTTCGTCAGCGCTCAGATCATGCCGCTTCTCGGCGTTGAAGCCTTCGTCCGTTCGCGCCCGGACGGCGTCAAGGACGTCCTCGCGCTTCTGTTTGCATCCCCCCAACGCTTCACGGCCTTCGTTTCCGGCGTGATCACCGTGGCGGTCTTCCAGGGGGCCTACATCACCGAAATCGTGAGGGCCGGCATTCAGTCCATCGAAAGGGGCCAGTGGGAGGCCAGCTATGCCCTGGGATTGAGCTGGGGGCAGCAGATGCGCTGGGTCATCCTCCCCCAGGCCGTCAAGCGCGTCCTGCCGCCGTTGGCCAACGAGTTCATCAACACCATCAAGTATTCCGCCATCGTGTCGGTGATCTCCATTCAGGAGCTCACTTTTCAGGGCATGCAGATCATGGCCTCCACCTATGTCACCATCGAGGTCTGGATCACCATCACCGCCATCTATATGATCGTCTGCTTCAGTTTGTCGATGGGCGTTCGCAAGCTCGAAGCCTACCTTGCCCGCTACGGGGAGTAGGCGATCCCTTCTTCGGTTTTTTAACCGCGCGAAATCGCTCGGTGGCGTTCCATCATTGCCGGTGTCCAAGACGGGTTCGATTGAATGGGCCAGGACAGGCGCCTGGCGTGCGTGACCGGGAAATAATGAAGATGCGGCGGTGTTTTTCCCTCTGGCCGCGGGATGAGCGCTGCTATACGCTCTCATCCCGCCGATTTACGCTTGGCGACGGAATTTGGTTGCCAGCCATTTGAGGGGCACAAACATGGAGACTTTCACCTGGTAGTCCCGGTAGGCGGGCCCAAAGGCCGCCACCAGTTTGCGTTCTTCCAGATGGGTGCCGACAATGACGTAGACGGTCAAGACGGTGTTGACGGTGATGGCGGCGGGATCCAGGTCGCGGGCCCAAAGCAGGAGGAAAACGGCGGTGTACCATGGGTGGCGCACGAGGCCTAAGATGCCTGCGGTGTTCAGTTCGCAGTCCCCTCCGATACCCCTGCAGGCATCGGTCTTCCGGATTTGGGTCAACCCCAGAAATTCCTTGAAGTCATAGTGCCAAGCGCCGGCGGCGATCAGTGCGAGGCCGGTGGCGATCAGCAGGGCCTGCAGCCCGCGCAGCGGGCCGTCCCAGGAAAACAGCGACGGCGCCTTGAGCGACATGGTGTACCCAACGATCGGTATGAGGGTGAGGATTGAAAAGCTATTGAAGCACAGGCGGTGAAATCGGTGGCCGTCGGGGAAACGGTCACGAATGCGGCGCATGACAGCCGGCGATATGAGCAGGCTGTGCACCGCGCCGTAGGCACTCCAGACGAGGGCCAGCAGAAAATATTCAGACCAATGGGCATCCATCCTAAACCACCGGAAGCATCGCGTTCATCCACTAGCTTCAGCAGAATTTATCGATCCCGTCAACCTTGCTGCCGGCCATGGGGTCATTACCCGCCCTTTGCTGCCAGAGCATCAGGCCCCGGGCCCTACGGCAGTCGCCGCCTTTAGTTGGGGCCGCGCCCGTGCAATTGCAGGTAGCTTGCCACGCTGTCGGCGGCCCGCCGTCCCGAAACCATGGCCCACTGGATGCCCGGCAGGCTGCCGTGCTCACCACAAACAAAAATGCCGGGGGCCGCCATCGTTTGCGGGTGGGTGGGGTCGGGTGTCGGCGGTGATTGATCCGGCAGGGCGTGGGCAATGCGATAGGTGCGCAGATGTTCCCACGTTTGTGCCTGCGCGCCAAACCATTCACAGAGCTGTGTCCGGATCTGCCGCATGAGATCGGCCTCTGATTGGTCCGGGATGCCGAGAACGACGGCAGCCGCCAATGATCGGCCCTCGGGGGCATAGTCGGCGGAAACCGCACTCGGAAAGACAAGGTTGTTGATCGGCCCCCGGCCCTCACCATTCAGCACGAGGTACGGCGGGTGCCAGCGTTCGCGCCGGCAGGCGAAATAGACACAGGTTTCTCCGATGGATCGCGTACCCGGCTTGCGGCCGAGGAGATGTTCGGCTTGCGGTGCTTCGGTGGCCACGACGACCGCCGACGCCGGCAGCCGCGTGCCGTCGTCCAGGCGGACGCCGTCGGCGTCAACGGCGCCTACGCGAACGCCGCTGTGAATGTCGTCTTCGGGCAGGCCTTGGGCCAGTTGTCCGGGAATTTGCGCCATGCCGCCGGCCGGCAGGGCGGCTTCCCCGGTGGCAAACATGCGCAGCACGTAGGCCAGCACACGACTGGAGGCCCGAATCTGGGGATCCAGGCAAACCCCTCCGAAAAAAGGCACGAAAAAGCGCTGGATCATGGTTTCGGAAAACCCTTCGGCCTGCAGCATGGCCATCGAGGTTCGTTCGGGGCGCTCGAAAATGCTCGCCAGGCTCCCGCCGGCGACCCGGCGGGCCAGTCTCAAAAGACGCAGCCGGTCGCCCAGCGTTCCGATGGGGGCCGTCAGGGTTGTGAGCGCACGTCCCGGGCGTCGCCGGGGGTCCGCGATCGTATGAAAGCGACCCTTGATACGTATCATGGCGCCCGGGGCGAAATAGCGCAGGTCGAGGCGTGCGTAGTCAAGCACCCGCTGCGCTTCGGGGTAAGCGGTTTGGAGCACCTGAAACCCCCGGTCGAGCAGGAATCCGTCCAGTTGGTCTGTTTTGATGCGGCCGCCGATGCGGCTTGAAGCCTCCAGCACCTGGACGGCATAGCCTTTGGCTATCAACCGTCGTGCACAACTAAGGCCTGCAATGCCGCCACCGACAATGGCCACGCGCTTTTCGTTGGTTTTCATGATATGTTTTCTACTGCGTCTCTTGGTTGGGTTGCACCGACGTCCGTATATTGGGTGCGAACGCGATGATCTTTGCACCCGTGCCCGCTCCGGGCTTGTCACCAAGCGGGTTGGTTCTATGGGATCGAAATGCTGTCGTTTGGAAAGGCTTGTTAACACTATAATCACGATGGACTGTAAGTTCACGCTCAGCGATCCATTGTGCTGCGCCCAACGGCCCCATTGGCATGCGACCCCAAAAGGGGCGTGGCCCACCAGCAGGGACGCGGCTTGCCACATTCAGCGCGCGTGACAACTTTCACACGTTTTAAGGCTGACCGAACTGCCCTTGGTTAACGGCGATGAGGCGTATAATGAGCCCTGGCGATCAGGTTTACATCGAACTCCAGCAGCACCTGGACCGACAGGCCGTGGGATTCCCGGCCTCGAAATCAGGGGCCGAACTGAAGATCCTGCGGCACATTTTTACGCCGGAGGAAGCGCAGATCGCCACCTTTTTAGACTACCGGCACGAGCCTTTGGAGGTGATCTTCCCCCGGGTACGGCATCTGGTGGCATCGCCGGGAAAACTGGCGTCGGTTCTTGACGGCCTCCTCAAAAAGGGCGGCATCGAAGCCCTGGAAGAAGACGGGCGCACCTGTTACGCCAACACGCCCCTGGTGGTCGGCATGTACGAACTGCAGGTCAATCGCCTCACGCCCGAGTTCGTCAGCGATTTTAAAACCTATACCTCGGACTGGCGATTCGGGCTTGAATTCCTGGCCACCGAACGGCCGCAAATGCGCACGATCCCCATAGCGAAGAGTATTGAACCCCGGCATCAGGTCGCCAGCTGCGACGAAGCCTCGGCGCTGTTGGACCAGGCCGACGGACCCTTCGTGATTCTCGACTGCATTTGTCGCAAGAAGAAGAGGATGGCCGGCGAGCACTGCCGACTGACCGATCGCCGGGAGACCTGCCTGGGGCTGGGCCCGATCGCCCAGACCGTGCTGAAAGGGGGAATGGGGCGGAAGATTCGGCGTGATGAGGCCAGGGCCATCATCGAGAACAATCAGAAAGAGGGGTTAATCCTGCAACCCTCCAACACCGCGAAGGCTGATTTTATCTGTTCTTGCTGCGGCTGCTGCTGCGGCATGCTGCAGATTCATCACAGCCTGCCCCGACCGGTGGATTTCTGGGCCACCAATTTCTATGCCCATGTGGATTCTGCGATCTGCAACGGCTGCGGCCGATGCGTGCGTCGCTGCCAGGCCCAGGCGGTGGATGTGCGCGGCGGCAGAGAACCTGCCCGCGTCGATCTCAACCGCTGCCTGGGCTGTGGCCACTGCATTGCCGCCTGCCCCCAGGGGGCCATTGCGCTAGAGAAAAAAACGCTGGCATTGCGCCCTCCGGAAACCCGTGAGGCACTTTTCAGGATTCTCAAAGCCAACCGCAAAGGAGGGCTGGGGAAAGCCAAGCTGGCCGGAAAACTGGTGCTGGACATGATTCGGACGGGCAATCTGGATCTCTTAAAATAGTCGGTTTTTTTGGTAAGCGAAGATTCGGGCGATCCGACTCCGCCCCTAAAAACCGCGTCTGAAAAACCGGTTGCGATGGCCCGCGCTTTCGCAACTGCCGTGCGAACGAGTTCAGGCCTTTTCGGCCTTGCCTAGGATCTGGACGCCGATCTGTTTGAGCCCTTTGTACGGGCCGGTCTCCATTTCGGTGATGTGTTTGACTTCCGATTGATACCAGCCCGAAGGCTCGGTTCCCTGGGGGGATAGAAAATTGACCTCGAGGATCTGCCCGACTTCGACGATTTGCAGGAAGCGCGAGCCAGGAGTTATCAGCAGGCCGGCCCCCTGGGTGGACACATCGGAAACCCGGAACTGGTATAGCGGCTCACCGACCAGTTTGATTTCTGCACGATAATTAAGGAGTTGCGCCGAGCGTGCCGCTTTGCGTTTCTCGTGCCACTTTACGTCGCGGGAATCGTCGTGCATAAGGCTATGCCTCGCCTGGCGCCCGATCGGTTTGCGCCCTACTGATCGATGCCTGACTGCACCTAATAGCGCGATGATTCGTCATCGGATCGTACGCGGTAGAGGTTATTGGACGGCGGTGATCCCCGGCGTTCGCGCGAAAGCTCGCAGTTCGCGAAGTGGGGGTGCGACTGGCGGTTGAAACTCACAAGCGCCCGGACCACCCTGCTGTCTAAAGCGCCTTTTTCGGCCATGCCGACGAGCACCTCCAGTGCCGTGCGGTTGTCATAGGACTGTGGCCGGTAAGGGCGTTCCGAAATCAGGGCATCGAAGACATCGCAGGCAACGATTATTTCCACCATCGGATCCTGGAGGTTGATGCCCCGCGGGTAGCCTGTGCCGTCGCGACGCTCGTGATGATCGCGGGCCACGATGGCCGCGAGTCCCCGCGGATCGCGCAGGTAGTAGGCCAGCAAGACATAGCCGGCCACGGTATGATGCTCCAGGTGGCGCCGCTCCTCCATGTTGAGAGGCGATGTCTTATGAAGGATTTCCAGGGGCACGCAGATTTTACCGATGTCGTGCATCGGCCCGGTCATGGCTTCGATGACCTGGTCGAAGGACTCGTCCAATAGTTCCTGGGCCAGCAGAGCACTCACCATCATGACGAGCAGAATATGGCGGTAGGTATATTTGTCCAGCACCCGGAAATAGTCGAGGGACGCTAATACCGGGGGGATCAACTCGACCTTCTCGAGCAGATCCATGACCTCGCGGTTGCGCTGTGCATCGGAGAAGATGATCCGGTATGCAGGTGTGTCGAACAGGCTCCGAATATCGTTCCGGGTGGTCTCGAAGTCCAGGAGTGATCTGGGTTGAGGGACGGGCTTCGGGCTGTGGGCGATGAGATTATCGAGCGCCTCCTCCGAAACCACGGTACCCGGTGCAAACAATTCCACCTGATCGACGGTGTGGATGGGATAGCGGATTTCAATCGATTGCACAGCGCATCCTAAACGGTCCGAAGTTATGGTCAGTTACGGAAGCATTTTTCAGACAGTTGAATTTATACTAAAAATCTTAGAGAATAGCAAACGCGCTCGATTGGTTTTGCCTCACTTTGCCGTGCCATCGGCCGCTCGCCGTCGTTAACCATTCGTCGCGACAGACGACATGAACCCGCGCCGATGCGGCCGATCAGAACAGAAAAGGCGAGGCTGACGCCCCGCCTTAGGAGGAGAGTATGAAGAAACTGCCATTGCTGAGTAAGGCAATTTCAAATTGATAATAAGCTTTGATCTTCAAAATGCAACCCGGCGGGAGTGAATGCCGCCGGAAAATGAAGGTCGAATACCGCTTTGCCTTGCCACGCACGGGGCAACGGACCCTCCGGACGCGACCGACATGAAACCAGCCGTACTTTTACCTGTTATTTGCCTGGCTGGGGTGCTGGGCTTCACCGCCGCTGACACGTTGTCCGATTCCCATGCTGCCGCCATATTCCCAGGTGAACGCTGGGCATACATCCCGGCGCCGGCGCGTGGTGGTTGGTCCCCAGAGAAATAGAGCCAGGCGGAAGTATTTGCGAACCGCATCGGAACGGCGGCCTTCATGCTGGTGGAGGGCGGCAGGGTAACGGCTGCCTGGGGGCCTGTCGATCATCGTTTCCCGCCGCAATCCATCCGCAAACCGTTTTTGAGCACCCGTTTCGGCATTCATGTCACGAAGGGCGGACTGGATCTTTCGTGAGACCTGGAAGAACTCGGCATCAATGACGTGGCACCGGGCCTGACTCCCGTGGAAAAAGCGGATTTTGGCTGACGAGAAGACGGATTGAAGCGATGAGGGTCACACCGGGATCGCTGGCCTTGCAAAGCAATTTACCGCCGACACCACCACTCGAGCAAAACCGTCCACAGCTCGGTTTGTGGGTGTTAAGGCCGGGCATCGCCGTTTCTATACCCGGAGAACGCTCGAGGCTAGCGGCGTATCGTTGCCGATCAGGGCAGGCGGGATAGTCCATGTCATCTATTCCCGGAAAACAAAAAAGCGGCCCACCCCTTGAGGTGAGCCGCTTATTTGTTTAAAGTCGAACTGGTCGGGGCGAGAGGATTTGAACCTCCGACCCCTTGAACCCCATTCAAGTGCGCTACCAGACTGCGCTACGCCCCGACGCAAAGAGGC
>JASJBQ010000150.1 GCA_030066455.1 Desulfobacterales bacterium
GACTCGCTGATCATCGCCACCAGCAACAACTCCGAGTTCAACCGCTTTCTAGCGGAAAAGGAAGAGGCCCCCATCGTCGATCGCTGCCGCATCACCTACGTGTCCCACAACACGAATTACAAACTACAAGGGCACCTGACACGCTATGCCATCGGCAGTGAATCCCGCACGACGCTCACCCGCGAAGACCTGCATCAGGACCCCAATCTCAATCATGCCACCTCGGTAGCGGCGGTCCTGACGCGGTTGCCCAAGTCCGAAAAGCTGACGCCCATCGAAACGCTCAAACTGGCCGCCGGCGAGATCGCCGGGGAAAAGAGCATCAAGACCTTGGCCGAAGTTATCGACACCCTCAACCAGGAGCCGGATATCGTCAAACGCTTCGGACAGAAGGGTCTGGGCCAGCGCAACCTGGGCCGTTCGATCCAGCTCTTGATCGAAAGCTCCGAAACCAACGAGGGTCGCTGCATGTTTGCCTACGATATCTTCCGGGCCCTGGAGCGCATCATTCTGGACTACGTCCCCGAGGCCAATGACCGCGCCAAGTATCTGGAGGACCTCAAGATCGCCAAGGGCCTCTACCGCGAGCGGATCATGACGGAGATGTTCAACGCCTACATGGACGAGCCCCACGCCATCCGCAAGGACGTGATGAATTACGTCAACATGATCATCGGGATCGATGCCGAAAACCTGGGACCGGACCACATGTGGAAGTACAAGGACCCCCAGTCCGGCGAACTCAAAGCCCTCAAGATCGACACACGCTACATCCACAGCGTTGAGGAGCGGTTGGGTCTCAAGACCGAGGAGCAGCGTGAATCCTTCCGCACCTCCATTCGCAAAATTTACGGCCAGAAAATTTCGGTGGATCCGGACTACGATTTCATGGACAATCTCGAGCTGGTCAAGGCGGTCACCGACGTGCGGCTCAAGTCCGATATTGCCGGCGCCGGCAGTCTGGTGGGGGCGCTGGCCAACCGCACCAACGAAGAAAACCAGAAACTCTACGACCGCATGATCGACACCATGCTCAACAAGCTGAAATACTGTGCCACCTGCGCCCAGAAGACGATTGAATATTTCTGTACCCAGGAAGACGAGAACTGACCATGGCCAACGAAGCGGATTCGAAACCGCACGCCCCTGATCGGGCCGCAATCCTCGAGCGCGAAGAACGCGAAGGGCCGCAGGAGCACACGCTCCCCTCCCGGACGTCTCCCTCCGGCGGCCAGCGGCCACGGGACTGGTATGCCCATGACGATCTGAGCGTTTTACAGGCCATCCCCCCGGCCGCATCACCCTACACCACCTGCCTGCAGTCCATCGACGAGCTGCTGGCGCGGGACCGGCAGCGCGAGAAGGACGGTTTTCCACGCAAGATCCGCGTCGGGCGGATGATCAAACCCGGCACCCGGGGCAAGGAAAAAGTCGTCGTCGTGCCCACCACGGTGGAGGAAAAACTGATCCACGACAAGGTCCGCGACCCCGAGGAAGAAGAGCAGACCTCGGGCGGCGCCGGCGACGGCGAGACGGGCGAAGTCATCGGCGAGCAGCCCGTGCGCCCCACGGGTTCGGCCAGCGGACCCGGGCAGGGCGAGGGCGGCGAACACGAAGTCGAATCGAGCGCCTACGACCTGGGGCGCGTTCTGACCGAACAGTTCGAACTGCCCAATCTCAAGGACAAGGGCAAAAAGCGCTCGATGACGCGCTACACCTACCAGTTGACCGACCGCCACCAGGGCCAGGGGCAGCTCCTGGACAAAAAGGCCACCCTGCGACGGATCGTGGAGACCAATATCAACCTGGGGAACCTGCCCGATCCGGACCGCATCGATCCGAGCGCGTTCCTGATTTCACCGCGGGACAAGGTCTACCGGGTCCTCTCCCCCGAAAAAGACTACGAATCCCAGGCCATGGTCTTTTTTTTACGCGACTACTCCGGCTCGATGGAGGGCAAGCCCACCGAGATCGTCGTCACCCAGCACGTCCTGATCTACAGCTGGCTGCTCTACCAGTACGCCCGCCAGGTGGAAACGCGCTTCATCCTGCACGACACCGAAGCCCGTGAGGTGGAGGATTTTTACACCTACTACAATTCCAGCGTGGCCGGCGGCACCCAGGTATCCTCGGCCTTCCACCTGGTGAACCAGATCGTTGACAGCGAGAACCTCGCCCGGGACTACAATATCTATGTCTTTCACGGCACGGACGGCGACGACTGGGACACCACGGGGGCCAAGACCATCCCCGAGCTGGAAATCATGCTGCGCTATGCCAGTCGGGTGGGTTTTACGGTGGTGGAACGCAGCATTTCCATGACCCGGGGCACCGAAGTCTCGCGCTACCTCAAGCAGTCGGGGCTGCTGGAGGATAAGCCGGATCTTCTGCGTATGGACGTTCTCAACGAAGAGGCCAACGAGACCCGCCTGATCGAAGGCATCCGCAGCCTGATTTCGGAATAGCGATGGAACTGATCGACCAGCATACCAAGGGCATCATGGAGGGTTGCAAAGACCGGGCCCGCGACGCCGGACTGCGCTTCGAGGACGAGACCCTCGAATACATCGTCACCAACCGCGACCTGCTGGAACTCTCGCCCAAGCTGATGATTCCCAACCTTTACGACTATTGGGTCCACGACGTGGATGTGCTCAAAGAAAAGGGCAAGTACGAGCTTTACCCCGGAAACCCCTACGAAACCGTCATCAACACCCGGCCGGCCATATCCTACTACAACGACAACAATCCGGACTGGCTGAACGTGATGATCTTCTACCATGTCCTGGGCCACATCGATCTCTTTCAGAACAATGTCTTTTTCCGCCACACCTGGGATTATGACTTCAACGGCCAAGCCCTTTCCGACAAGCGGGTGATCGCCCGGCTGCGCTCCGAGAAAGGCCGCTGGGTCGACTACGTGATCGAGTTCAGCCGGAGCATCGACAACCTCGTCGGATTCCACCAAACTCTGGCGCACGCCGACCATGATGCGCGCCCTTCCCTCCCCAGCAAGCTCGACTATTACTTCGATGTATTCCTGCAGCAGCGCAGGCCCTTCAAAATCAATCAGTACCTCGCTGAAATCGAGCGTTTCAATCAGTGCCGGCGGGACAACCCTTCGAACGCCGAAGACGCCTTTTTCGCCGCCATCGAAGTCGAACACCCCGAATTTCAGGCCCTCTTCCAGAAATATGCGGAAACCGGCCCCGAGCGCCATCTCGACCCCCTCGAATACATCATGAAGCACTCCCGTTTCCTCAACCGCGAGGAGAATCAATGGATGCAAACGGTGGCCCAGATCGTTCGCCAGACCTCGCTTTTCTTCCAGCCTCAGATTCGGACCAAAATTCTGCACGAGGGCTGGGCCAGCTACTGGCACGAAAAGCTGTTCATGCGCGATGACCGCATCCGGGGTCACGAAGTCGAGTACGCCCGCGTCAATGCCGGGGTTACAGCCCTTCCCCGGGTCGGCCTGAATCCCTACGCCCTGGGCATGCGCCTCTTCCAGCATGTCGGGGAAATGGCGGACAAGGGCAAACGCAGCTTCGCCTACCAGCGCCTCCGGGATGCCGGTGAACGCGCAACCTACGACCAGCGGTGCGGCGATGGTCCGGCCTTTCTGTTTGACGTGCGCACCCACTACTGCGATTTCATGTTCATCCACCAGTTTATCGATCAGGAGTTCGTCGACCGCCACCGCTTGTTCGTCGCCGGCAAACGGCTCAATCGTCAGCGTATGACCTGGGAGTATTACGTTGCCAGCCGGGATGCCGACCGCTACCGCGCGATGGTCATCGACGCGCTCTACCACCCGCCGCATGTCACGGTCGACGCCGATCGCAACGAGGACGGGTGCCTCTACCTCGTGCACCATTTCGAGGGCAAACCCCTCGTACGCGAGTATATCGCCAACACCCTCCTCGGCGTGGAATACCTCTGGGGAGGGCCCGCCTGCCTGGAAACCAGCGAACAGGTGCCCGTCGGTTCGAAGGAAGACGGCCCCACCGCGGCGGCCGGCATGGGTCAGCTACCCGAGGCCCCCCGGACCGAGGCTGTCGAATGGCGTCGGGTACGCTACACCATGAAAGGCCGCCGCCTTTCCCGTGAAATCCTGGAAGCACAGGAAGCGTCACCATGAAAAACGTCCGTCATGCCATGCATAACCTCGACCGTTCGATCAAGGAGCGGGGGCAACCGCCACCGATTCCATTCGAGGCTTTCCTGGACGCGCTGCTCAAATCCCCGCAGCGTGTGATGCGCAACGTGTTCCAGGTTTTCCACGACATGGTCAAGAACTATGTCTCCGAGGGGGTGGATGAATACCCGGATGATCCCGAGTCCATCCAGTTCGTCTACTACGACTGCACCCGGCTTTTCGTGGAGGGCTCCGACAACCCTTTTTTTGCCGACCGTCTTTTCGCCAATCGCATGATCAACCTGGCCGAATCCATGAAGCGCGGGGCCCAGCAGAACAAAATCTATATTTTCGACGGACCGCCGGGCTGCGGCAAGAGCACCTTTCTGAACAATCTCCTGATGCGTTTCGAGGAGTACGGCAACACGCCCGAGGGCACCCGCTACGAAGCTGTCTGGCGCATCGACCGTCAGGCGGTGGGGCCGCTGGCCGGTCCGGAAACCCTGCCCTTCTTCCAGCAGATGTTCACGCTGATGGAACGGAGTTCGGCCGAAAACGAGCCGCCGGGTGCGGATGCCTCCAACGCGGACCTCGACACGCACGGCCGCCGCAGCAATCCGGAAGAAGTGGCGGCCTCGATTCTGGGCAACAACGAGATTATCGAAATCCCCTGCCCCAGCCATGACCATCCCATCCTGATGATCCCCAAACACTACCGCCGCTCGTTCTTCGACGATCTCTTTGCCAACAACCGCTTCAAGTGGCAGCTTTTCACCGACAAGGAGTATGACTGGGTTTTTCGGGAACTGCCATGCACGATCTGCGCCTCCCTCTACCAGGTGCTGCTCAACCGCCTCAAAAGCCCGCTCAAGGTCTTCAATATGCTCTATGCCCGCCCCTATCGCTTCAAGCGCCGCCTGGGCCAGGGCATCAGCGTCTTCAATCCGGGCGACCGCCCGGGCAAACAGCAAGTGTTGACCAACCCCATGCTCCAGGATCAACTCAACCGGGTCCTCAAGGACAGCAACCAGGTCAAGTACATCTTCTCGCGCTACGCCACCACCAACAACGGTATCTACGCGTTGATGGACATCAAGTCGCACAACATCGAGCGCCTCATCGAGTTGCACAATATCATCAGCGAAGGGGTGCACAAAGTTGAAGATATCGAGGAGAACGTCAACTCGCTCCTGCTGGCACTGATGAATCCGGAAGACAAGAAAAATATCCAGGATTTCCAGTCTTTTTCGGATCGTATCGAGTACATCAAAATTCCCTATATCCTGGATCTCAACACGGAGATCGCCATCTACCGCAATATCTTCGGCCGGCAGATTGACGACAGCTTTCTGCCCCGGGTACTCCACAACTTCGCCCGGGTGGTGATCTCCTCGCGGCTCAATATACGCTCTGAATCCCTCCTGGAGTGGATCGGCCAGGCCGGCAAATATCGCCAACTGTGCGACGAAAACCTGCAACTGCTCAAAATGGAGATCTATACCGGCCACATACCCGAATGGCTCACGGAGGAGGACCGCAAGCGCTTCACGGCCAAGCGGCGCCGCACGATCATCGGCGAGTCCGAGCAGGAAGGCAACCGCGGGCTTTCGGGGCGGGATTCCATCAAGATCTTCAACGAATTTTATTCTTCCTTCGCGCGCCCGGACAAGCTGATCACCATGGCGGACCTGTGCAAGTATTTCACCAAGATCCGCAAAGACTTGCAGGAACTGATCCCCACGGGGTTCTTGGACTCGCTGCGGCGCAATTACAACTATACCGTCCTGCAGGAAGTCAAGGAATCCCTTTTTTACTACAACCGCGAACAGATCAACCGCAACCTGCTGAACTATCTCTTCGCCATCAATTTCGACATCGGCTCGGTGGCGACCTCGACCCATACCGGCGATCGGCTGGAAATCACCGAAGCCTATCTCGAGGATCTGGAAACGCGCATTCTCGGCAACGGGTTGACGGGGGCGGACCGCCAGGCCTTCCGGGCCGACACCCAGAAAATCTACGCCACCCAGACGCTGACCCAGGAAATCATGATCGAAGGCACGCCCATCACCGAGACCAAACTCTTTCAGGACATCCACGAGCGCTACGCCTTCAACCTCAAAGCCAAAGCCCTGGATCCCTTCCTGGATAACGAGAATTTCCGCCAAGCCATCAAGGACTACAACACATCCGGGTTCCGTACCTACGACAAGAAGATCCGCGACGATGTGACTTTCCTCATCGGCAACCTGGGCACCAAATACCGCTACACCGAAAAGGGCGCCCAGGAGGTCTGCATCTACGTCATCGACAACGACCTGGCACGCAAGTTCAATCCGGATGAATAGCGATGCTTCGCGGACAGCCCAGGAGCGTTCCGGCATTTTCGAGATGGCGGCCAACACCTACCCTGTTATCGCGACGTCTTCACATGGCGGCATCGATTCTCCCCTTCTTTTTCGGTTGCGCGATCGGAATGGCCGCCGAAATCGTCGCCACCGACGGCAACCTCGTTCGCGAAAGTACCGGTGCCATCTACGACACGGACACGGGGCTTGAGTGGTATCCGGGTCCTGATCGCGGAATGACCTGGGAGGAAGCCCGCAACTGGGTTGCCGGGCTTGCGGCCCTGGGCGGCGGCTGGCGCATGCCGGAACGCAACGAACTTGGCGCCCTCCGCCGCACCGGCGACGGCGTGCGCAACCTGACGCAACTCATCCCCTCGTCGGGCTACTGGTTCTGGGCCGGCCAGACCCGTAAGGCGGCCTCCAGATGGGTGTTCGGCTTCGGCTACGGCGGCGAGGGCTGGAGCGGACAGGCCCCGGAAGACGGCGGCCGGACAGTGGCTGTGCGCATACGGGCCAGACACCACTAAACCAACTTGTCTTCAAAACTTGGGGGTCATCTCTTTATATTCAGCAGGGCAGAGCGCTTTGCGCCGGAATCGTTCAAGCAGCCGACCATCGATGCCGATCAGCACCGCAACCCCCGACCAGCCGACCAGAACCCCCGCCGCCCGATGGCCGGTCAGTCGTTCTTCACGGGTCAGAAAATGCGCCAGGACCACGCTGAAAATCGGGGTCGTGGCATTGAGGATGCTGGCCAGGCCGCTTTCGATATGGGTCTGCCCCCAGACGATCAGGCTGAAGGGAACCAGGTTGTTCAAGGCCCCCATGACGAAAAAAGCACCCCAGACACCCGGTGCGGAGGGTATTGTCTTATTCTTCAAGCGCACCACGACCAGGAGAATAATGGCGGCGAGCGATACCCTTACCCAGACGATGGTCAGCGGGGTCGCCTCCCTGACGGCGACCCCCACGAAGAAAAAGGAGCCGCCCCAGAGGATGGACAGAATTGTGATCAAGCCCCATTCGACAATACCCATGACCTGATTGATGTCGTAGGCATTGCTGATGCTGGTCGGCATTGCTGCGTCCCTTGTGCCCATCTGTGATGACCCTCCCGATCAGCCGCAGCCCTTCGAAAAGAGGCCGGGCCGATCCCGTTCCGGTTTCATGGCGCACCATAGCTCTGCGGGTTGGAAGATACCACCCGAATCTTGCGCTGATATGCCGCAACATTCGGGTGGCCATCCCGGAGAAATGCCGTTAGGTTATGCTCCGCTTCGAACCATGGGGAGGCAGACATGCAACGGCAGGACTATGCACAGCAATCGGATGACTACCGACGTATCGAGAAAGCGACCCAGTTCATCGAGGATCACTTCAAATCCCAACCGTCGCTCGATCAGATCGCGGCCAGCGCTAATTTGAGCCGCTACCACTTCGACCGAATGTTCAAGCGCTGGGCCGGCATCAGTCCGATTCAATTTGTCCAGTTTTTGACCCTCGACGACACCAAGCATCAGCTGGCCGAATCCCGCAGTCTGCTGGACACCGCGCTGGCGGCCGGGCTTTCCGGCCCCAGCCGCCTGCACGACCTCTTCGTGACCTTCGAAGCCATGACGCCTGGTGAATTCAAGGAGCAGGGGCGCGGGTTACAGATCGAATATGGTTTCTGCGATTCACCCTTCGGGAAGTGCCTGCTGGCGGCAACCGAGCGCGGCATCTGCTCCTTTGGGTTCATCGATACGGACCGCAAGGCAGAGGCTGTCGAGAATCTGATGCAGTCCTGGCCTGAATCCCGGTTCAGGGAAAACTCAGCCGGCCCCTGTCCCCTCGTGGCAGATATTTTCACGACGGCGCCCAACGAGACCCGGCGCCCGTTCAATCTACTGCTCAAGGGCACCAATTTTCAGGTGAACGTGTGGAAGGCACTGCGGCGCATCCCCGAAGGCCGGGTGGTGAGTTACCAGGACATCGCCGGGTTGATCGGCAGGCCCCAATCCTTCCGGGCCGTGGCCAACGCGGTGGCCATCAACCCGGTGGCCTACCTGATACCCTGCCACCGGGTCATCACCAAAAACGGAAAAATCCACCCGTACCGCTGGGGATCGGCCCGCAAAAAGGCCATCCTCGGCTGGGAAGCTGCCCGCCGAGCGTAAGCGCGGAATTTCGATTCCCCACGCCCAGCAGCAACAGCGTGTCGATCCCGCTATCCCCCGCTCGAAGACACGATTCGTCAGTAGATCGACTTCACCTCCGCCAGCACGAAAGAACTGCGGGTGGCGCTAACGCCCCGGGTGTTGAACACGTCCTGGAGCACGACCTGGGAGTAGTGCTGCATGTCGCGCGCCACGATTTCGAGCATCAGGTCGACGTCACCGGACACCGCGAACACGCTGACGACCCCCTCGATGCGCGCAAGCTCGCGGGCGACCTCTTCCCAACCCACCTCGGCATCGCGGATCACACCGCAATAGGCCCGCACGGAAAGGCCGAGCTTCTGCCGATCCGTCAGCGCCCGGTAGCCGGTAATCACGCCTTCCCGTTCGAGCCGTGCGATACGCCGCGAACAGCTCGAATGGGACAGGTTGACCTGCCGGGCAACCTCGATATTGGAAAGGCGTGCGTTGGATTGCAGCGCGGCGATTATTTTCCGGTCGTAATCGTCAATTTTGGCCATCTGCAAAACCTTTGCATTCACGATCAAACCAACCCCCCATATCAGGGTGGTTGATTACATTTTTCTATCTTTTGAAAAATATTTGCTAATTACTAATGTTTTATAAAAATATTTGCAATATCGGCGACAAAAAATTATGTCTGAATCCAACCCCTTAAACGACAGGGTACCGCGTTTCGCATTCGATGCGCCTGCTCGCACGCGTCGCGGGCCAACGGCTGCTGCGCGGCATTCAAGCCGCCGCCAAGATATTAGCCGAGACTGGAAAGGGATCATGGCCACACCCCCAACTGCCCCGCGATCGACCATCTTCACCGAGGGGCTTTCCGCCGGATGGCCCATCTGCCTGGGCTACATTCCCATTGGCATGGCTTTCGGGATCCTGGCCCAAAAGGCCGGGCTCACGCCGCTGCAGATCGGCCTCATGTCCATCATGGTATTCGCTGGCAGTTCCCAGTTCATCGCCGTTTCCATGCTCGCGGCCGGCGCCTCGGCCCCGGCGATCATCGCCACGACCTTCATGGTCAACCTGCGCCATATCCTCATGAGTTCCGCCCTGGCCGTTTACCTGCGGTCCACCCACCGGGGGCTGCTCGCACTCTTCGCCTACGGTGTCACCGACGAGAGCTTTGCCGTCAATCTGCCCCGTTTCCGGTCACAGCACTGGGGCCTCCCCCGAGCGCTGGTGGTCAACCAGGCGGCCAACCTGACCTGGCTGGTCAGCACCGTGGCCGGCGGCGTCGGCGGCCGTTTCATTCCCGAGGGCGCACTGGGCATCGACTACGCCCTGATCGCCATGTTTATCTGCCTGCTCATCTACCAGATCAGAAAACGCATTCACCTGCTGACGGCCGCCATGGCCGGTTTGATCGCCGTGAGCCTGGCGTTGCTCCTGCCGGGCAACAGCTATATCGTCATCGCTTCCATGGCGGCCGCCACGGCGGGGGTTCTGATTCAACGCCAATGGCTGGGAGGAACCTCAGGCGATGGCTGATTATCTGCTGCTTCTGCTTGGAATGGGCCTGGTGACCTACCTGCCGCGCTGGGCGCCGCTGCATTATCTTTCCCGGCGATCACTTCCGGAATGGTTCGTCCAGTGGTTGGAGCTGATACCGGCCGCCATTCTCAGCGCCCTTCTGCTGCCGGCCCTGTTCCTCGAGGGGGCCCCCCGGCAGATCGATTTAGGGCGCCCGGAGTTATGGGTGGCCCTGCCGACGTTCGTCTTCGCCTGGCGGACGCGGTCATTGGGGGGGACGGTGGTGGTGGGGATGCTGCTGTTCTGGCTGGCCGAAAAACTGGGGCCCACATTACTGGCCGGCATTTAACCCGAATATTTCATGAAATTTTTCCTACATGTTGAATAATTCAATAAAATATCAGAGCTTTGGACCTAAGATTGGCAACAGCGACCGTGGCGCAGTTTGCACCCGGATGTGGTACCGCAAATCGAAAAAATATTTCACCCTGCGGGCGCTCCCTGGGGTGTCCATTGGCTTTGTTATCAAGGGCTCGCAGTAGAAGACTACGGCGTCACCCCTGAATGCCTCGCCAATGAACACCTCTGAGACGCTAAATATCCAGGATAGGCCGCTGCGCCGCGCACGTCAAACCCGCCGGAAGCGGCGGCGGATGCTAATACACCTTGCGCTTGGAAAAACCCAGACCGATGACCCTGAACGTATTCCCCACAATGAACATGGCCTGGGGATCGATGGAGAAGACCGCTTCTTCCAGACGCTTGAGCAGCATGTTGTTGGTGACGGTCAGGATCAGTTTCTTTTCCGCCTGGGTATAGGCCCCGCGGCCGTCGATGATGGTGGCCCCTTTGTGGAGTTCGTTCAAGATGACGGCGGTGATCGCTTCCGGCTTTTTGCTGATGATAAACACCATCTTCTGCTGGCTGAACATGGACAGCACGTAGTCGATGGTGGTTGACGAAATAAAGACCATCAGCATGGAGGCGATCACCAGGTCGATGTGCAAGTGCTGGGAGGCCGCCAGGAACAGGACGGCGTTGTAGCCAAAATAAAACTTGCCGATACTCGTATTGAATTTCTGGTGGCACAGAATCGCCAGCACATCCAGCCCGCCCGTCGAGCCCAGCGAATGCAGGGTGATCCCCACGCCGAACCCGGTGATAATCCCACCTGCAATCGCCGCATAGATTTGATTGCCAATGTGCAGGTCGATCGTGATCAGCTGCGTAAAGAGCGTGGTCGCCACCACGCTGCAAAGGCTGTAGAGCACGAAACGGCCGCTCATTTTGAAGTAGCCCAAAAGAAAAAAGGGGATATTGATCAAGGCATACAGAAGCCCCGGGGAGAGCAGCCGGGTCTGGTAGAAAACGAGCAGCGCGGTGCCGAAGATACCGCCATTGATGAAATGGTGGCGGACAATGACGGCATTGACGCCAAAGGCGAATACCGCCGAACCGACGATGATCAGGAGAAGGTTCCACCACACGGATGAAGATAGATCGTGTCTGTTCGTCATCTGCGTTTCAACCTCAACGGATCTATCCACCATCCAATGACGCCGCGCGGGTTCGTCTTCCGATCGGGTATTATTGAAGTTTGCCGACCTCCCGCCGCCGCTTTTCCAGCCCGCTGATGTACAAGATCGCTTCTTGGGCATCGGGGATCTTTTGCATCAATTTAAAAAAGGCGCGGATGATGTCGTGTCGGGCGACCACGCCCACAACTTTCCCGCTGCGCACGACCGGCAGGCAGAGGAGCAGCTCGCGGCTGCCGGCAAACCGCGCCACGGCTGTCATGACGGGTTCATCTTCGGTGGCCGGTTCAAAGCGTTCCTTGGATTCCAGATAATCGGCCACATGCAGCGGCAGCGGCACTTCGCGATAAACGGCGTCCATCAGCCCCACCAT
>JASJBQ010000151.1 GCA_030066455.1 Desulfobacterales bacterium
GCCGTCTGGGGATAACGGAAAGTCGCCTGCCGGCAGGCCAGCCGCATGGGCGGATGGGCATGCATGCTAATCTGCCTCGTCCTGCAGGATCTTGGCCATCGTGGGCCCGTCGATATTGCCGCCGCTTAAGATGATCCCCACCCGGCCGCGGGGCTTGAGCGCCCCGCTCAGCAGCGCGGCCACGCCCAGCGCGCCCGAAGGCTCCACCACCAGCTTGAGGCGGTAGAAGAGAAACCGGACGGCCTCCCGGATGGCGGCCTCCGATACCGTCGCGAAATCATCCACATGATCCTGAATCAGCGGAAACGTCAGGCGTCCCAGCGACGGGGTGCGGGTGCCGTCGGCAATCGTCGGGGGATTGTGGACGGTCTGCCGCACCCCGGTTCGAAACGAGCGGGCGGCGTCGTCGGCCAGTTCGGGTTCGACGCCCACCACGCGGCAGCCGGGCATCAGGCCCCGGGCCGCCACGGCCGAGCCGCTCAGCAAACCACCTCCGCCGCAAGGCACCAGCAGCAAGTCCAAATCGCCGACCTGGGCGTGCAGTTCCAGCGTGGCCGTCCCCTGACCAGCGATGACGTCCGGATGATCGTAGGGCGGGATCATGATGCCGCCTTGTTGCGCCTGAATTTCACGGGCCAGCGTTTCGCGGTCGGTCGTAGCCGGGTCGTAGCGCCGCACCTCGGCGCCGTAGCCTTCGGTGGCCTGGCGCTTGATCCGCGGGGCATCGCGCGGCATGATCACGGTGGTTGGGATGTCCAGCATGCGGCCCACCAGGGCCACGGCCTGGGCATGGTTGCCGGAAGAAAAGGTCACGACCCCCCGCGGTCGGTCGCCGACCGGTATGCGGGCGACGGCGTTGAAGGCCCCCCGGAACTTGAAGGCCCCCATGCGCTGGAAATTCTCGCACTTCAGATGTACGGCGGCCCCCACGCGTTCATCCAGGGTGCGCGAGGTCATAACCGGCGTCCGGTGGGCCTGCCCTTCAAGTCGCTCCCGGGCCGCCAGGATCGCTTCGAACATGCTTGCCCCTTTCCTCAGGTTTGCGCCAAGGCCTCGATACGGCATCCGCCGGGGTCAATCGGCTTCCAGACAAACGCCGGTGCGCAGGTAGTTGCGGACGTAATCCGCGACCGCCTCTTCCAGCGGGGTGCAGCGCCAGGTGCAGCCAGCCGCTTGAAGCTTGGTCATGTCGGCACAGGTGTAGTACTGATACTTATCCCGCAGTTCGTCCGGCATGGCGATGTAATCGATGGCACCCGCGTGGCCGGTTGCCGCAAACAGGGCCCGGGCCACCGCGTTCCAGCTCCGGGCCTGGCCGGTGCCGATGTTGAAAAGCCCGTTAACGGCGGGATGATCCAGGAAGAAAAGCGTCAGGGCCACGGCATCCTTGATGTAGATAAAATCACGCCGCTGCTCGCCATGGGCATATTCCGGCCGGTGCGACTTGAACAGGCGCATGCGCCCTGTATCCCGCACGCCGGGATAGGCCTTGTTGATCACGCTGCGCATTTCGCCCTTGTGCCCCTCGTGGGGACCGAAGACATTGAAGTACTTGAGCCCGGCGATATCGGCCAGCCAGCCCTCGCGCCGGGCACGCAGATCGAAAAGGTGCTTGGCGTAGCCGTACATGTTCAGGGGCCGCAGGGTTCCCAGCTGGTCTTCATCATCGCGATAACCCCGGGAGCCGTCACCGTAGGTGGCCGCACTGGAAGCATAGATCAGACGACAGGCGCGGTGGGCGGCCCGCCAGGCGGCAATTCGGACCGTGTAGCCATAATTGTTCGCCATCAGGTAGTCGGCATTGGTCTCGGTGGTGGAAGAACAGGCGCCCATATGCAGAATGGCTTCGACTTCTTCTCCAAAGCGACCTTGCTCCAGATCTTCGATAAAATCCGTTTTGTCGAGGTAGTCGGAAAACCGCAGGCCGGCCAGATTGCGCCATTTGTCCGTTTGCCCCAGCCGATCGACCACCAGAATGTCATCCCGGCCACGCCTGTTCAGGGCCCACACCAAGGCACTGCCGATAAACCCGGCGCCACCGGTCACGACAATCATGCGTCCCCCATTCGCTTGCTTAGGCATTCGCGGCCAACGCACGCAAGCGTGCCGTGCGCGAATGCGTTCATGCGGCTCAGCGCGGCACCCCCACCGGCAGGAGATAAAGCGGCGCTTCATCCGCGGCCATGCCCAGCAGCGCCTGGACGTCACTGTCCCTAAAAGCACCGACCGCCGTGGTTCCCAGACCCTCGCTCTGGGCTTGAAGATAGACGTTTTGGGCCGCGTGTCCGGCTTCCATGAACATGTAGCGCCCGGCGCGTTGCCCGTATTTGGCAGCTGTGCGGGCCACAACGCCCGCAATGATGAGCGTGGCCGGGGCCTGGGCGATCCATCCCTGGCCCAGGGCCGCGCGAGCCAGGGCCCGTCGATGATCCCCGTCCTTGAGACGCACCAGACCGTTCCCGGCGGGTCGATAGCGATAGATGCCGTCTTCGAGACCATCGACCTGCCCCGCGACCACGAAGACTTCCAATGGATACAGGCCACCGGCCGACGGTGCGGTTCGCATCGGCCAGCGGCGACCGGTGATCCCCTGGGCAGCCCACAGGACCTGTCCCAGTTGCGCAAGCGTGAGCGGTCGCGCGGCGAAGTCACGCACCGAACGGCGGCGTGCCAGGGCGGCTTCGAACGCGAGTTCTCCCGCAAGACGCGGTGGGGGAAGTTCAATGATCGGCATGGTGGCCTCCTCCGGCCCGCCCTTGGCGGCGGGCACCGGCGCTGCCAGCAGGGCCAGCGTGATGATCAATACCCGGACAGCGGCGGTAGCCGAATGCCGGCCTTGGCGTATGCGTCTGCCGGTCCCCGGGTCTGAATCGTGGTTATCCAGCATCGAAGGCCCCCCGCCAGGTAACTTTGTCCCGCTCATAGCGCCAGCCATGGGCATGGGCCCACAGGCGGTGGCGCGGCCCGGGACGATCGATGTCGCCATCGCGATAGGCCGCATCCCCTTCATAGAAGAAGCACCGGCTTGCGCCAAAGGTCCGCACCCGTGGATTGAAAATGCAAGGCGGGCGGCGGGCATACCTTTCCAGCGCTTCGGCCACCGCTTCAATGGCCCTCAGTTCATGGAGGGAAACCCAGGTGGGCGGAAACAGGGTCATGCCTTGCGCGTGGTGCCGGTCCAGCGCCTGCTGGGGTGTCACCCAGCAATAGGCGCTGATCTCCCTGGAGCTTAGCCGAATCGGCCCCGATGGCGCGGCCGTCAGAAAAAACCAGGTGCGGAAACGTTGTGGCACGACCGTCGGCGATGTCCAACACGAAAACGGCACCAGCTCGTGGGTCATGACGTCCAGACCGGCTTCCTCCCTGAGTTCCCGCACGGCCGCCCGGCGGGCGGCCTCGGGCCACGCATCCCCGGGGTGGGCCGAACCGTCGGCGGCCTCGATGGCGCCACCGGGAAATACCCAGGCCCCGGCGAAGGGGGCCGTTCCAGGCTGGCGGCGCACGAGCAACGTTTCCACCCCACCATCGCCCTCGCGCAGTAAAATCACCGTGGCCGACGGGATCGGGGATTCCTGGCTATGATCGGTATTCACTTTCATTGGTGGATCGACGGGTTCGACCGTCACCGCTGACGGTCTTTGCTGGGGGGTCAGATTAGCGAACGCAACCTGCGGCGTCAACCGCCCAGACATCCATCGAAGCGCCGTCGACCACAACCAACTCACGGGCCAAGTTGACCACCGGGCAGGCATGATTGGGAAAAATCTGGAGCCGGTCGCCGGGTTTCAGACGAACCGCGCCCGGGATGATAAAACCATGTTCTTCAGAGAGTTTGGCGACCGTCAGGGGCTCGGGTGGGTCAGTGGGATCACCCAGCCCAAAGGCCACCCCGTATCCCTCGATCCCGGTTGTGCCGTGAGCCCCGCGGTCCGAGCTGAGGGTTTTGGCACCGGCATCGACGATGGCGTAGTGCGCGTTGGTGCTGACCACGGTGGTCAATACACTCAGCGCGATCTGTCGGGGTGTGATCAGCCCCAGACGCAGTGGGGTCTGATCCATAAAGACGTAATTCCCGGGGCGAATCTCGGTGAGGCCTTCAAATTCCCGGGTGGCCAGGACCGTGGGGGTCGATCCCACGGAGACTTCCGGCACCTCGCAGCCGGCCTTGCGCAGTGAGGCCGCCAGGGTGGTCATGATCTCGCGCTCGCTTTGGGCCATGTGGCCAGCAGCGGCGGCATCCGCAGCCCCGTAGGCCTGACCGGCATGCGATAGCAAACCGCGGAAATCCAAGTGGTCCGCGCCATGGATCGTTTGGGCCAGCGAAAAAACGAGTGGATCGTCCGGTCGGCAGCCGCAACGGTGCAACCCGACATCGATTTTGATAAAAACCCCTGGCCGGAGGCCCAACGCGGCCGCTCGCGCCGCCAGCAGTGCCACCCCCTCGGGACTGTCGACAATAAGGCGCAGGTCGCAGCCGTAACGACCGGCGGCTGTCAAGAGGCGATCTAGCTTGGCCGCCACCAGTTGGGGATAGGCCAGGGTGACCGAGGGCAGTTGGGCTTCGATGAAAACCAGGGCCTCGTCTACCTTCGAGGCCGTGATCCCTACCGCACCGGCGTTGAGCTGCTGCCGGGCAATCGTGATCGATTTATGGGTTTTGATGTGGGGACGCAGATTCAGGGCGGCGTGGCGGGCCACCTTCTGCATGGCGGCAATATTGGCCTGCAGAATTTGGCCGTCCACGAGGACCGCTGGGGTTTCCAGGCTCTCGGGTGCCTTTATGGCCAGAGGGTAGGGGATGGGGGCCATGATCCGGTGTCCGCCCGACGAACATCGATAGCTTCCGTCTAGATGTATATCTCGGCGAGAATCAACCGCGCCGCATTCACTTTTTGGTTTTGCTTTTTTTGGTCTTTTTGGGGCGCGACTTGCCGTTGGTGCCGCTCCAGATCTTGCCCCGTTTCGTGCGTCGATCGCCTTTGCCCATGGTGTTCGACTCCTCCCTTGCAAATGTTACCCTGATCAACGAATTGAGATCGTTGCGTTGACTTCATAAGCTTTGTACGCCCCAAATGCAAACTTTTTAGGAAACCATCTTGCTTTCTACGGTAACGCTCAGGACCGCAGAATCTTCCGGTAGATCGCCAGCGCATCTTCGATCCGTCGGGTGAACACGTATTCATCCGTCTGGTGGGCTTGAGACGGCTCACCAGGGCCCAGCAATATCGTGGGCGGTCGGTTACAGGCCGCCGCCAGGGGGGCGGCGTCGGTAAAATAGGGGGCAGCGCGGGGTACCGGGAGCTCTTCCACGTAGGGGGTCACTAGCTTGGAGACCATCTGAATCCAAGGGTCCTGGGGATCAGACGCAAATCCCTCCATGTCGGCCAGGTTGCGAAATCGGACCAGATCACCGCACAGGGCTTCCAGATCTTGCCGCAGGACGTTATGTCCGAGGCCGGGAACACTGCGGATATCAACGCCAATCAAAGCACGGTCGGGCACCGAATTGATGTTGGACCCGCCCTGAATGGTCCCCACGTTCAGGCTGGGCTTTCCCAGCAGTGGGTGGCTAAACCCGTCGAAACGGTAGTGCGCCAGACGGTTGACAGCCTCCGCCGCCTTGTGGATGGCGTTGTCCCCCAACTCCGGTTGCGATCCGTGGGCCGAACGGCCGGTGGCTTCCAATTCCAGCCACAAGGCGCCTTTGTGGCCGATCAAGGGCTGATTGGCCGTGGGCTCGCCGATCACCAGGGCCCGGGCCTGCATCGGCAGCCGCTGTTCGGCGGCCAGGAAACGGGCCCCCTCGCAGCCGGTTTCCTCTCCGGCGGATATGACCAAGGTTACCGGGACGTGAGGTCCTTCCACCAGGGCGGCCATCACCATCGCGGCAACACCGGCCTTCATGTCACTGGCCCCCCGTCCGTAGATTTTACCATCGAGGAGGTCGGCCGCCAGAGGATCATGGCGCCAGGGGGCCGAACCCAAGGGCACGGTGTCCAGGTGGCCGCTCAACACGATGGGCGCGTCTTCATCGTCGGTCACCGGCGAATGGGCGATAAGGCTGGTGCGCCCCGGGGCGAAGGCGTGATAGGATACGTTAAACCCGCCTGCCTTTAATTGTTGACCCACAAATCGGGCACAGGCATCTTCCCTCCCGGGTGGATTGACCGTGTCAAAACGAATCAAGCGGCGTGTTAGTTCGATTACATCCATCGCGCATTTTGAAAACCCGACCAGCGAAGAGGGGCCGCCGGTCGGGGACCTGTTGGTAACGGCAAGACTTTCGCAGACCCTTCCTTAGCTCAACAATGTCCCAGTCCACAATAGCGCCGGCCGAATTTTTTGCGCAGCCGCGCTTTCTCCCAGGCCGTGAGACGACGGCCGTGGATATGGAGCATCATGGCGATGTGGGCGGCTTCGCGCAGTTCGGGATCGCGGATGTTGAGCAGGCTTTTTTTGCGGGCGCCAATCAGCATCCAGAGCAGCAGGGCAATGCTCAGCAGACTGATCACGATGCCATGCAGGGCCGCATCCAGGCTGATGCGGCCGGACAGGGCCAGCAACAGAATCAACAGCGTACCGGCCCAGGTGAACACACGGATGTGACCGGCAATCTGCGTTTGATGACATAACGTCCAGATGCAAAAGGTGACGGTGCGCAGGCCGGTTGTCGGGGATCGGGTTTTGCTCATGGTGAATACCCTCCTTTCCGGCTTAATGGCTCTGGGGATCGGCACAGCATGTCGGGCATACGCCCGCTTGATTTCCCGCACTTCAATGACCTAGCTCCCCAGTGCTTGTAAGAATAAGGTAAGCGCCTGAAATCGCAGTGTCAAAATGATCGTTTTCCCGATCGTCTCGGCTAGCGCCCCAAGATCTGGCTTGCATCAGGGTCGGCCGCCGACAGGATTCACCAAATTAATCATTGCCAAAGGCAACGCTAATCTTGTAAGAAACAGGATTTATTGAGCTACCCGTATCCAGGCCACCAAATATCATGTCAGAGGGGTTTCTATGGGAAAAGACAGCTTACTCGAATCGACTTCCAAAAAAAAACCAAAAGCCAAAAAAGCGAAAGGTAAAGCCGCTAAAAAGGCAGCCGCCCCCAAGGGGAAGGCCAGAAAGGCCCCCGCCAAGGCCAAAGCCAAACCCAAAGGCGCCCCTGCTAAAAAAATAGCGGCCAAAGCCGCCAAAGCGCCGGCCAAAGTCAAAAAAGGCGCCGCCCACAAGAAAGCCCCGACCAAACCGAAACCGACAAAAAAACCGACGCGGAAGGAACTTCTCTTTAAAAAATTCGCGACCCCGCCTGCGAAAACCCTCTATACACCACCGACAGCAGCAGGAGACGCTGACGATACATCCCCATCCTATTTCGCAGGCATGAGTGACGCCACGGTGGCGACGGCCAAAGAGGCCCTCAAAAGAAAATTCGATTGGGACGCGATAAAAGCGGCCGGCCAAAAATACGCGGCGGAATTGGTGGCCAAGGCCGAAGAGGAAGCCAAGCGTAAAGCCGAAGAGGAAGCCCGACGCAAGGCCGAGGAAGAAGCCAAGCGCAAGGCCGAGGAAGAAGCCCAACGCAAGGCCGAGGAAGAAGCCCAACGCAAGGCCGAGGAAGAGGCCCAACGCAAGGCCGAGGAAGAGGCCCAACGCAAGGCCGAGGAAGACGCGAAGCGCAGGGCCGAGGAAGACGCGAAGCGCAGGGCCGAGGAAGAGGCCCGGCTTAAAGCCGAAATAGCAGCGGCCGCGCCCCCGCCCGGTGATATCACCGCGGAATCGGGCGGCAACAAACCCCTCAAGTTTGGCCTGGTCGCCTTCGGTGCCATTTTGCTGCTCCTGATCATGTCGAGCTACACCAATACCAAGAAATACTACATCACGGAAAAAGACGGTACCGTCACCATCCAGCGCGGAACATTCACCCCCATGGGCACCACCGTTCTGATCAGCATGACGGATGTGCCGATGCCGGAGCCGGCCCAGGACGTTTACGGCTGGCAGGATGCCTACCGTCTGATGTACCAGCATTACATCAATGCCGCCGACAAACTGCTCGAGGCGCCCGGCATTCCGGATGCAGCCGCCCTTGCGACCCAACTGGGAATGGCGGTGAAATACGCCCCCGACCGAGAATTGCGTGACGATGCGCGCTCGCGTCTCGTGGGAATGCGCGTTCAGGTCCTCGTACACAAGGCACAGGCCGCCATGCAGCGCCGGACCATCGAGGGCGTCCAGGTGGCCCTTGCATTTTTAGAGGAGGCCGCCGATCTGGATCTGAGCGAAGGTGAAGCGGCACTCGTCGATCAGCGTACAGCTGAGGCCGAGAAGCTCATGGCCGACCTCGAAGCAGCTCAGGCCGAGGCTGAACGTCAAGCCGCCGAAGAAGCGGCTCTGGCCGCCGAGGCCCAGAAACTGAAAGCGACCGCCGCGTCTTCTCAGGCGGCGGTCACGGACGACACACACTGAACCCCGATCGATTGACGCATCAAGCGGGAGCGGCCTTGGCCGGCTCCCGCTTTTTTTTTGGTCGCGCCCGACAGCGCCCCGAACCGCTACCCGGCACTTCGGGAGGACGGGCCCCAGGCCTGTCGCCGGTCGTCGTTTCAGATTGGGGAAGTACGCGAGGCAAAGCGATCGGCAGATCCATGCCGCCATGCGGTTTCTTCCGGGGAGGGGTCAGGGCTTGAAGACTTTCATGCCCTCCGGTGTGTCCTGGACCGCGTAGCCTTGGGCTTCAATGGCGTCGCGCAATTCGTCCGAGCGGGCAAAATTGCGCTCCTGGCGTGCCTTGGTACGCGCGGCGATCATCTGTTCGATGGCCTCCGGCAGAGCGCCGGCTTTGTCGGCCTGGTTGAGATCCAAGCCCAAGACCCGGTCGAAATCGAAAACCGTTGCCAGCCGGTCCTCAGGCGCCAGATCGGATTTCAGCAGTTCCTGAACCACGGCCATCGCCCGGGGCATGTTCAAATCGTCGTTGATTTCCTTCAAGAATTTTTGCCGCAGATCATTATCGATCCGGCCCTCGCGAGCGCCGGCCGCGTCCCTGAGCGTCCGCACCTGGTTGCGCAGATGACGGATCCCATTGACGGCCCCATCGATGGCCTCCCGACTGTATTCCATGGGTTTGCGGTAGTGCGTCTGAAATACGGCGTAGCGGTAGGCCAGGGGATCGATGCCGTTGTTAACGAAAGCATTATCAAGGGTCAGAAAATTGCCCTCACTTTTGGCCATTTTTTTCCCACCGGTGATGATCAGAAATGCGCCGTGCATCCAGAAATTGAAGAAGGGTTTACCGGTGGCCGCCTCCGACTGTGCGATCTCGTTGGTGTGATGAACATCGATATGGTCGGTGCCGCCGCAGTGAATGTCGAGCTGGTCGCCCAGGTACTTCATGCTCATGGCGGAGCACTCGATGTGCCAGCCCGGGAAGCCGAGCCCCCAGGGGGAGTCCCACTCCATCTGCCGCTTGATATCCGGCGGTGAGAATTTCCACAGCGCGAAATCCGTGGCGTTGCGTTTTTCCGGATTGATTTCAACCCGGGCGCCTTCCTGCAGGGCTTCGATGTTCTGATGGGACAATTTGGTGTAACCCGGAAACCGGGAAGTGTCGAAGTAAATCCCGTCGCCCGTGCGATAGGTGAAATCCTTGGCTTCCAGGATTCGGATGAGATCGATCTGTTCGGGGATTGTATCGGTGGCCTTGCACCAGACGGAGGGCGCCATGATGTTGAGGCGTTCCATATCCTTCTGAAAGGCCTGCGTGTAATAGGCGGCGATCTCCCAGGCGGTTTTCCCCTCGCGCCGTGCACCCTCCTCGAGTTTGTCGCGGCCCATGTCCCTGTCGCCGGTAAGGTGGCCCACGTCGGTGATGTTCATCACATGTTTGACGTCATAACCGTTGTAGTCCAGCGTCCGCTTGAGGATATCTTCGAACAGATAGGTGCGCAGATTGCCGATGTGGGCGTAATTGTATACCGTCGGACCACAGGTGTAGAGACCGACCCGGCCGGGTTCGATCGGGACGAACCGTTCTTTGGTGCGCGTCAGGCTGTTGTAGAGGTAAAGTTGCATGGGCCTCAGTCCTGTTGATCGGTGCTGGGAAGTGTCTGCAGGGCATGCCTTGGGTGGTTTCGGTCTGACAACCTGTGGCCATGTTGCCGCAAATGCCGCGAAAAATCAATGCTGCCGTATGCGGGTCACGACGCCGCCCCAAGAAAAAACCCTGCCCGGCAAAATGCGCCGGGCAGGGTCACACGGTGTGTCGATCCTGGAATTGAAATCAAGCGTCCTTTTTCGGGGCATCATCCGTTTCGGTTTCCGCCGGGGCCACTTCGTCCGGGGCCGCGGCATCATCACCGGGGGTCTCGACCGGCGCCGCTTCCACCTCGGCCGTCTCGGCCTCGGCGGGGCTCGCCTGCGAAGCGTCTTCGTCCGTTGCGGCTTGGCTGGTGTCCGCTTCACCCGTTGCTTCAGGTGCCACGGCCTCGGCGGCGGTTTCGGTGTCCGGCACAGCGCTCGCATCGGCCGGGGTCGCTTCATCCGGGGTATCGGCGCTGGTGGCCGGTGCCGTGACGGTTGCCGGGGTCGCGGTTTTCTTGGCTTTCTTTTTACGGCGCGCTTTCTTCTTCTTGACCTCCGGCGTCACCAGTTCAACCATTGAAATCGGCGCGGCGTCGCCCGGCCGAAACCCGACCTTGACCACGCGTGTGTAACCGCCGTTGACCTGGGCGAACCGCTGGGGCGCATCTTCAAAGAGCTTGTGGACCACATCCTTTTCACGGATGATGGACAGGGCCTGCCGGCGGGCATGCAGATCGCCGCGTTTGGCCAATGTCACGAGTTTGTCGGCCCAGCGGCGCACCTCTTTGGCTTTGGCGTCGGTGGTGCGGATACGCTCGTGTTTGAACAGCGACGTCACCATGTTGCGAAACATGGCTTTGCGATGGCTCGACGTCCGATTGAGTTTGATTCCTGCGCTTCGATGTCTCATGGGGTTGCTTATACTCCTTCTTCGGCTTCCTCTTCGGGCAGCTTGAAACCGTCAAGTTTCATTCCGAGGGAAAGGCCCATGTCTGTCAGGACCTCCTTAATTTCATTAAGCGACTTGCGTCCGAAATTCTTGGTCTTGAGCATTTCCGCCTCGGTCTTGCTCACAAGCTGGTAGATCTTGTGGATATCGGCGTTTTTCAGACAGTTGGCGCTCCGAACCGAAAGTTCCAGCTCTTCCACACTGCGCAACAGATTGTCGTTGAACGGCGGTGATTCGCCTTCCTCATCCCCAAGCTCCGAATGCGGCTCTTCGCTTTCATCAAAATTGATGAAAAGGGTCATCTGCTCTTTCAGGATTTTGGCGGCATAGGCCACGGCGTCCTCGGGTTTCACGCTGCCGTCGGTCCAGACTTCCATCGTCAGTTTGTCGTAATCGGTGCGCTGTCCGACGCGGGCATTGGTCACGACGTAGTTGACGCGCTTGATGGGCGAGAAAACCGCATCGATCGGAATTGTGCCTACCGGTGACTCCTCGTCCTTGTTCTGTTCGGAAAGGGCATAGCCCTTTCCGACCTTGACCGTCATCTCCATGCTGAGTTTACCGTCGCCGGTAAGCGTGGCCACATGGTGGTCCGGATTCAGCACCTCACAGGCACCATCCTCGCTGACGATGTCCGCAGCCGTCACGGCGCCCTCACCGTTCTTTTCGATCCGAATGGTGCGAGGCTCAGCGTCTTTGGTGCGGAACCGGATTTCTTTGAGGTTCAAAATGATTTCTGAAACATCTTCATACACCCCGTCGATCACGCTGAATTCATGCATGACGGAATCGAACCGGACCGACGTGATGGCCGCTCCGTAGAGCGAAGACAAAATGATACGGCGCAGCGAATTTCCGATGGTAATGCCAAATCCACGCTCAAGGGGTTCACATACGAACTTGCCGTAGGTCTGATCACTGGATACCTGGACTTTATCCGGCTGAATCATCTGCTGCCAGTTCATGTACATTAGGTCTTGTGACGACATGTTTTATCTCCAGAT
>JASJBQ010000152.1 GCA_030066455.1 Desulfobacterales bacterium
TGACCAGCTCGCCCTTGAACTCCATGTCCTGGATCAGTGCCGTTATCTTCTGCTGTGCCGCTGAAACGTCGTTCATGCGCACCGGCCCCATGTCCGCGATTTCCTCCTGCAGCATTTCGCCGGCTCGCTGGGACATGTTGCGCAGCACCTTTTCTCTGACTTCGTCGGAGGCGGCCTTGAGGGCCACGGCCAGCTCTGAGGTCTCCACCTTGCGCAGCAGCTTCTGGAAACCCTTGTCGTCGACCAGGACGATGTCCTCAAAAACAAACATTTTCTGCTTGATCTGCGCCGCCAGTTCCGGATCACCCTCTTCGATTTCACTCATGATCATCTCGCTGGACATCTCGTCGGCCAGATTGAGGATCTCGGCCAGTCGTTCGACGCCGCCGGTCTCGTGGGTCTGGGAATTCTCCTTGTTGCTCAGGATGTCTTCGATGACCCGATTGATTTCATCCACCATGCCGGAATTGACTTTGCCCAGTTGGGCGATCCGGATGGCCACCTCGGTCTTGAGGTCGTCGGGCAGGCGTGAGACGACTTCGCTGGCCACGTCGGTTTTGGCATGGACCAGAATGATGGCGATGGTCTGCGGGTGCTCGTCACCCACCAGCTTAAAAAGCCGATCGGGTTCGAGCGCGGCCACGGCGTTGAGGTTGGTTCCCGCGCCCACAGCGGCATCGTTGATTTGCCCCTTGGCCGCGGGTGCGGCTTGCGCGGCTTGGTTGGCACGCTTGCGCTCCTGCTGGCTCTTCTGCAAGAACTCCTGCGCAATCTTCTCGATCAGGTCGGGCGAGATACTTCCGAGTTGGGACATCTGACCGTTCACGGCCTCTTTTTCGTCCACCGTCAGGCCGTCCATGACGACACTGCCGACCTCAGGCCCCAACGATTTGACCAGTATGGCGATTTTGAGCGGTCCGGGGAGATCTTTGGCATCCATTCTGAATTCAGCTTCCCATGCAATTCGAGGTTCCGGTCGTTACTGTTTGATCCACTCTTTCATCACGCCGATGGAATTCTGTCCTTCGGCGGCGATCTTCTGCCGGGCTTGATCCATGTAGGAGATCTGCCCGCCTGCGCCCTGATATTCCCGCTCCAGTTCACCGACGGTTTTGGGCAGCTGGCGTATGATTTCACCGCCCAGCGGATTTTCGGCGGTCAGCCACTTGATGAGCGGGCGCACCAGAAAAATAAAGCTCATGATGATGAACAGACCGATCAGCAGAAAATCGAAAATGAACTTGAAGCGCTTGAGGCCCGTCGCCCAGCCGCCAGGCGAGGCCACTTCGGTTTCGGCATCGAGCTTGGTGGTCTCGAACGGAATGTTCTGGATTTCAACCGCATCGCCCCTTTGGGCGCTAAAATTGATCGCCCGTTTGACGATACGCTCGAACTGTTGCATCTCCTCGGCGCTACGGGCGGTGTACTGCCACGGCGCACTTTCCTTTTTTCTTTTTTTGGAAGCCACCGGCGCATAGCTGCCGTCCACGATCACGGCCGCCGACACCCGCTGCAGGTTGGCGTAGGGCATCACCTTGCGGCTGACGACTTTACCGATTTCATAATTCTTGGTCTGGTCCTGCTTCTGAAAAACCGCCTTGCCGCGGTTGCCGCCAACGGCAGGACGGTTCACGTCCGTGCCGATGCTGCCCGGTTCAATATTGGCACTGACGCCCGGCACGCCCATGGGCAGGCTGCCTTCGCCGGAAGTGGTCTCGTTGAAAAACTGTTCGCTGCGGACCACCTGGTTTTGTGGCAGGTACATTTCCTCGGTTTGCTCGTGGCGCATGAAATCGAGATCACAGGAAACCCGCACGATCGCCTTGTTGGGTCCCAGGACTTCCTCCAGCATGGTTTTGACCCGGTTTTCGAGGGTGGTTTCCATGCGGCGCTGGTACATGAACTGATCCGAGCTCAGCGCACCGGCCGAGGAGGGATCGTCCCTTCCTGCCAGGAGCTTGCCCCGGTTGTCGACCACGGTGACATTTTCGGTCTCCAGACCGGAAATGCTCGAGGAAACCAGATGAACGATGCCCTGGATCTGGTTCTGGTTCAGACGGCGCCCCGGTTTGAGTTTGAGCACCACCGAAGCACTGGCCGGACGCTCCTCCTCGACAAAGAGGGTCTGCTCGGGCATGACCAGATGGATACGGGAGCTTTCGATTTCATCGATCTGGTTGATCGTGCGCGAGAGCTCGCCCTGCAGCGCCCGCTGATAATTGACGTTCTGCATGAATTCCGTCATGCCCAGTTTGGCGTTGTCGAACACCTCAAAGCCGATGCCGGCCCCCTGGGGCAATCCCTCCGACGCCAGCGTCATGCGCAGTTCGTGGACTTTTTCCTCCGGAACCTGGATGCATGAGCCGTCGGCGGTGATGCGATAGGGGATTTTCTGGCCCTTCAGCCGATCAACGATCAACCCCGCGTCCTCAGCGGACAGGTTGACGAATAAGCTCTGGTAGTCGGGGCGCCCGCTCCAATTGATCAAATAGACGAAACCGGCGGCCAGCAGGCCGAACACCAGCAGCAGACTGATCTTTTTTTTCAGGCTCATTGCCCCGAGGGCGGCCCGGAACTGACCAAAAGCCTTGTCCATGTCCAATCCTTTTCACGTGGGCCGATTTAAATTGGGTCGGCGATACCGATGGGCGATCGCACCGACGGCGCGATACCGACTAAATCTGCATACGCATGATCTGCTCGTAGGCGCCGACGATCTTGTTGCGCACCTGCATCAGAAGCTGAAAGCCGACATCCGCTTTTTGCGTGGCGATCATGACGTTGTGGATATCCTGGCTCTTACCGGCGACCAGATCGGCCACGGCTTGATCGGCTTCCACATGGGTCTGGTTGACGTCTTCGATGGCCTGCGCGAGCATACGATCGAATCCGGGGGCCTTGTCCGCGGCGGCAGGCGGCTTGGGCGCCGGTTGGAGCCCATTGATACCGTTAATGCCGTTGAGATTTGTCATTGTTTACCGTCCAATTTCCAATGCTTTGTTGACCATGTTCTTGGTGGCCTTGATCGCCGCCACATTGGCCTCGAAACTTCGCGTGGCCGAGATCATGTTCACCATTTCTTCGGACAGGCTGATGTTGGGCAACGCCACCCGCCCCTTTTCGTCGGCATCCGGATGATCCGGATCGTGTTTGTAGATCGGTTCACGGTTGTCGCGAACGATGTCCACGGCTTGGACTTCGACCAGACCGCCGTCCTGCTGCGCCTTGAGCATCTCGTGGAAATTGCGCCCCTGCGGCTGGGCGGCGAAAACCGCTTCCTTGCGGCGATAAGGACCGCCTTCCGGTGTGCGGGTCGTGTAGCGGTTGGCCAGGTTGCCGGAGATCAGTTTCATGCGCAGGCTCTGGGCGGTCAGCCCGGAGGCGCTGGCGCGAAGGGCATCAAGAAAACTCATGGTCAGCTCCCTCCTTTGATGACGCTTTTGAGGAGATTGAATTTATTCGCCACCAGTCGGGTGGCGGTATTGTACATCAGGGTGTTTTCGGCCAGATTGGACATTTCCCGTTCCAGCTCCACCGTGTTGCCGTCTCCCCGCATCGACAGCGGGTTGTGGTCGATGCGCTCGGCGCGCATCGTCTCGCTGGCGGCGTGGCCCGAGGCCATATGGCCGATGCGGGTGCGGGTCATGGTCACCTGCGCGTCGTTTTCGGAATGCCCGGCCATCTGGTCGGCGACCATCATTTTAAAAGCCTTGTAATTGGGGGTGTCCAGGTTGGCGAGGTTGGAGACGATCAATTTCTGGTTGCGGGATCGCAGGTTCAGCGAGCGTTCCAGCATCGCCAGCGTGTTTCCGAATAGGCGATCGGTATTCATGACAGTGCTTCCTTTCGGGATTCGTTCTGACCGGCCTTGTAAGCGTTGAGTTTGTTGCGCAGGGTCCTGACGCTGATTCCCAGCAGCTCGGACGCCTTGGCGCGGTTATGATTGACGGCCTGCATGGTCTTGGCGATCAGCATTTCCTCCATGCTCCGCACTGAAAGTCCCGCGCGAATGACCGCCTCGTCTTCAACCGGTAGCGCGGATGAACCCGCGACGGGCAGGAGCGCCTCCGCGAGTCCGGGGCCGGGGCTCAACAAAACGGCGCGTTCGATACGGTTTTCCAGTTCGCGCACATTGCCGCGCCAATCTTCACGGGTCAATCCGGTCACGACGGCATCGTCGACCGTTGCGAAAGCTTTTTGGTAGCGTGTTTCATACTTGGCGATGAAATGCCGGACCAGCAGAGGGATATCGGTCCGGCGTGCCCTCAGCGGCGGCAGACTGAACGGAATCACATTGAGGCGGTAGTAGAGATCTTCGCGGAAGGTTCCGGCTTGAACCGCCGATGCCAGATCCTGATGGGTCAGTGCGATGACTTGGCCTTTGAATTCGCGGCTGGTGGCCGCGCCCAACCGGTCGATGCGCCTTTCTTGCAGGATGCGCAGAATTTTCGGCTGCAGCGCAAGGGGCATATCGCCGATTTCGTCCAGCAAAATCGTTCCCTCCCCCACCTGCTCGAATTTACCGACCCGACGCTGCGAGGCGCCTGTAAAGGCACCTTTTTCGTGACCGAAAAGCTCGCTTTCGATGAGTGTCTCAGGCAGGGCGGCACAGTTGACGGCGACAAATGGACGGTCAGCACGACCGGCGGCCAGGTGAATGTGACGGGCCAGGATTTCCTTGCCGGTGCCGCTTTCACCGGTAATCAGGATGGTGGCCCCGGTGCCGGCGACGCGTTCGGCGGCCCCGAGCAGCTCGAGCATATGCGGATCGCCGGTGATAAAAGCACGCTCGGCGTGATCACGTTTCCCGTGGTTTTCAGGGCCGTCCTCGCAATCGACGTCCCGGCCTCGAAGCAAAGCGGCAAGTCTTTCCGGGACCACCGGTTTGACAAGATAGTCGGCAGCACCTTTCTGGATGGCCGCAACGGCTTCATCGACGCGTGGTGAACTGCTGGCGAGGACGACGCTGGCTTCGGATGCCAATCGCTTGATGCCGTCCAGCAAGGCCAAACCGTCAACGGCCGCTTGATCGCAATCCACCAGGATGATACCGAAAGCTGCCTGCGCCATGGCTTCCCGAGCCGCCGGCTCACCCGAGGCCGTGACCACGTCGTACCCGGCCTGGGCGACAAGTGCGGCGCACCGTTCGCGTGAGGCGCGATCGCCATCGACGATCAATACCCTCCCCTGGCGGTCCGATCTCAACTCTGCAGGGCTTTTGGCTTGCACTTCCCGTCTCATGCGAATCTTCTTAACAATCTGTTTTCTTTAAAATTTTAATCTCATTTCCACACAGAGACCTCATATCGCCGGATATTTCTGCAATACATATGCCATTCTAAAAGAATTTGATCCCGGGATAAGTCCACTGTCCATTTACTCGGCGCCCTGTTGCCCGTCACCTCTTATACCTCGTTATTATTAAATAATTTTACCTACCCTACCAATGTGATCCTTGTGTCGTCCTTGGCTCCCGACTTTCTGACGCGAATGGACAGCAAGCGGTTTGTCAACACTCGCGGCGTAAACGTCATGACTTTGACACGCTTCGGCGGCGCGAAACGATCATCGCCTCGTTCCCGGCGTCATCCATGCCGATTGGCGGGCACGGAATGGCCGCCGAAGTGGCCGCTGGATCCAGGCCCGCGTGTTGACAGCAAATGCCGGTCCAGGATCATCATCTTTTATTTTTCGCGCCTGGACTCAAGGAACCTGCGACAAGGGGCGATAACCAAATGCAACCATTGAATAGCGGAAGACGTTGCGTTCGGTCTGGTGACGCCCGGCCTCGATAAATTGTGTTCAGCTACCGCGGGCGACGTCCTCCGGCGAGGATTGTTCGACATCATGTTCAGATTCCTGCAGCGGATTGCCAGAGGCGACATCGAAGCCGATGCCGCCAAACTGGCGGTGTTGGAAAAGCGTCTCGACGCCTACGGCGTTGCCATCCAGACCCTCCTGGTATTGCTCAAAGATTTCGCGATGGACATCAGCGATATCGATGCGCCCGCCTTTAGGGATGCAATCGACCGTTTCAGTCAAAATTTCTTTGAAAAAAAGGCTGCCAAGCGCATTCACAGCTGTCTGAACCGCGAGAAGGAAGCGATCGCCAGCTACATCGACCAGCAGAAAGAGGTCCTCGAGGCGCGCGATCAAGAATTGCGCAAGATCATCGACCTATTGTCCCGCGCCATGGCGGACATCAATTCCGAAAACGACGCCTATCATCAACAGATTTTGCAGCAGGGTGAAACGATCGAACAGATCACGCGGCTGGACGATATCCGCAAGATCAAATCGGCCCTCGAAAAGGAGGTCGAAAGCCTGCGCCAGACGGTTCAGGCCAAGCAGGCGGACGAACAGACCCGTATCCAAAGTCTCTCAAGTCAGGTTGAAACCCTTCAGGAAGAGCTGTTGTCCGCCAAGGAAGAATCCATGCGGGACGGACTCACCGGGGTCTACAACCGGCGCGCCTTCGACCGCCACATCAACGATCTTGTGGATCAGAATCTCGTCCGCCGCACCGGATTCGCCGTTTTGCTTCTGGATATCGATGATTTCAAGCGGATCAACGACACCTACGGCCATCCCGTGGGCGACCGGGTCATCCTGGCACTGGCCAACGCCTGCCGCCAGGTGATTCGCAGCGACGATTACCTGGCCCGTTACGGGGGTGAGGAATTTGTCCTCCTGCTTCCCGGTGCGTCCCGGCGCAACGCAGTCAAAAAGGCGCGTCACCTGTGCCAGTCTATCGCCAAAACGCATTACACCCTGAATGACGAAAATGCCGACCTGACCCTTTCGATCACGGTCAGCATCGGCGTGTCGGCCTTTGTTCGGGACGACAGCGTGGATGAGCTTCTGGAAAGGGCCGACAAGGCGCTTTACAAGGCCAAGGCCGGTGGGAAAAACAGGGTCGAGGCCCTGTAAGGCCGAGGGGCGGCACTTTTTTCCGCAGATAACGTCTGCGGGGAAGAATTTTCCGGTTGATCCCAACCGCCAATGGGCCCGAATGATCATCATCAGACAACCCCTTGTTATCGCAAGCAATCGTCAACTGTTGGGTCGATGGCTCCCGTTTGCACATGGCATGGCGCTTGCTAAGTCGTAAAGAACCAACCGGCGCTAGCCACCGGTTTCGACGCTAAAGATCATTCAGGAGTATACCCAGCATGAAAATCGAAAATGGAATACAGGGGCTCGGAAGAACGGATCAGCCGGCCCGGCCGGCAAAAGCGGCCGGCGATGCCGCGTTCAAGACACACCTCGACCAAGCGCTGATGCGTAATCCGTCCGGGCCGAAGCATTCAGTTGGCGTGACGGCAATCCCGTCTCCGGGTGTCGTCACGCCGATGTCCGGAATCGGCACGCATCCCCAGGGGATGGTTCAAGGCTTGGAAGACTTTCTCGGCATCCTTGAGACCTATCAGGCGCGTTTAGGTGATGCGCGCTGCGATTTGAAAACATTGGAACGGGACCTCGACCGCATCGGCGCGCGGTGTCGCCAACTGGATGCCTGGTCGCGCAGCGCGACGATCGACGAGGGCCTGCGCGACCTGCTGCAAGAAGGCCTTACCACCGCCCGCGTCGAAATGGCGCGCTTTTATGCCGGCGCGTACTGTTAGGCGGAGGCCGGATTGATTCGCAGCACCAACAAGACGATTCGCGACTATTGGCAGCTCCAGGGGTTGCTGGAGAAACCGGGCGTTCGCAACGAAGCACGGGATGGTTTCCGCAGCGCGATGGCTGCGGCCATGGCGTCCGGGCATCAGGAAAACCGTTCATCAGACCGGGGATTGACCATCGAGGACTACTGGCGCCGGGCCGTTCCGGTAAAGCCGCATCCTTTGGCCGACCGCAACGCGGAGTCGCCCCGCCGGGAGATGATGCCGCCGGACAGCGCGCCCGTCCGTGTCGGGGACACGCACCAGCCGTCATCGGTGGCAGGCGATCGTCACGGCCGATCCGCGCTCCGGAAAGAAATCGATCAGGCCGTCGCCACGGCAGCCCATAAATACGAGCTGCCGGCTGGGCTTCTAACGAGCGTCATCCGACATGAATCCAATTTCAATCCCCGGGCCGTCTCGTCGGCCGGCGCCCAGGGCCTGATGCAATTAATGCCCGCCACGGCACGCGAGCTGGGCGTGGATGATCCCTTTGACATCCATCAGAACATCGACGGCGGTGCCCGGTATCTCAACCAAATGCTTGCGCTGTTCGATGGTGATGTACGCCAGGCGCTGGCCGCCTACAATGCCGGGCCGGGCACCGTCCGCCGCTACGGCGGCATCCCCCCCTATCCGGAAACGCGCCGCTACGTCCGCAAGGTGATGGCATCTGTCGCCGCGACCGTCTGACGAATGGCCGATGTTCCGGTTCCCAGTGAGGGACGGGTCTGACACGGCCAGCGGCCGCTAGCGGCTGCCTTGAGGCGACCCGCCGCGCTCTCGAACCACGCCTTCTGGTACCAACATCAAAAAGGGCCCTATCGGCCGAATGGCGCACCTGCTGCAGGCCGGACACGACCTTCACGTTTTTTTGGAGGGTGTCCGATGGCACTTTCGTTGGTGTGTTCGGGATCGGAAAAGGATGACGGCGTTCTTGATGCCACACGGTGTGATCGTTAAGGCTTGAGTCGGGCTGGCGGGTGGCGATGGTTTCTTCGGAGGGGAACTAGGGCGCATCCAGGCTCACACGCTGCCGCAGGAGTTTACGCTGCATGCCGTAGAGCACCTCGGTCAGCTTTTTTTCCTCGGCTCTATCAATGGCAATGAACTCAAAGGCGTATTGCTCGTGGTTGTTGTTGGGATTTCGGCCGGTTCTCACGATGCGGGCCCGCATGATGCGGATCAGCACGGCCTCCTCATCGTCGAAAACCAGGTCGAGGTTGTTCAGGGTCCGGCCTTTGAAAAGAACACGGCGTTTGTCTTGACCGTCGCGCAGGGATTCAACCATGCAGAGCAGTCCCCCCAGGCTGAAATCGAGCACGAGCAGCCGGACGGGCGGTTCCAGTTGCCGCAGGGTGAGCGTTGTCCCCATGGGGGCTTTAAGGCGAAAATTACGACGGCGTTGAATCCGTTCGATTTCTTCCGGTAGTGGAAACCAGAAATCGCCGTGCCATTCATCGATGGGAAGCGTGAATTTGTAGAGGACTTTGTCCTCGCCATTGAATTCACAGTAGAGCGCGCACTTTTTCTTAAGTTGCAGTGCATCGCCCATGCCGTCCGGGGGGTCGATACAGAAGCGGGGGTGCGGGCCCTCGGTATCGATGTCGGTCAACAGTGACACGCTTTCAAAGGCCGCCCCTTGGACCGCGACTTTGATCAGCACTTTTTTATCTTTAAGGTGCCGGAGGGCCTGTTCAACTCTTGCGCCGCTGATTTTACCGTAGTCATCCATGTCGATTTAAATGCATCAGGCGTAGCATTTCAGTCCGGCGATACTGCGGGCAAAATCCTGATCTTCAAGCAGGCGTTTGGCAAAACTGATGTATTTTTCCGCAATGGCGCGAACGGCAAACTGAAGGGCGAAGGGGCGCAGAGGCTTTTCCAGGAGATGATTGACTTTCGAAGCCATGCACATGTTGACCACGTCGTCGCTGGCATTACCGGTCACGATGATCGCGTCCTGATGCGCCGACGGGAATTTTTTCTCAACCGCGTCCAGAAAGAAAAAGCCGCTTTTACCGCCCAGGAATACATCCACGATAAAGATGGCCACACCGTATTTGCAGCTCAGGCAGTAGAGAATGGCTTCATCGGGTTGAGAGAACGCCCGCACCTGCCCCCAGATATAAAAGCCTTTCACCACATCCGTGATCATCTGGCAAACGGCGGGGTCGTCATCGACGATGATCACATCCAAGCCGTCTGTCATACCCGCTCTCCCTGTCTGAATTTTAATCCGCTTTCCAACGCCTGGGCTGTAGGGGCGTCAGCCCTTGAGGCCGGATACCCCTTGAATCATAAGCCAATTTATATCGGCAACCTCCAGTATTTGTCAATGACACGCCCCCCTCAAGAGGACGTCTCGGACCAGGGCGCTAACGCGCGAGTTGGCATTTTTCGACGCGATCGGATGTCGGCTTTCCCAACAGCTGCTCCAGTTGTTCGCTGATCTCCTTGATGCGATAGGGTTTGGCCACCACCGCGCAGAATCCGAAGTCACGATAGTTGGTAACGCCGGGATCGTTGGCATAACCGCTGGAGACGATGCCGCGGACATCCGGGTCGATCGCCATCAGTTTCTGGATGGTTTCCTTCCCACCCAACCCCCCTTTAACCGTCAAATCGAGGATGACCGCGTCAAAAGGGATGTCGCTTTCAAGGGCTTCGCGGTAGAGAGCGATCGCCTCTTCGCCTTTGGCCGCGAAGGCCGGATCGTAACCCAGGCTTTTGAGGATGTTACCCGCAAGATTGCGAATCATCTCCTCGTCATCCATGACGAGAATGCGGCCGGTGTGCCTGCCGTTGTTATCCATGGGGGATTCATCTTCCTGTTGTGTGGTCGCGATGACGTTGGTCGAGGCGGGCATGTAGATATTGAAACAAGCGCCCCGTCTCGACATCCCGGACACGCGGATGGCGCCACCGTGCTTTTCAATGATTGAGTTGGCAATGGAAAGGCCCAGCCCCAGGCCACGTTCGGCCCCCATTTCCTTGGTGGTGAAATAGGGGTCGAAAATCCGACCCCGAACGGCGGGGTCAACCCCCGGGCCGCTGTCTGTGATCGATATCAACACATGGCGCCCCGTCAAGCGCTCATCTGATTCTTCGGTCGCGACTTCATTGCGGGCAGCAACGGTCAGCTCCCCACCGTCCGGCATGGCTTCACGCGCGTTGATGACGATGTTGTGAAGTGCCTGTCCGACCTGCATGCGATCCACATCCACAGGCCAAAGGTCCGGGGGAAAGTCGTAGTGCACGATGACATTCGACCCGCTGAGAGCAAACTCCGAAGCCCCCAGGATCAGTTCCGCCGGGTCGACCGTTTCCTTCTGGGGTGTGCCCCCCTTGGAAAATGTTATCAGGCGGTTGGTCAGCTCCTTGGCGATCAAGGCGGCTTCCTGAGCCTGATCCAGCCAATCGTACTGAGGGCTGTCCTCATTGAACGTGGTCAGGCAGAGGGAAATATTCCCCATGATGGCTGTCAGCAGGTTGTTGTAGTCGTGGGCAATCCCGCCCGACAACGCCGCAATCGACTCCAGCTGCCGCGCTTTGAGCAGCTCTTTCTGGATACGCCGACTCTCGGTGTTGTCACGGACGATGAGCAATTCACCGAAGCCTTCTTCGAGGGGCAAGGGACTGGCAACAAGCTCGATATCGACCCAGCGCCCGTCGCTTGCTTTCAGCCGCGCATCACCGTCAACCAGCCGGTCCTGTTGCGCCTCATACAGCACACGGCGTTGGTCATAAGGATAGTTGGTTTCAAGATAGACGTCCGTGGACTGCGCCCGCAGTTCCGTTTCGGAGTAACCGGTCATCGAACAAAGCGCCTTGTTGGCGTACACCGCACGGTCATCGCGCAAAACCATGAGTCCATCATGCAAATGGCTGCAAATCAGGCGAAAAATCCTATCGTCAGGCATATCCCCGTTCCTGGAGGAAGTGTTCATATGGTTGGCTAATGGATAACGATGTCATCCCGGACAAACCAATCCGCTCGCGGTACAACGATGGTCCGGGCCTGATAATCGTTCCAGGCGTAAAGGATCAGATCCTCCGTGTCCTCGATCCAAAAACCGGTGCAAGGCACCCCGGGCGGCTCGGCTCCGCTCAAGAGCGACGGACCGCTGATTTCCGCCACCAGCGCCAGATCATAGAAGGCGTTATAGATTCTCAGCTGCGAATCGCGATCGATTTCGATATCCTCGAGCGCAATTTCGTTGAGCTGTTCGTGCGCGACCTTCAAGCGCTGTCCCACGCTTGCTTTTATGACTTCGATTTCATCGTATTCACACCACAAACCCGTCTGGGGGCCGGATGTGAACGTCATATTGTCGATGCGATCCATAGGC
>JASJBQ010000148.1 GCA_030066455.1 Desulfobacterales bacterium
ATCGAGGGCGTCGGCGAAGTAGTCCATCGTGAGATGGATGGCGTCAAAGAGGTTCTTGCCCCGGGTGGCCGCCATGGACAACAGAAAAACTTTTTTGGTCCGATGCCGCGGGTCGCGCAGTCGCAAGCGGTATTTGCGCGCCCAGAAAAGCTGACAGCGGTCGATCAGCGCCTTGAGCTGGGCGGTCATATTGTAGAAGAATACCGGGGTGGCCGCCACGATCACATCGGCCCGGCGCAATAACGGATAAATATCGTGCAGGACGTCGTCGTCGATCGGGCAGGTTCCCCGCGTTTCACAGACCGTGTATTCCTTGCAGGGGATAATGTTGCGCCGATCCACATCGACAAACGCCGTTTCCGCTCCTCGCGCCTCGGCCGCTTCGAGAAAGGCGTCCAGGATAAAACGGCTGTTGCCCTTGCGCCGGGGGCTGCCCTGAAGACCGACAACCAGCATATTGGCTCCTCACCCGCCGGGCCGGCCGTCCGCACGGCCCGCTGGCCTTATTTTTTGACGTGGCAGGATTTACAGGTGGTCGGACCGGTTTTCTGCCCTTCCTGCTTCATCTTCCTGTGACACTTGGTACAGTGCTTGTTCATGATCTGCTTCTTCTTGAGCTCCCCGCTGGCCTTGAGCTTTTCGATGGCGCCGGTTTCCTGGGGAAAAAGCTCGTGACAGACCGCGCAGTCGGGCAGAACTTCCTGGTGGGCCCTGTGGGGAAATGGCACGGGGCCGCTTTTGCCCCCGTAGAGTTCGATCTGCTCAGCCCCCTTGTCCGTGGTCTGGATGGTGGTGGCATAAACGGCACCGGTCGAGATAACGAGCAGTAACAGAATGAGAATGCGAAGTCCCTTCATCAGGCGGAGCTCCTAAAGTCGTCGAATCAAATCCCATCGCGGGGAGTGGTGGAGGGTTGAGGTCATAACTAATAGGAACCTTCTTCATGGGCCAGATCGGATGCCGACACCTTGCTTCCGAAAAGTTTGAACGCCCAGATCTGGTAGATCAGCACGATCGGCACGAAAACGATGACCACCACCAGCATGATCTTGAGCGTCAGCGGGCTGGAACTGGCGTTGCGCGCCGTCAGGTTGAACGCCGGATCCAGACTGGACGGAAAGAGGCTCGGGAACAGACCGATCACCCCATAAAAGGTGCAGCTCACGATGGTCACGGCCGAGGCCGCCCAGGCTTTGATCCAGGCCTGCCCCGCCATGAACAGCCGCGCGGCCAGCAGGCCGGCCACCGCCAGAGCGATTACCAGAAACAGGGCCGGGTAACGCACGTAATTGGCGTAGAGATCGGTGGCATACCAGCTGGCGGCCAGAAAGATCACCGCCACGGCCACCAGCACCGGCCAGGCTTTCCGGGCCACCGCGGCCGCCCGCTGCTGCACCGTGCCGGCGGTCTTGATGGTCAGCCAGAGCGCGCCGTGCTGCAGGAAAAGCATGACAAACAAAAGGCCGCCGAGGAGACCGTAGGGGTTGAGCAGGGTCAGCAGATTGCCGTAATATACCCCCTCGGCGTCGAAGGGGATGCCCTTGAAGATGTTGGCAAAGGCCACCCCGAACAGGAGCGCCGGGGCGAAGCTGCCGATAAAGATGCAGATCTCCCAGATGCGCTTCCAGCGCGGATCGTCCTGCTGGGAGCGGAACTCGATGGCCACCCCGCGCAGGATCAGCGTGAACAGCACCAGCATCAGCGCCGAGTAAAGGGTCGAGAACATGACGGCATAGACCAACGGAAAGGCCGCGAAGGTCACGCCGCCGGCCGTGATCAGCCACACCTGGTTGCCGTGCCAGAGCGGCCCCAGCGAGGCGATCATGGTCCGCTTCTCTTCATCGGTCTTGCCGATGAAGGGCAGCAGGGTGCCGATCCCGAAATCAAAGCCGCTGGTCATAAAGAAAATTGCCCACAGAAGGCCCCACAGAAAAAACCAAATTGCCTGTAAATCCATTTAATCCCCCTCGGGCCGGCCTTTGCCTTGGCAGACCCTGTTACAATCCTGGAAAAACGTTGACATGCCAAGCCGGTTCAGGCGCTCTGCAGTTCAGGTCCCTTTTTGGCGTGTTTGATGATCAGGTAATAGCCCACGATGCCCAGCAGGCTGTAGATCAGGAAAAATCCGACCAGGGTTGTGGCCACCTGCAGGGTGGATATGGCCGAGGCTGCATCGGCGGTGCGCAGCATACCCCAGACAATCCAGGGCTGGCGCCCGAGTTCGGTCACCACCCACCCCAGTTGGATGGCGATATAGGGCAGTGGGATCGAAAGCACCAAGATCTTTAACAGCAGCGGGCTTTCCATCAGCTTCTTGCGTCGGAAGAAGGCATAGATGGTGATGAGGATAAAATAGGTGCCCAGCCCCACCATGCCGCGGAAAGCCAGGAAGGTCAGCAATACCGGCGGGCGCTCGTCACGGGGGAAGTCGTTGAGCCCCTTTATTTCGGCGTTGACATCACCGTGGCCCAGGAAGCTCAGGGCCCCGGGGATCGGCAGGAACTCGATGGCGTTGCGGCCGTTTTCCTCATCCGGCAGGGCCAGAAGATAAATCGGCGCCTGGCGCGTTGTCTCCCAGAGCGACTCCATGGCCGCCAGCTTGACCGGCTGTTTTTCGGTGACGTCCTTGGCGTGCAGGTCGCCCTCGATGGCCACGACCAGCGAGCCCACCAGGCCGCAGACCAGACCGATCTGGAAGGAGCGCGTGAAGAAATCCACATTCTGTTTGCGCAGGAGGTGGTAGGCGCTGATGCCCATGATCAGGAAACCGACCAGCACGAAGGCGCTGCTTAAAACATGGATGATTTGCAGAACGGCGAATTTTTGGGTGATGACCGCGAAAAAGTCGGTCAGTTCCGCACGGCCCCCGCGGATGGTGTAGCCCACCGGGTTCTGCATCCAGGAGTTGGCGATGAGTATCCAGACCGCCGAAAAATTGGCGCCGATGGCCACCAGCCAGGCCACGGCAGCGTGCGCTTTGGCGGAGAGTTTTTTCCAGCCGAAGTGCCACACACCGATAAACGTGGACTCCAGAAAAAAGGCGGCCGTGGCCTCGATGGCCAGGAGCGTCCCGAAGATGTCCCCCATGTATTTGGAGTAGCCGGACCAGTTGGTGCCGAACTGAAATTCGAGCGTAATCCCGGTGACGACGCCCACCGCGAAATTGATGAGGAAGATCTTTCCCCAGAACTTGGTCATTTTGAGATAGGTTTCATCACCGGTGCGAACGTAGCGGGTCTCCATGTACGCCACCACCCAGCTCAAACCAAGGGTCAGGGGAACAAAAAGAAAATGAAAGGCCGAAGTTGCATAAAACTGCAAACGCGAGAGGGTGACAACGTCCATATAAGCCTCCAACAACATGGGTCAGCAGTCCGCCTGCCGGATTCGTCCAGAGCGACGGACTTCCGTTTGAAACATTAAAAAACCATCCCGTCATCCGGATGCGGCGACGGGCCACAGATCCATCAACGCGGCGAAGTACTCTTGGCTTCGCCCGAAAGCTGACACTGGCTGAAATCGATCGGCTTGCCGCAGCCTTTACAGTTGCGCGGTTTGTCGAATTCATCCGAGAAAATCTCAACCTCTTCGCTGCACTCGGGACACTTGCAGGTGAACGATTTCAGATTGCGAAAATCCTCGAAACCAGGGCAGTGTTGCGGTGTCGACATAATTACCTCCGTAGGCTGAAAGGTGGATCGCGTTCGTAGGTGCGCTGCACGCCACGCGTTAATCAACTCAGGCGGGCCGCGATCTCCCGGCCGTAGTCCTGGGCCATCTGTATACCGCCGCCCAGTTCGCTCGATTTGAGCAGAAGCGGCCCGCTGACCATATCCATCTTGAAGATGGTCTTCATGGTCTCGAAAACACGTTCCTGGGCTTCGGTGCTCCAGCCGTGGGCACCGAAGGCCCCGCCGATTTTATTTGCCAGGGATGCCTTTTCGGCCAGGAACAGAAAGGTCTTCATCCCCTGGAGCATCTCCCCGTGATAGGTCGGGGATCCGAAAACATAGGCGTCGTAGCCCTCAAGATCCGCCTCGGACTTGATTTCCTTCACATTCTTCTCGACGGCCTCGTGCCCCGAAAAGCGAAGCCCTTCGCCGATCAGACCGGCAATCCGGGCGGTCTCATCCGTGCGCGTGGCGTAGACAATGAGCGTTCTGGCCATACTGAATCTCTCCCTCTAACGGATGCGCTGATCGATGCCCTTGTCGTCGCAATCCGGCGTATAGCAGGTCACGTTGAGAAACTCGCACTTCTGCCCGCACGAGGGACAGGGTTCGGGGGGAGCTTCCTGTTTGACGGTATAACCGCAGTTGGAACATTTCCAAGTGTTCATGGCTCACCTCATTCAACCGAAACCGGCCAAACGGGCACCGGCCGAAGCATCGCTTGGCCAGGGCCGACGCCCGACGATGTCATCCGGCCTGATGCCTTAGGCTTTCCACAACCCGTGCAGGTTGCAATATTCGCGTGCCGAAACCTCGCTCGCGTCGATGGGGAAGGTGGCTTCGGGTGTCTCGCCGGGATTCAGGAACTGGCGATAGACCTTGCCGTCTGCGATCAGTTCGACGAATTCAATATAATGCTTCTCTTCCATGGGATGAGCGACGTCGCCGACCTTGACCTTGTAGGCCCCGGCCACTTTTTCGATGACCGGCACATGTTTTTCCTTGGCCGCGTCCACCGTGTTCTCGGTGAGCAGCTTCATGGGTTGCCCGCAGCAGACCAGCTCGCCGGCGCCGCCGTGAAGGGTCTCGACGATGTTGCCGCACAGATCGCATTTGTAAACTTCGAGTCTTTCCGCCATGATCTTCTCCTTAAGATTTGGGATCAGGCGGGTTCCGGCCCTGCCGCCGGCGCCCCCGCCCGCAATGATGGTGACCGAGGCTTACCAGTTCTCGCCCAGCAGTTCGAAATACGCCTGGGGATGGGCGCAGGCCGGGCACATCCCGGGCGCCTCCAGGGCCTCGGCGACATAGCCGCAATTCAGGCAGCGCCATTTGGCGACGTTTTCGCGCTTGAAGACCCGGTCGGCCTTGATGTTGCCGGCCAGCTCGACATAGCGTTTTTCATGCTGCTCTTCGGCGTTGGCAATGGCTTCCATCACCATGGCCGCAACCTCGAATCCTTCGTCCCGGGCCACCCGGGCAAACCCAGGATACATCTCGGTGTACTCGTAACGCTCGCCGGCGGCGGCCTCCATCAGGTTGTCATAGGTTTCCCCGACCACGCCGGCCGGAAAGGCGGCGGTCACCTGAACCTCGCCGCCCTCGAGCAGCTTGAACAGGCGGCTGGCATGCGCCTTTTCCTGCACAGCGGTCTCGTCGAAAATTTGAGCGATCTGGACAAAGCCGTCCTTCTTGGCCTTCTTGCTGTAGAAAGTGTAACGGTTGCGTGCCTGGGATTCGCCGGCAAAGGCGGTAAGAATGTTTTTCTCGGTTTGGGATCCTTTCAAACGCGCCAATCTTTCCTCCTCGTATTTGCTGTTAAGTTAAGGTGATCTATGGCCGCATTTGTTGCTGGCCGCTGGGTTTTTTGGGCCACCATCCTTTTTCCTGGTGACGGCGTTTTTCTTCTTCGGCGATCTTTTGGATCTTGTAGGCCGAGTCCCGGATGATGCCATAGAGAACACCGCAGCCCACATCTTCACGGTCGGCATCGCCCTGGTCGGCCAGTGCGATCATCTCCTCGACCAGGATCAGGGTTTTTCGAAGATTCCGATTGCAGGGTTTCAAAATCGGGACGGCTCCTGTTGGCAACGGCATTCGGTGCTGACCATGGAACTTTTGGCCACTGTTTCGCTTTTGGGTTATATCAAATTGCGTGCCATCCATCGCCAATCCGGGATTAATCGTATAGTTTATTTAAATTATTATATTTTTTTTCCAGATATCCTTGCGGGTCGTATCGCACCAAACTTTTTGTCCGGGTGTTCCTGATACAGTTTGCGCGATGGTCGAATCCCTACGGGCTAACGCAAAAGCGCTGTTGTGGCTCAAATTGGCATGGCTGTTGGCTGTATCAACTGAACCACCCGAGATATGATACATACCTGTATCACGAAACAATAAGCGATACAGCGTGCTGCCGCGGGTCGTGATGTCAAACGGGAATCGTATCTATGGATTCGGAAACGGTAGAGATGCCTTCAGACGGGTATTCCTTAACAGAAACCCAGGAAGGAATTCAAGCGGTATGTCGAAGGGGTTTGGCCGCCTCCCTGCCAGCCGCCCACCGGCCGGGGTTGCCGCTGAGGCTACATATGGCATTGGTTCAGTGGGTTGGCAGCAGGAGGGGGCGCACGCCCCTTGCGGAGATCCGGATGGGCGACACCGGTCAGGCCTCGACGCGCTGGCCGCGGGCCGATAGGATCACTTCCTCCAGGGGGATGTCCACGGCGGCCTTTTCCATCGCCTTCTGGACGATCACCAGCAATCCGGCACAGCAGGGCACCTCCATGCGCACGGCCGTAACGGACTGGATATCGGCCTGGGCAAAGATCTGGGCGAAGCGCTCGATATACTCCTTAATCTCGTCGAACTTGGGACAGCCGATCAGGACCACGCGCCCTGCGAGATAGTCGCGGTGCAATGTGGGAAACGCCACCGCACCGCAGTCGGCCAGCACCAGGAGGTGGGCCTGTTTCAAAAAGGGCGCATGGGGCGGGACCAGCCGTATCTTGATGGGCCAGTGGGTCAGGGCCGAGTCGACCACGGTGCCATCGCCCGGTCCAGCCGGCGGGGCCTGCTCCCCGGCCTTGCGCGGAGCGAACATCTTCAGGCCCGCCGAGGGGCAGCCTCCCGTGGGAAACGGCATGACCGGCTTTTCACCGTCGGCCTCGAGGTTCTCCAGATGCTTTTCCACCGCGGCTTCGTCGAACGCCTCCGCTTCGCGCTCGATGATCTCGAGCGCACCCGTGGGGCATTCGCCGATGCAGGCGCCCAACCCGTCGCAGAGGTTGTCGGAAACGACCCGGGCCTTGCCGTCTACAATGGCGAGCGCCCCTTCGGCGCATCCGGTCACGCACTGGCCACAGCCGTCACAGAGTTCCTCGTCGATTTCAACGATCTTGCGGACTATCTTCATAATCAACTTCCTTTATCGAGTCACCGCCCCCTGAATTCGCTGCCCAGGACGGTTTAAGTTTGGATACCGGCCCGCTCCTATTGCGAGACCTCAAACGCCGCCGCCTGTTTCCGACAGGCTGACGTCAGGCAGGCGGCGGCCGTGTGGGCAACACGGGCCGGGTCCAAACCGTTATCGCGTTTCTGCTCTTCGAGCCGGGCCAGCAGTTCGGCATCGTGAATGATATGCGCCTCCAGACTGCTGCGGCTGTCGGCGTCGTGGCGATTGGCGATCAGTTCGCAGACCTGTTCCGCCAGTTCGGGACGGGCCTTGACCGTTTCGAGGATGCCGCGAGCCACCACCGGGCCGTCATCCGCCGGGGCCGTGTTGCGGTCCACGTCCAGCAAATAGGCGGCCGTCAGCACGACCGCCAGAGCGGCCTTCTCCTCAAGGGCGATCTGTTCGGCATAGCGCGCCACCCGGGAGGCATGGCCGATGCTCTTGAAATCGCGGCCGTAGTGCCGTTTGACCGCGATGGCCACTTTGTCCTTGAGCAGGTTCTCCTGCTGGGCGGCCACCTCGGGGGGCAGATCGCCGATGCACTGCTCGGCATAGGGACAGTAGGCCGCGCAGCCGAAATCCATTTTGGGATTGGCGAACCGGTGCCCACAGTGTCCGCAGCGTCTGGCCGTGTCGTCCTTGAAGAATTCGACCGTGCGACCGCAGCCGGGACAATCCACCTCGTAGATATCGCCGGGTTTCCAGAACTGCATGTCTTGTCCGGGGCATTTCATGGTTCACCTCCCGTTCGCGGCCGATCCATCGGTACGAACGCTACGCCGCCTGAATCCGGGACGGCTTCCCGCCACCGGTTGCCTTTCGCGTCGCGCCGCCCGGGTCGCGGTTACGCCTGGCGCACAACCCGGACGGCGCACGGATTCGATCTATCCCAGAATGGCCTGGAGATCCTCGTCCGCTGTTGCGATGGGCATGATGTTGAAGTTCTCAACCAGCACATCGAGGACATTGGGCGTGATAAATGCCGGCAGGCTCGGCCCCAGGCGGATGTCACGTATGCCCAGGTGCAGCAGGGAGAGCAGAATGACGCAGGCCTTCTGTTCGTACCACGAAAGCACCATGGACAGCGGCAGGTCGTTGACCTCGCATTCGAACGCGCCGGCCAGGGCCACAGCGATCTGGACGGCCGAATAGGCGTCGTTGCACTGACCGACGTCAAGCAGTCGCGGAATCCCGCCGATATCGCCGAGGTCCTTGTCGAAAAAGCGGAACTTGCCGCAGGCCAGGGTCAGGACCACGCAGTCGGAGGGAATCTTCTCCACCAGTTCGGTGTAGTAGTTGCGCCCGCTCTTGGCCCCGTCGCAGCCGCCCACCAGGAAAAAATGCCGGATGGCCTTGCTCTTGACGGCGTCGATCACCTGGCCGGCCACCCCCATCACGGCATTGCGCCCGAAGCCGGTCATGACCTCCTTGCCGTTGCTGTCAGCCGTAAAGCCCGGCATGGCCAAAGCCTTGTCGATCACGGGGGAAAAATCCGGTCCAGGGACGTGCTGCACTCCCGGCCAGCCCACGAGACCGGTCGTAAAGATATTCTCTTCGTAGGCCTCCGTCGGCTTCTGGATACAGTTGGTGGTCATCAGGATGGCGCCCGGGAAGGCGGCGAACTCCTTGGCCTGGTTCTGCCAGGCGGTGCCGTAATGGCCGTAGAAATGGCCGTATTTCTTGAGTTCGGGATAGCCGTGGCAGGGCAGCATCTCGCCATGGGTGTAGACATTGATCCCCTTGCCCTCGGTCTGCTTGAGGATTTCCTCCAGATCTTTCAGGTCGTGGCCCGACACCAGGATGGCTTTGCCCTGCTTGGCACCCAGGGGCACCTTGGTGGGGACCGGATGGCCGTAGGTGCCGGTGTTTCCGGCATCCAGCAGTTCCATGGCCCGCAGGTTGACTTCGCCGCACTTCAAGGCCAGGCCCACGTATTCGTTCACCCCGTTGCCGGCGTCGAGTGTGGCCGCCAGGGCTTCATAGATGAAGGCATAGATCGCATCGTCCTCCTGGCCGAGGATGGCGGCGTGGTCCGCATAGGCGGCCAACCCCTTGATGCCATAGGTCAAGAGTTCCTGGAGCGAAAGAATGTCCGGATTGACGTCCGGATCAGATTTGACGCCCACGCCCTCGCCCTGGGCGACCTGCGCTTCGCGGGTGGCGGCCGGTTTGAAGGTCACGGCCGTATGGCTGGTGTCCGCTTCCGCCTTGGAGAGCAGCTCGTCCCGGTAGGCCGCAGCCTGCTGGATCATGGGCACGAAGCGGTCCGGGTCGAAGTCGACATTGGTCAGGGTCGAAAAAATCGCCTTGCAGGTGAAACGGTCGATCGCGGCATTCTTGACACCGGCATTGCGCGCGGCCACTGCCGCCACGGAAAGTCCCTTGAGGGTGTACATCAACAGGTCCTGCAGGGCCGCCGTGTCGGGTGTTTTGCCGCAGACACCGATCTTGGTGCAACCTTCACCTTTGGCCGTCTGTTCACATTGATAACAAAACATGAAGTGCCTCCTTATGGGTTGGGGTCGTTTCGTCGGGTATGCTTGGACTGCACCGTCTGATTACCCGATCTGGCAAGGGGCCGCATTGATTTAGGTCAAACCTAAGCATTTTTTTTCACCGCACCATAAAAATGAAAAGATCATTTGCCGGGCGGTTTCGTAAAAAGCTCGAGATACGGCTTGTGAATCCTGAGGAATGAGCCGTATTTACCTTACGCCGCAATGACGAGGGCTGAAGCGTAACGCAGATATCGGACTTTTTTCGGAACCGCCTAAAAAAAGCCCCCTTCCCGGGTATCGGAAAGGGGGCTTTGGGGTGTGCCCGGTTAAGACGTCAGATTCGGAGCGCTATTTTTGCTCGCCGAAGATCTGCACCGGTCGGGTGGTGTCGCCGGTGGCGGCGGGGAAATCTTCGGCCACATAGGCTTTCTGACCGGTCTCGATCAGGTGGTTGGCTTCTTCCATATAGTTGTTGTAGCGCAGCTTGACCTCGTAGAAGCCGTGCCACCAGGCATAGTCCGGGGCCATCATCATGGCGCCCATGCGGGCCCGGCGGCCTTCGTGATGCCAGAGCTCGTAGTACTCGACCTCGAGGCGCTCATCGAAGAACTTGGTCTTGTCCAGCAGGCCCTTTTCATACAGCTCGTCGAGCTTGGCCTTGGCCGGCTTGAAGTAGATCTCGTTGTACTCCTCCACGGCCTTGTCGAAGCCATCATAGAAGTCGTCGATCCAGGCATTGCTGTGGCAGGAACTGCAGATGTTTTTCATCTTCTGGCGCTCGTCCTGCCAGTTGGTCCCGGAGGGAAACGGTTTGAAATCCTGGGGGCGCACCGTAAGCGGGGCCTGGGTTTCCCAGGACAGCCGCTGGGTCACATCGTGGCTCGTAGGCTCCTTGCCGGATCCGGACATATGGCAGGCCGCGCAGGTGGGCGCGCGGTAGTCCACCCCCGGGGTCCAGGTGCCGCCGGCGGCGTTGAAATTATACTCGTCTTGGTAGGCGTGGTAGATCGTGCCGTGCTTGGACTCCTCGTAGATCTCGATCTGGGGGTGGTCCGGCCCAAGGTGGCACTGGTCGCAGGCTTCCGGACGCCGGGCCTCGGCCACGGAGAAACGATGGCGGGTGTGGCAGGAGGTGCAGGCGCCCTTGCTGCCGTCCAGGTTGAGCCGCCCCACCCCGGCGTTGGGCCAGGTGGCCGGATCGATCTTGCCGTTTTCGTCCATCTTGATCACCGTCCCGTGGCAGCTGTAGCAGCCGGTCTTGCGCTCGTTGTCCGAGTTCATACCCTTGTTCAGCCAGGGATCGATCTTCCACATGATTTCGATCGTGTTGGCGTGCTTGGACTTGCTGTACTGGGTGGCCTCGTCCGGATGGCAGCGGGAGCAGTCCTTGGGGGTCACGATCGAAGCGATTTGCATCTTGTACTTCTGCTCGCCCCAGGGCATGTCGGACCGGCTGTAATACTTTTCGTGGTCCTTGGCGATGTCCTGGTCCCCGGGCTGGATCAGGTGGCAGTCCAGACAGGTGATGTTGGCGTTGGCGTGACGGCTCTTGGCCCAGTCGGCGAACACTCCGGGAGTGGTCACCCGGTGGCATTCGATACAGGCCTGGGCCTCCGGCGGCACGCTGCGCTCGATCCGGTACTCCTTGACCGTGGGGAAATTGGGCTGCTGGGCCAGGACCCCGGGTACGCACAGGGCGACGGCCAACATTCCGATGATTAGGTAAAACAGTGCTCGCCTCATGAATCTTACTCCTTTCGGTTAACGATAAATCAAACTATATGAAACCGTCTAATAAAGGCGTTACAGCTGTCTCAACCCCTTGGCCTGATAGGGAACGCGCCGGGTCTGGCGAAACATGACCAGGCCGCGCTCCGAGTGCACCAGGTCGTAATGGCAGTCGATACACTTCTTTTCGTAACCCGGGCGGGCGTAAAGCACCGAGCGATGCGCGAGCATGGCCCCCCGCTTGTTGGGCATGTTCAGCAGGTTTTGGTGACATTTCTGGCACTGGCTATTCTCGAAGTGGGTGTAGGCCAGTTCACGGGCTTTCTCCTGATCGTATTCACCCTTGAGAAAATGGATGGCGACGTCCTTCATCCCGTGGTAGCTTTTGGCAAAGAAAAAATCGAAGGTGTTCTCGGGGGGCGGCAGGTGGCAGTCCATGCATTTAACCACCACCCCGGTGCCGTTGTTGGCGTGGGTGGAGGAGCGCCAGGCCACCACGGCCGGCTTGATCTCGTGGCAGGAGGCGCAGAACTCGGGCGTGGAGGTCTCCACCATGGCGTAGTAGCTCATGCTGAAGATGGGAAACGCGATCACGATACCCAATACGATAAGCGAACAGGCGATGATGGTTTTTTTCATGATTCTATCCCGACCGAGGGTTTGGTTTAAAGCGTCTGCGGCCTTTAGCGGCTGCAACCCGGGCTAATTAGAACCCGGTTGCGGTTACGGGCCAAGATATCGAGATGAAGACACCGGATGAAACGCATTCAGCTGGAAAAGAAGTCGCGCGCGATTTTGTGTCGTGTCGCTATCCCTAACACATGGGCTTAACCGGGGGCACTAAATTTAGGGTAAACATACGGCATTTAGGGTAGCTTGCGCCCGGTGATGC
>JASJBQ010000149.1 GCA_030066455.1 Desulfobacterales bacterium
CCAATGCGTCGGTATCGACCGATAAATTCCGCTTGAACTTGTAGCCCGGTAAATTCATGCCCGCTCCAGATCCAATCCTTAGTATTTGTTTAAAAACAGTTTCATACTCAGATGTGGTGGGTTTTTCAAGCCCAGAATCATACCGACAGCTCGATTCGCGGCCGGAATGGCTGCGGCAGGACGGCCAATAGGCCTTCAAGGGGTCGATCAAATGGCCACGATCCGTCGCCGATTCCCTGGTCGCCGAGGGGCAGGCGCATTCGCTGATCCACCGCCGCGCAGCAATAAAAAAATGCACACGGCATTATCCTTTTGGATCCCATCCACGTTCTCCATTTTCAGACCACGATCCTGGCGCTGCGCCTGCCAGATTTTTCCGCTGTCAAATCAGGTGATTTGAGCCCAAGCCTTGCATAGGGACCGCAGGTCTAAAAACCTGGCACGCAAATTGTTCTGGTTTATACCGTTTCGGCAGAATTGAACCGAGCATTGATCCCTGATGACCGACATGCTGGCCCGATCGCGATAACGCTGTCTTCTCTATCAGCCGGTTCCATGCAACCGGGGGAGGCTCCTATGACCGCTGCAAAACTGTTGAATATCTGGCCCCACGCACCCCTTCTGTCCGCGTTTTTCTGGATCACGGTCAGCGTCTTTTTACTCTACCTGGCCCGTACGCCGGCTCACCGCTCGATCTATTCGCTCAGCCGCGTCATCCACAACGGCATGCGACTGCTGGCCCGCTCGACCCGGATGGCCGCTTCAGGCGTCAGCGATCGCAACAAGGAGGTGCTCTTCAACCTCGGGCGGGAATCGACCGAACGGATCATCATTCGGGAATTCCAGCGGGTGGATGGCGTCATCAAGCGCGACCTCAGCAGCTACCCGATACTGCAGAGGGATATGTCCGATCAGATCGCCCGGATGGACGAAGACTACCTCAAAAGTGCTGAACTGCCTCCGCCGGTGCCCACCTGGGTGGATGCCGTTACCGCTCTCGGCAAGATTTCTTCCAAGGATGCATCGGTGGCCGCCATTCTCGAGCAGATCCATAAAACCATCAACAGCCAGCACAAAGGCGTTCTGGATGAATACCGCCGGGTGTCGAGCGACCGTCACGCCATCCTGCATAAGATGATGCCGCTTTGGCGCCGGCTGTCGGAAACGCTCGAACAGGCCTCCCAGCGATTCACCGGCCTGAACGAACGCGCCCAGGTCATCGATCGCCACATGCAGGCCTACCAGGAGATCCAGGACCGCTCGGAAAAGGCCGACCGGATGCTGACCTCGTCGGCCGCCACGCAGTTCTTCATTGCCGGTTTCGTGCTCATGATCGCCATCGGGGGGGCCGTGATCAACTTCAACCTGATCGCCCTGCCCATGTCGGAAATGGTGGGCGGCGGCAGCTATATCGGTGCGTTCAAGACCTCCGACGTGGCCGCCATGGTCATCATCCTGGTGGAACTGGCCATGGGTCTCTATCTGATGGAGTCGCTGCGCATCACCCGCCTGTTTCCCATCATCGGGCAGATGGACGACCGCACCCGGCGACGCATGATCTGGATCACCTTCACGATTCTCTTTATCATGGCCGGTGTCGAGGCCTCCCTGGCCTTCATGCGCGACCGCCTGGCCGCCGATATCCAGGCCCTGCGCCAGTCGCTGGCCGACGTGGAGGTCGTGGCGGCCGCCAACAACTGGATTCCCACCGTGGGCCAGATGGTCATGGGCTTTATCCTGCCCTTTGCCCTGGCCTTCGTGGCCATCCCCCTCGAATCTTTCGTGCACGCGGCCCGCACCGTTCTGGGCAGCGTGTTGGCGGCCCTGCTCAATGGGCTGGCGTTCGCCTTCCGCCTGGTGGGCAACGTGGTCCGCTACGGTGGCGAGTTCGGTGTCAATCTCTACGATCTGGCCATTTTCCCCTCTCTCTGGATCGAGCGTCTCATCCTCGAAAAACGCCGCCGGCCGGAGGCAACCAAAGCCGCCGATACCGGCGAACTGGCGGAGGAAACCTCATGAAACGATTGCTCATGATCGTCCTGATCGGCATCCTTGTGCTGGGCGGTGGCTGCGCCGACAGCACCAGCCGGGCGCGCAGCGTGTTTTTGCTGCTCGACACCTCCGGCACCTACAAGGCTGAAATCGACAAGGCCCGCGCGATCATCAACTACCTGCTGGGCACCTTCGAGCCGGGCGACTCCATGGCCGTGGCCCGCATCGACAGCGGCAGCTTCAGCGAAAAAGATATCGTGGCCAAGGTGACGTTCGACCGGCGTCCCTCGGTGGCCACCGAGCAAAAGCGACTGTTCAAGGCCCAAATCGACCGCTTTATCGCCCAATCCGGGAGCAGCGCCCATACCGACATCACCGGCGGCGTGGTCCAGGCCGTTCAATACCTGAACGAAACCGGAGCCGGCTATCGGTACATCCTCATTTTCTCGGATCTGGAGGAGGATCTGGCCAGGGGGCATGTGCGCGACTTCCCCCTGGAAATGGATGGCTGCCAGGCGATCGCATTAAACGTCACCAAGCTGCGCAGCGACAATGTTGACCCCCGGCAGTACTTCAAGCGGGTGGAAGACTGGAAAAAACGGGTCGAAGACGGTGGCGGATCCTGGCGCCTGCTCAACGATCTGGAACGCCTGGACCGCATCCTCGAAAGCTGACCGGGCTATAGCAGGGCCTGGTTTCAGCTTCGGTCGGACAGGTCGCACGCCGGCGCGAAGCGGCCGGTCGTTCATCCTTAGGGAAAAAGGCTGCCCGTAAGGGGGGCCCCTTCCGTAGTCAACGCCATGGGAAGGGAAGTCGACATGCGAACCATTATGATCGTGGGACTCTTGGTGGTCATGTTGATTGCCGGCATCCTGACGATGCAGAACCTGGGAGTTCGCTCCAGCGACGGTAAGACAGAAATCCAGGCCCGGGATTCTATCGACCAGGCCGAAGACGCCGCCGAAGCCGCCAAAGCCAAGGTGCAGGACTTGGAAGAGCGGTTGAACCGGAACGACTGACCCACCGGTGCTAACCGGCCAGGAACTTCCAAACGGCAGCGAAGTCCTGCTTGCCCCAACCCGCCTTCTCCGCCAGGGCGTAGACTTCCTTGATGGCATTGAGGGTGGGCAGGGCGGCGCCCTGCTCGTAAGCGCTCTGGGCCGCCAGATGGAGATCCTTGCGCATCCAGCGCAGGGGGAAATGGGCCCCGAAGTCGTCCTGATCGATCAGCGCCTGTTTGGCCTTGAGAAACGGGGCGCTCACCGGAGCCTCCAGCAACACGTCGGCCAGCTTCTCGCGGGGGAGCCCCAGCGCGTCGCCCAACACCAGCGCTTCCGCGTAGGCGGCCATGGCGCTGCCCAGCATGAGGTTGAAAACCATCTTCATGGCCGCCCCCTGGCCAACGCCCCCCAGCTGTAAAACTTTCTTGCCCATGCTGTCGAAGAGGGGGCGGCAGAAATCGATGTCATCCTTGCGGCCCCCGGCCAGGAATACCAGTTCGCCGGCCGCGGCCGGCCCTTTGGTCCCGGCCACGGGGGCGTCGATCAAATGGACGCCCTGGGCCCCGGCCAGTCCGGCCATCCAGCGCACGAAACCGGGGTGCACGGTGGAGCAGTCCACCCAGCGGCTGCCCCGCGGCATGGCGGCCAGGAAACCGTCATCCTCCAGGGCCAGCGTCTGAACGGCCACAGGGGTCGCGAGCATGGTCACCAGCACCTCGACGTCGCGGACGGCCAGGGCCGGGGTCTCGGCCCAGGCGGCGCCCGCCGCCGTGAGCGCATCGGCCTTTTCCCGCGTGCGGTTGTAGACCTGCAGCGCGTGGCCGTCTGCCAGCAGATTGCGTGCCATCCGCCGGCCCATGATGCCCAGACCGATAAATCCAATCCGCATGTTGAATCCTTTCGGCAGTCGCCAGTTCAAAGATTGTCACCGGCGGGGACCTCACGCCGACCGGTCAGGCGGCTGGTCCCTGAGGGTTAAACCGTCCGTCGCTGAAAATGCCGGGGAGCGCCCCGGTCGTTGACGTCAGGCCGCGTTCTGTTGGTAGAGGTGCACGTCACGCTGCGGGAAGGGGATACTGACCCCGGCGGCATCAAAACGCTTCTTGATGGTTTCGGTCACGTCGAAGTAGACGCCCCAGTAGTCGCCGGTGTTGACCCAGGGGCGCACGACGAAATTAACCGAACTGTCCGCCAGTTCGGATAAGGCAATTTGCGGCGGCGGGTTCTTCAAAATGCGCTCTTCAGCCGCCAGGACTTCTTGCATAATGGCTTTGGCCTTGTCGATGTCGTCTTCGTAGCCGATACCGAAGACCATGTCCACGCGCCGGGTGCCGGTGGCCGACCAGTTGACGATGTTGTCGTCGGTGAGCTTGGCATTGGGGATGATAATGATTTTGTTGTCCGGCGTTTTGAGCTGGGTGGTGAATATCTGGATATTTTCAACTGTGCCGGCCACTCCGGCGCCCTCGATATAGTCACCGACCCGAAAGGGGCGGAAGAAGATCAGCATGAATCCGGCGGCAAAATTGGCCAGCGAACCTTGCAGCGCCAGCCCCACAGCCAGACCGGCAGCACCGATGACGGCGATAAACGATGTGGTCTGGATGCCCAGCTGGCTGAGGGCGGCCAGGACAACAAAGGTGAACAGCGCATAATAGGTCAGGCTGCCGACAAAACCCGTCAAGGTCGGGTCGACATCACGCTTTTCCATCAGGCGCTGGACCAGCCGACCGAAAAAGCGCGCAATCCAGCGCCCGATAATCAGAATGACCAGGGCCGTCAGAATGCGTACACCGTAGAAAGCGAGCAGTTCCCCACCCTTGTTGATCAGAGCTTCCCAGTTCATGAAATCCCTCCCGTTAATTGTGATCGGTTCAGTGGCCCGCAGCGCGATTCGCCGAACAGACGACACCAAATTTGTGCTTGGAAATGCAATTGCGGGTGAGACGTCGATGAGGTGTTTTAAGCTGCCGTCCTGCCGTCAACCAAAGCCAATCTAAAGTAGGACTCAGGAGAGAATCGTCAAGTCTTCCAGCAGTTTAAACGCTATATTCGCTGCTGCCGACATCGATCGTACAGGCCCCTGAAGACTTGTTCGAGAAAGGTCGCCGACGCGGTGGGCAACCGGATTGTCAAATTAAATTCAGTAGACGCGCAAGGCCCCGGCGCCCGATAATGCCACCGACGGCGGGTTGAATACGAACGAAACGTCTCTCGCCCGTCAGGCGGCGTAATTCGGTGGTGAGCACCCGCATGCGGTCGTAGGTGGCCGCCGTTGTGAAAACCGCGCGTTCGAGGAAGACCGGCAAAGTGGCCGGGGACGACGGAAAGGCCATAGGGTCCCCGGCTTTCTCCTGGGTACCGGGGTAGATACGGCCCTCGCGGATGTGCAGGCGACGCTCCGCGAGGGGTTTCTGGCCGGCGGTATGCCAGCAGAGGCTGGCATTGGCGAGGATCTGCAGCCAGCGTCCGCGACGGACCAGCTGGCTTCCCCGGCGCACGATACCGTCGAGCATGGCCACCACGGCCGCAACGTCCCAATCATTTGGGACGTCGTCTTCCCCACCGACATCCATTTGAGCGTCCCTTTCCGAGCAGGCCCCCTGGTGCTGCCGCCACAATAACAGCCCCCGTTTGAGCAGAAGTCTTCCCGTACGGGTCAGATCGCCCGGGAAGGCGCAGAACTCCCGGTAGCGGTCCAAACCTTCCTCCAGAATGCCGCCCGGTGGCAAATAGGTGGCGGGCATGTCAAAGGCTGCGGCCAACGCCTCCTCCCCCTGGGGGAGGGCCGGTTCGGGCCGGCCGCACCAGGAAACGACAAACCGGAAGGCCGCAAGCGAACGCTCGGCGGGCAGAGGACCCACCGGGCACTTCGGGTCCCCCGGAATACCGGCGGTTTGAAAATCCTGGGTAAAGTACGCCGGGGCGGCTTCCCTCGGTTTGAGTGCGATATTGTAGGGCGGTGCCGCCTCCTTGATGAGGTCGGCTTCCAGGAGGGCGGCCTCCAGCGCCGTGGGGGTGGGCGTGTAATCGAGGCTGCGGGCCTGGGTCAGCATTTCGAGAATATGCTCCGGATGCCGGCGTCGGGACTGGAAATAGCTGTTGATCCGGCGCCGGAGAGATCGCGTCTTGCCTACGTAAAGCAGATCCCCGTTGCCTCGGCGCATCCGGTAGACTCCGGGAGCATCCGGTAGGCCGCGCCGCAGCGGATCCGGCATGGGATAGATTCGTGCCGCCCGATCGGCCGCCGGCGGACGGCGCAGCCAGGCCGCCAGCTGCGACCACCTGCGGATGCCTTTCGACATTAGAAGCGGTACCAGATGCGCCCAGATTCCCCGCGTGGCCGCGGCGTGATCGGCAGCCCGTTTGCGTTCACCGAGCGTGACGCCGAAGTAGCCGGCGAGGGCGCGCAGCCCGCAGCGGGGCAGGTGGGGCAGCAGACGGCGGGCAATCGCGTGGGTGCAGACAATCTCGAACGGCAAGTTGCCATCGTATCCGCAGCGGGCGTGCAGTGCCTCGAGGAACGGGACTTCAAACCGGGCGTAGTGAATCAGGAGGATGCCGCCGGCCCCCCTGGCCGGGACGGGCAGGTCGCCCGCCGCCGCCAGCAGCCGCTGCCATGCGGCCTCAGGCTCGAGGGCGGTTTCAAGATCAGATGCCTGAACGCCGGTCAACTTAGCGACCACTGGTGTCAGCCGGGCCCCTTCCGGCAGGGCAAGCAGGTGGGCGCAAGGATCCTGCGGCGCCAGGCCCGCGACCGGATCTATCCGCGCCCAGCCGATTTCAACGACATGGTCACGCCCGGCGCGCGCGCCGGTGGTCTGGCAGTCGACCGCCAGTGCGGTCAGCGTTTCCAGCGGTGGATCGATGCCAGCGGGTAAGCCGGCGGCAGACGGATTCATCAGGCCGGATCCATCATCGGAATGACGTTGTCAGACGCGGCCCTCCTGGACCAGGCGCGCAAAATGTTCGAAAGAGCGGTCGTAGGTTTTTTCGGCATCGGCCGGAAAGACACAGGCCGGCAGCTGTCTATTGCGCGTGTGGTAGGTCAGGCATTCGCAGCAGTTGCCTTTACGACTGCAGGGTTCGTAGGTACAGTTGCAGCGGGCGAGGTTTTTTTCCTTGATGCAGTCCATTGAAACTCCTTCAGCAGACAACCGGTTACCGTCCGACGTGTCGGCTGATACGGTCGATGACAATATCCCACAGCGATGCCGGGATAGCGTGCCCCATCCCCTCGATAATTTCGAGCCCGGCGCCCGGGATGGCATCGGCGGTGGCATGGCCGTGCGCGACGGGAAGAAGCGGGTCCTTGTCGCCGTGCAGCACCAGAACGGGCCGGTTGACCTTCTGCAGCCGTAGCGTGCGGTCGCCCGAAGCCATGATGGCGGCCGTCTGCCGGACAATGCCGTCCGGGTTCAGGCCGCGGTCGTAATGGGCCGCCGCCCACCGGTGGGTCATGGCGTCGTCGACCGGATGGATCGGCCCGCTCAGCACCCGGTAGGCCGCCATGAACGCCTCGATATAGCCCTCCCGGTCCGAGGGAAACGGATTGATCAGGACCGCCAGTGCCTCGGGCGTCGGGGGCGGAAGATCGGGAGCGCCCGTGGTGGACATGATCGAGGTCAAGGTCAGAAGCCGTTCGGGCCATTGGACCGCAAGCTCCTGGCCGATCATGGCCCCCATGGAGATGCCCGCCAGATGCGCCCGTTCGATTCCGAGCGCGTCCATCAGGCCGACCGTATCACCGGCCATGTCGATCAGGTTGTAGGGGGCGTCTACGGCCTGGCCACTAAACTGCGCCTGCATAAGGGCATCCAGATCCGGCCGGCCGCCCTGGTCCCAGTGGCCGCTGAGACCGATATCGCGGTTGTCGAAGCGGATCACGCACAGCCCGCGCCGGGCCAGCTGGTCGCAGAAAGCGTCGTCCCAGGCCACCATCTGAGTCCCCAGCCCCATGACCAGCAGAAGGGCCGGGTGTTCCGGGCGGCCGAATCGCTGATAGGCGATGCGAAGCTTTCCGGTCTGAGCATATTCGGTCATGTCGAGCGTCATGGTCATCGGTAATCGGATCTGTCGGCGGGTTGAAATCCTTTACGAAGTGAATGGCCACCATAGCATAGACCTCCCGAAACCGGCAAGGCCGGGCGGGAGAGCCGCCAGTTTTCTTTTGACATCATGGTGTTTTTGCCCTATGCAATTTAAATAAGCTGCTAGACAGCGATACTTGAAAGGCCAAACCTGTCGCGAGGCAGGGACGGAAAGCCACGGGTCTTAAAAAGACAGCCGGGCTGCCGATGATCGCAGAACACCGAATCGCATCGGACAGCCGGTCGATTCGGTTTTTCGTTGGGGCCGCCAAGCCAACGAGAAATGAAACGCTACCTCTTTTCTACCAGCATCGTCATCACCCTGATCGCCCTACTGCTGCTGCTCGGCAGCTATTTGGAACTGCGGCCGCTGTACACACTGGAGGCTCTGACCTTCGACCGCCTATCGGCGCTGCGCTCCCCCCCGCCGAACGATAAGGTCGTCCTGGTGGCCGTCGACGAGGCCAGCATCCGTCAGATCGGTCCATGGCCCTGGCCGCGAAGCGTGATCGCCCGCGGCATCGAGCGTCTCTCCCGAAGCGGTGCGGCGGGCGTCGGCCTAACCCTGCTGTACCCCGATCGCGCGCTCAACCCGGCCCTGGAGGAAATCGACGCGCTGCGATCCGATCTGGGCCCGGTACGCACCAAATCACAGAAGCAGCTGGCCGCACGGATCCGATCGAAACTCCAGACCACCCGTCACCGCCTGGACCAGGACCGCCAGCTCATCAATGCGGTTCGCGGGGCCAAAAATGCTGTCCTGCCCTATCGCATCATTTGGGGGCCGCCGGACAGCGGGGAACCGCCGCCGCTGTCCGGCCTGTTGACCGTCAACTCCCGACGTGTGGAGGGCGCGAAGGCCGGGACGCCGGATCCGTTGTCCGCGCTGCACCGGGCCGCCGCCCCGCTGCGCGCGCCCCGGCGGGCGCCGATCGATTTTCAGGAGACATTTCGCGATCTGGCCGGGAAAGCCGGCGCCCTGGGTTTTATCGACATCCGCCCGGATCGGGACGGCACCGTCCGTCGCCTGCCCCTGCTGACGACCTATCGTAATCGCGATCTGGCGTCCCTGGCGCTGCAGTTGGCTCTCAAGACACAGGGTTCAAGCATCCGAAAACTGTCCCTGGAGGACGGCGATGGGTCGACCAGCGCTATAAATATCGGTGACACCGTCGTTCCCGCGGGCACCGACCGCGCCCTGTTGATCGACTATTCCCGCGACGGGCAGCCGGTTCCGAAGCTTGCCTTCGCCGCCCTCCTGGATGAAGCGGCCGACCTGGCGCTGGTCAAAGACAAGGTCGCCGTTATCGGGGTGACCGAAGGAACCAGCACGCGGGTTTACCCCATCCCCGGCGGTCGGACGGCTACCGTCCCCGAAATCAGCGCCGCCGGATTGGCCACGCTCCTGAGCGGGCGCTTCCTGCAGCGGCCTTCGTGGGCCTTGATGGTGGAGGGCGCCGCCCTGCTCTACTTCCTCTTTTTTCTGCTGATTGTTATTCCCCGGGTCCGGCTGAGGATTGGCGGACTGATTCTGCTCGTCTTTCTGTTCACCTGGTGGGGTGCGGCCGGTGTGGGCCTGGTGCATTTCGGCTATTGGCTCTGGTTTCTTCCGCCCCTTATCCTGTGCCTGGTGGGGTTCAGCCTGACGGCCGCCCGGCAGATCGCCCGACGTCTGCAAAGCGAAAATCTCGAGTTGAACCGCTCGCTGGGGCTCTCCTTCCAGACCCAGGGGATGCTGGACATGGCCCTGGACAAATTCCTCAAATGCCCGGTGGCAGACAAAACCGTGCGAGACCTTCTCTACAATCTGGCGCTTGATTTCGAACGCAAACGCATGGGGGACAAGGCGCTTGCGGTTTACGAGCACATCCTCAAGGCGGGCCGCTTCAAAGACGTCAAAAAACGTATCAAAAAGCTGCGCGAATACGAGAAGGCCGCCTTGCTGCCCGAAGGATCCAACGGGGCCGGAGCGACCCTGCGCCTGACGAACACCGACACCCTGCCCACCTTCGGGCGCTACGAGATCATGAAGGAACTTGGGCAGGGCGCCATGGGGACCGTGTACCTGGGTCGGGATCCCAAGATCAACCGCCAGGTGGCCATCAAGACCCTGCAATACGGCAGCGTGCCGGCCGAAGAGCTCGCCGAGGTCAAGGCACGTTTTTTTCGTGAGGCCGAGGCCGCCGGCAAGCTTTCCCACCCCAACATCGTCACGGTATACGATATCGGCGAGGAGCACGACATCGCCTACATGGCCATGGAGCTGCTGGAAGGAACGGAGCTGACGCCTTTCTGCCGACCGGGCCAACTCCTGCCGGTGGACGAGGTCATCGACATCATGGCCGCAGTGGCCGGGGCGCTGGCCTATGCCCACCAGCAGGGCGTCGTGCACCGCGACATCAAGCCGGCCAACATCATGCGGCTGCAAAACGGTTCGATCCGGGTCACGGATTTCGGCATTGCCCGCGTGATGGACAAGACCAAAACGAAAACCGGCATCGTCATGGGCACCCCGTCCTACATGTCACCCGAGCAGGTGGTCGGCAAGAAGGTGGACGGCCGCTCCGATCTCTTCTCCCTGGGCATCGTCTTCTACGAGATGCTCACCGGCCAGAAGCCGTTCGAGGGAGAGACCATTGCGGCCCTGATGTACGCCATCTCCAAATCACCCTTCAAACCCCTGGTCGAGGTGGTGCCGGATCTGCCGCCCAGCTGCGTCGAGATTGTGGGCAAACTCCTCAACAAGGGCGTATCGCGACGCTACAAATCGGCCGACCAGGCCCTGGAGGCCATTCGCGCGTGTCGGGGCGATGCGCCCCAATAACATCGAATCGAAGGATCGAACGCCACTGCCGCCGGCCCACATGCGGCCGGCAATCGAACCAAACCCGGAGGGAATCCATCATGCTGGAAATAACGGTCGAACTCAAAAACACCATTCTCGACACCTACAAAATCGACAAGCCCGAGATCACCATCGGCCGCAACAAGAAGAACGACATCAGCATCGACAACCTGGCCGTCTCCGACCGGCACGCCCGCATCTATAAATCCAAGGGCGCGTATATCATGGAAGATCTCGACAGCACCAACGGTACCATCGTCAACGGCCGCAGGATCAAGCAGATCACCCTGCGCGGCGGTCTGCAGGTAGAGATCGGCAAACATATCCTGCTCATTGAGATGAACGGGGCCGACAAGACCAGCCCGGCTTTCGACCGCACGATGAAAATTTAGGCCGGGCCGGGCATCGTATGCCGCCGCGGCGGCACCGCCCTGATGATCCTGGTGGCCCTCCGGGATGACGGCGAACCGGCTCCGAATGGATTTTTTTTCGGCCCGCCTGAAAACCCGCGATGGTTCTGATCGGCTTGACCCGGCAGCGTTTTAGGCTTCGTGGCGCGTTCCGCCCTTGGGGCCGGATGGCAACGTAAAGCGCCACTGGCAGAACTGGTCTTCAGGGTGGGGATCGGGCGGTGCGAAGAGGCACTCCACCCGGATGGCGGGATCGATGACGGCAGCGAAACCCTCGAATTCACGACGGTGCATCTCTTTACAGTTGTACTCCCCCAGGCCGCGCTTGAGGCGGGCCACCTGGGTCGGGCAGGAAGGCACCCGCAGCGTGACGGCATCACCGGTCGCCTCGATCTGATACCCCACCAGGATGCTCCACGGAAAAAGCCGCAGGGCCTGAACGAACCCCTCAAGCCCCTTGGCCGTGATGTCGAAGCGTTTCACCAGGTCCCTGGCCGCCATGCCCGAAACGCGCCCCCAGACGTCGGCGTTGATGCTCTCGGCCGTGTCCTGCCCGAACTTCGCCGTCACTTCGATGAACCAGAAGGCGTCCACCACCCGGTAATGCCAGAGCAGAAAGGTGATGTACGCCCGCAGCTGAGCGCGGTCCATACGCTCGAAACATTCAAGATCCATAGCGCGATGACTCCATCAGTGCCCGCGCCCGGGCCGTGATCCGGGGCACATTCGGCAGGGCGGCCGCCTCGCGGCGGCGATCGAAGGGAAGGGTGTCCTTGGTGCAAACGCGCCCGAAACGGGTCTTGATGTCGGCCGCCATCAGAATCGCGGCAATCTCCCCGGAAAGGCCGAACCGCTGATAATCCTCGTCCACCACCAGCACCCGCCCCGTGCGCCGGGC
>JASJBQ010000159.1 GCA_030066455.1 Desulfobacterales bacterium
TCCGCAGGCCGCCATACCACCGCCCACGATCAGGATATCAACTTCACGCTCCTCGACTTCCGGATCCCGTACGGCTTTAAGTTCGCCAGTGGGTACATTCGGTAATGCCATATTGCTTCCTCCTTAAATATATAAATTCAGATTTTTTTGACAGGGGATACCAATCTCAATGCTTAGACTTTGGGCGTCGGGATGACGTAGCCGTCGGCTTCTTGGGTGCTCAGCAGACCGCTTTCGAGGTCTTTGCCCTTGAGATCGGCATAGGCATTGGCACCACCTTCAGGGGTGGTCCGGATGGGGAACTTGAAGCGTTTGACAACGCCGTTGCGGAACTTGCAGGTCCACATGACGTCTTCGGTACCCATCATGGGCATGATGCTGCTTCCCAGCGGCACGAAATCGGCATAGCCGCGCACTTCGATGGCCTGGGTCGGGCAGATTTTTACGCAGGAAAAGCATTCCCAGCACTGATCCGGTTCCTGATTGTACGCTTTCATCGCGTTCGGATCCAGAACCATCAGGTCGTTGGGGCAAATGTACATGCAGGCCGTCTTGTCGCCACCCTTGCAGCCGTCACATTTCTCATTGATCACATAGCTTGGCATGTAAAAATCCTCCTAAAGTTAAGTCGTGTGGTTAAACCAACGGCATTACCGCTGGTCGTCTGGGTACAACCGTTTTCGTTTACACCTCCCTTCCTCTTCATAATGTGGAAAGCTATTCTCTCCGGTGGTTCTATTCCTTTATATCGAACGGGGGGTTTGCCCCGCTGTGGTCTTGACGGGTGTTGGTTGTGGCGAATTGGCCCATGACGTCCATATATAAAAAATTTCGAAATATTTCAGGAGGATATAGTTCGAATGAGTTAGATTTAATACCATTCACCTAGGGGGTTGTCAAGAATTTTCGATCAGGGGAATCCTTAGATGTTGGCGGGTTCGCGAAGATCAACACCGGGAAAACAAGATCTTGAAAGACGATACCAATTTACCACCACATGTGGTATGACGCGTCCAATTCCGGCGAGATCCTCCTGCCGACCCGGCACGACCGCCCTCGCCGGCCACAACGTCGACCGCTTCACAGCGGTTCAGGAGCGAAACCATGGACACCGATTTTATCCCCCTTGAGCTCGATGACGAATTCCGGTTTGCCTGCTCGCCGGAGGTCCCCTGCTTCAACCAGTGCTGCCGGGATATCAACCAGTATCTGACCCCCTATGATATCTACCGGCTCAAAAACCGACTGAACATGACCTCGGGGGATTTTCTCAACCAATTTACCGTCGAGCACATCGGCCCCCAGACCGGCCTGCCCATCGTCAGCCTCAAGGCCCTGCCCCAGGAGGACCTGCGCTGCCCCTTCGTATCGGACGAGGGCTGCCAGGTGTACGCGGACCGCCCCGCGTCCTGCCGCACTTATCCCCTGGCCCGCGCCGTGAGCCAGTCGCGCGACACCGGCCAACTGGTGGAAAATTACGCCCTGATGCAGGAGCCGCACTGCCAGGGTTTCGGCCAAAAGCGCGTCCAGACCGTTCGCGAGTGGATTGAGGACCAGGAAATCGAGCAATACAATCGTTTCAACGACATGCTGATGACGATCATCAGCCTCAAGAACCAGCACAAGCGCAGCCCGCTTGACCTGCGCGAGCAGCACCTGTTCCGCCTGGCGCTCTATGACCTGGACGCCTTCAGGGACCACCTGGATCAAAATGGATTCCCGGAAGGACTCGACCTGGACGAAAGTGAGCGGGAGGCCTTGTTTAAAGACGAAAGCAAGCTGCTGGCTTTTGGCCATCGATGGCTGCAATTGATGCTGTTCGGCCAGGCGTGATCCCCTGCTGCAGACGGCCATCCGGCGGAGGATGATCCATGACGCAGGAAAAACGAGTGGCGCTAGTCCTGGGGGCCATCAAAGGCATCGGCAAAGCCATTGGCCTCGATCTGGCCCGGCGTGGCATCCGCACCAGTCTCAACTATTTCGACTGGGAAGAATCCCTGCCGCAGATGCAGGCTGATTTCAAGGCCGTCGGCACACCACACGCCGTCTTCCGTAACGATCTCACCGATTGCGAGGCCGCCCTCAAGCTGGTCGAGGACACCGTCCGGCAGTTCGGGCGTCTCGACATCCTGATCAACAATATCGAGCGCGGCGGCTGGCCCATCGTGCACGGTCCCTACCAACCGGCGCAGTGGGATCTCGAATTCAACACCACCCTGCGCGCCAAACAGTGGATCTTCGAGGCGGCCCTGCCTTATCTCAGGGCCAGCGGCGGCAGCAGCGTGATCAACTTCTCGTCCATCGCCGGGGTGGTGGGTCGCAGCGGGCCGGCCAGCCTGGTCTTCAACGACGGCTATGCGGCCGCCCAGCGGGGCATCCGCACCCTGACCGAGATCTGGGCGCGTACGGCCGCCCCCGAGGTCCGGGTCAACGAGATCATGCTGGGCTTGATGGAGACCCGGCACGGTCCGGAAACGCGCGGCTGGGGGTTGCTGGCCCCCGATCAACGCCAGGCGTTGATCGCCCACACCCTTGTGGGCCGCATCGGGCGTCTGGAGGACGTGACCCGGGCGGTCTGGTTCCTCCTGAACGACGCCCCCTATATGACCGGAGGCGTCCTGCGCCTGGACGGCGGGTATGTCCTGGGAGGGGAGCCGGTGGCGCCGATGCCGCCGGGGGTGCTTTAGGCCTTCATCGCGATCTTAAACAGCCGCGGCCGCCGAATCGGGAGCCCGAGCCGCGACCCGGCGCCTACCGCGGTCGAATCCATTTGGAGGGGATGTTCCAAACCGCCAATTTGACCCATTCGAAGCCGAATCCCAGCAAAGCCAGATCATCTTTCCGCATTTTACGGACCCGTTCTTTTTTGACCCGATAGCGTTTCAGGAATGAACTCTCGAAAACAAAACTTCGGAACGCATCCATATTATAGGTGGCCATAAAGGCCATTTTGGCCTTGGGGCCATAAGGTCCCTGCCCCTGCCAGGGGTCCTGATGAAAAAGCGCCTTGATGGCCGCCCAGCGACGGCTCATGCGGTTGTAAACCCGGGCCTCCTGATCGTCGGCCCAACCATCGAGGGTCCAGTCCTCGTCCTCATACGGCCCGAGGCAGAAATCCGGCGGCCGGAAAAAGCTGACGGTTTCAGGTTCGCCGCCGTCCGGTCCGAACATGAGGCCATGTTCGACCGGATATGTGCGGCAGGTATCCGGACGGTCCTGGTAAACGGAGCACCCCTCTTCATCCAGAAAGGAACATGTCTGGTCATCGTTTTCGGCCATGCGCAGCAGCACTTCCGGGAAATGGCTCCCTTCGCGCAGTACGATATCGGTATAGCGATCCAGAAAAGCCTCGGCCGTCAAACCCAGGGCCAACCTGAGGCGTACGATATCGTAGGGATAGAGAAAGAGGTTCAGGTTGCGGCAGCAGCGGTTGAAACAGCCGATACCCGGATAGCATCTAAACTGAAACGACTCATCTGTGTTTATGCGCCGGCCTTTTAGGCCGGATACGTCTTCGTTCCTGACGGTTTTCATGGGATCCGATCGCACCTGCGGAAGAAAGGCGATTTATCTGCAATTATCGGCCCGCCGATCGATTTCGGATTCGTCCCCGAAATCAAGGATCATATCGGCAATGGTCATGTTGACCGGCAGCCTGAACCCGCTTGCCTGTCGGGCCGTTCGTTCGAGGCCGGCCAGGGATTTGTAGATACCGGAACGGTCGAGCGGACGGGAGGCCGACAAAGGGCATTGCGCTTCAAAAATGTGGCAGCCCGGCCCCTGGATCAAGCCTCGGACCGGATGGCGCAAGATGTGTGGCAGGCCGTGCAGGCGGCAGATCATGGGGCGAAAAGCATAGAGAATGCAGCGCCCCGCCTGGTTCAGGGGGCACCAGTGACGAAACGACGCACTTGTGTATTCAGCTTCGCGCAGGGCTTCGCGGTAGGCGTGTGCCCGGACGATAGTCCGGTTGCGCAGGGCGGTCTCCAGGCCTTCGAAACCCTTCTGCAGATAGGCATATTCAGCGAGGGTATGGTGTCTGAAGCGGGTCAGGCAGCAGTTGTCTTCACATCCGTTGCACACGAACCCATACTGTCCGGCCGTCGCGGCATAGGCCGCATCCATTTGTTCATAGACGGCGGCAATGCGATCGAAACTATCCGGGTTGTGACAGGACCACACCTGACAGGCAGCACTTAAATCCATGGCTTTTTCCGATCTAAACCACCGGCGCCGGAAAGAAAATGCGTCGGTAGACGGCCATGGCATAGCGGTCGGTCATACTCGCCAGCAGGTCGCAGACCAGGCGCTCTCTGGGTTGGTGGTGGAAATTGCACCCCACCATGTCCATGGCCGCCAGTTCCATCTGGAGCGCCTGCTCGTCCTCGAACAAGTGGCTGTAGAGATCCGAAAGGATCTTCTTGGCCTTGACGAACTCGTTGTGAACCCGGGCGGAACGATAGACGTTCTCATAAAGAAACCGCCGCAGCACCAGCATGGCGTCGTAAACCCTGCCGCTCATGCGGATCACGGGGTCACCCGTCATGGCCTGGCTGTTGGCGATCAAATCCCTGATCATCGTCGTGGCCCGTTCGGAATGATCGCGCCCCAGCACGGCCAGACAGGCCGTGGGCAGATCGTCCGCCTTCACGACGCCGCTGCGCACCGCATCGTCAAGGTCGTGATTGAGGTAGGCCATGATGTCGGCAAACCGGACGATGCAGCCTTCCAGCGTCACCGGCAATTCCTCCGGATCTTCAGGGAGAACCCTGCCGAACCCTTTGGAATGCTTTAGAATACCGTCCCTCACCTCAAAAGTCAGGTTAAGGCCGCGCCCATTGTCCTCCAGGAAATCGACCACGCGCAAACTTTGCTCGTTGTGTCGAAAATCCGGTGAGTAAATCTCCTTGAGGGCGGTTTCGCCGCCATGCCCGAAGGGGGTGTGCCCCAGGTCATGCCCCAGGGCGATGGCTTCGGCCAGATCTTCGTTCAGGAACATGGCCCGCGCAATATTGCGAGCGATCTGCGCCACTTCCAGGGTATGGGTCAGCCGCGTGCGGTAGACATCGCCCAGAGGGTTGAGAAAAACCTGGGTTTTGTATTTCAAGCGGCGGAAAGCATTCGAATAGACAATCCGGTCGCGGTCGCGCTGAAAGGCCGTGCGGACCGGGCAGGCCGCCTCTTCTCTTTCACGCCCGCGGCTGGTGGAACTCAGGCAGCCGAAGGGCGACATGAAGCGCTTCTCCCGTATTTCAAACTGCTCACGGATGGTTTCCGGAGCCGCTTCGCGATCGTCCCTGTTCGTTTCCCGCGGTACGAGTCTCAGATTCATGGTTTACACCGATGGTGACAGACGCTATTTTGTTGACGAAGAGCGCAGTCAGAGCTGCGCCAACGGTGGGGATAATATCCGCCCCGGACAGGGCTTGTAAAGCACTAAAGCGGGCCGCAACAATATGCAGGGGCCGAGATGGAAGGTCATCACCTCATAATGGGGCAGCTGACGGATTGCATTACCGGCCGGATGCTTCCGGACACCCACGACGAGCGTTATCGACAGCGCATTGCCCGGCTGCTCATCGAAACCAAGGGCTACCCGCGACAGGCAATTCAGCCGCGCGTGCCGATCGATCTCAACGTCGATGCCCGCTCGGCGCGCATTCGGCTGGACTTCGTGGTCCGCTACGAAGGCCGAATCGTGCTGCTCATCAAATACGGCCCGGGATCGCTGGTCACAAGACACCAGATCGCCTATGCCGCGGCACGAACACTGGCCCCATACGTGGTACCTTTCAGCATTGTCACCAACGGCGAAGACGCCCATTGGCTGGACAACCTGCGGCGCACGCCGGAAAACCAGGGCCTGGATGCCATCTGGGATTATCAACCCCTGGTCGAGGAGGTCCAACAGCGCGCCCCGATTGGTGTGGCCTCCTGGCAGGCCGAGATGGCGGCCCGTATATTGTGGGCCTATGAAGTCGACGGACGCTGCCCCTGCGACGATACCGTTTGCGAATATGAAGCCTGAAAACAGACGAACGCCCCCGGGAAGATAGAGCCCTATGAACCACGAGCATTTCATGCGCATGGCCCTGAGAGAGGCCGAAAAGGCGCTGGCGGCCGGGGAGTTCCCGGTGGGCTGTATTCTCGTTCATGACGGCCGGGTTCTGGCCAGCGGGGCCCGCCGGGCCAGCCGGACGGGGCGACGCAACGAGTTGGACCATGCCGAAATGGTTGCCCTGCGACGCCTGGCCGACCAGGAACTCGCGGTGACGCCGCGTAATATCAGCCTGTATTGCACCATGGAGCCCTGCCTGATGTGTATGGCCGCGCTCATGCTGGCCGGCATCGGCACGGTGGTCTACGCCTACGAAGACATGATGGGGGGTGGCACCGGTCTCGACCCCGATGGACTGCCACCGCTCTATCCCCAGCGGCGGCCGCGGATCGTCGCCGGTGTATTGCGCCGGGCAAGCCTTCAATTGTTTCAGCAGTTCTTTGCCGACCGCCGCAATGATTACTGGCGGGACAGCGACCTGGCCGCCTATACCTTGGCCCAGGAAGCCACCGCTCCGTAAACGGCATCGGGCGGTCGGCCACAACACGCGGCATGCGCCCGACATCTTTTTCACTTGCATTTTTTAGTTGCATTTCTTAAGCTTGTGCTATATATCCCTTCCTCCGATCTTTGCGATTGGAGAGCGTTTCGTTGGACCCACCGGAGATTCCCCCGTGGTCAAATGGAGGATCGGGCGGCCGCTGGCCCCTGATGCTCGGCAGTTTAAATACAAACCCCTGTTTCGTTGGGAGGTGAAAGAATAGCTCATCCAAGAAGACCATTTCGGCCAAACCGATCGGACATGACCAATATCAACCGCAAGATTCGGGCCCGCGAGGTCAGGGTGATCGATCCGAATGGTGAACAGATCGGCGTCATATCGATCGACGAAGCCTTGGCCGCAGCTGCCGATCTAGGCCTAGACCTGGTGGAGGTATCGCCCAATGCAAACCCGCCGGTTTGCAAAATCATGGATTACGGGCGTTTTAAGTACGAACAAACCAAGAAAAAACAGGAAGCCAAGAAAAAGCAGACCACTTTTCAGGTCAAAGAGATCAAGGTTCGCCCCAAGACCGGCGACCACGATTTGCAGGTTAAAATGGGCCACATTCGCAAGTTTCTTGGCAAAAAGGACAAAGTCAAGGTGACCGTCCTTTTTCGTGGCCGCGAGATCACACTGTCCGACCGCGGACGGGAACTGCTGCAGCGCATTGCCGCTGAATTCGAAGACATCGCCGTTGTCGAGCAGTACCCCAAATTCGAAGGCCGGACCATGATGATGGTGCTTTCACCGAAATAGCCGCCAACGCGTGAGGCAAACCGAAGCGGGTAGGATCGTCATCCGGAAACGGATGATTCCGCTTGCCGGAGAAAATTATTTCCAGTACGCTGGCGTGGGCCTGGATAGACGGCCGCGCCACTGCTTTTTGGATGACCGCTTCTGGAAAACCTTGCCTTCAAATGGCTAGAACGCGAGCCCGCAAGCTCGACGCAAATATGAGGAGAAACGAAGATGCCTAAAATCAAGACCAATCGAGCCGCCGCCAAACGGTTCAAGAAAACGGGCTCGGGGAAATTTGTGTTTTCCAAGTCGCATGCCAGCCATATCCTGACCAAAAAATCGCGCAAACGCAAACGCGCCTTGCGACAGCCCCAGATTATCGACAAAAGCAACACCAAGGAAATCAAACTGCTCTTGCCCAACGGGTAATCGCAGCGGTGCGGACGGCCGGCAGCCATCCGAACGCGGATCGGCCGTCTGACGAAGGAGAACAAGGATGCGAGTAAAAAGAGGGTTCAAGGCCCGCAAACGACGTAAAAAGATTTTGAAACTGGCCAAAGGATTCCGTGGGGGTCGCAGCAAACTGATCCGCACAGCATCGGATGCCGTCGACAAGGCGCTCATGTATTCCTATCGGGACCGGCGCGCGCGCAAACGCGATTTTCGCCGCTTATGGATTACCCGCATCAATGCGGCGGCCCGGATGAACGATCTGTCCTACAGCCGCCTGATGAACGGGCTCAAGAAAGCGGGCATCGACCTGGATCGCAAGGTGCTTGCCGATCTGGCGGTTTCCGATCCGTCCGGTTTTTCCCAGATCGCTTCCCTGGCCTCGCAGCAGCTCTAGCCGACGTCTTTCCCGCGAAGGGGACCCGCGGCTGGATAGGCGGCCGCCAGTCCCCTTTTTTTGAGACCGCGAACGCGATCTGAAATCCTACCGGGGCGCACCGTGATACAAGCCATTCAGCAGATTCAAGCCGAAGCCCAAGAGGCGCTGGCGACCGCCCAGAGTGAAAAGGACATCGAAGCGGTTGCCGTCCGGTATCTGGGACGCAAGGGCGCCCTGACCAGCTTCCTGCGCAATATCGCCAAATTACCTCCCGAGGAGCGCGCGGCCGCCGGCAAACAGGCCAACGCCGCCAAAAAATCCCTCGAGGCGGCCGTAAAGCAAGCCCGCGAGGATCTCGGCCGGAAGGATCCGGAAGAAGCCGCCGCAATCGATATATCCCTTCCCGGGCGGTGGGCCTTGCCGGGCCACAGCCATCCGGTCAGCCAGATCACTCAGGAAATCTGCAGTATCCTGGAACGCATGGGGTTCAGCGTGGCCGAGGGCCCGGAGGTGGAAACCGACTATTACAATTTCGAAGCCCTCAACGTGCCCAAATATCACCCCGCGCGGGATATGCAGGACACCTTTTACATCTCGGAGAACATCGTTCTGCGCACCCAGACATCCCCCATGCAGATCAGGGCCATGGAAAACCAGTCCCCCCCCGTGGCCGTTATCGCCCCGGGGAAAGTATTCCGCTGCGATTCCGACCTGACCCACACCCCGATGTTTCATCAGGTCGAAGGCTTGCTGGTGGATGAAAACGTCTCTTTCGCCGACCTCAAGGGAACCCTGACCGCCTTCGTGCATGCAATGTTCGACCGCGAGACGGCGCTGCGCTTCCGCCCCAGCTTCTTCCCGTTTACCGAACCCAGCGCAGAAGTCGACATCCTGTGCGTCATGTGCCGCGGCAAGGGCTGCCGCGTCTGCGGGCAGTCCGGATGGCTCGAAATCCTGGGCTCCGGCATGGTCCACCCCAACGTCTTCCGCAGTGTGGGTTACGACACACAGCGCTTCACCGGTTTCGCCTTCGGTATGGGGGTCGAACGGATCGCCATGCTCAAATACGGCATCGACGACATCCGCAAATTCTTCAATAACGATATGCGATTTCTAGGGCAGTTCTAGCATGAAAGTCAGTCTGAGTTGGTTGAGAGAATACGTCGCGTTGCCCGACGGTGTGGAACCGCTGGCCGAGAAGCTTACAATGGTCGGCCTGGAAGTCGATACGATCGAAGATCGGTTCCACTACCTGGACACGGTCAAGGTGGCCCGCGTGGAGGCCGTCAGCCCCCACCCGAATGCCGACAAACTCAAATGCTGCACCGTTTCGACCGGAGAAGGCCGCGCGGAGGTCATCTGCGGCGCCCCGAACGTGGCCGCCGGCCAACTGGTCCCGCTGGCGCTTCCCGGAACGGTGTTGCCGGACGGGCGTGAGATCCGCTCCGCCACGATTCGCGGCGCAGCCTCCCACGGCATGATCTGCAGCCAGGCGGAACTCGAATTGAGCGGCGACCACAGCGGCATCTGGGTTCTTCCCGAAGATCTGCCGCTGGGCCTTTCCGTGGCTGAGGCGCTGGATTTCAGCGACCATGTCCTGGACATCGACCTGACCCCCAACCGCCCGGACTGCCTGAGCATGATCGGCGTGGCCCGGGAAATCGCCGCCATCTCAAATCAACCACTGACGCTTCCGGAGGCCGGCATCGAAGAAGACGGACGGGCCATCGACGACCGGACTTCCGTAACGATCGAGGACCCGGACCTCTGTCCGCGCTATGCCGCGCGCCTGATCGAAGGGGTGACCGTCGGCCCCTCGCCGGACTGGCTGCAGGAGCGCTTGCGCTCGGTGGGGCAGCGGCCCATCAACAATATCGTCGACATCACCAATTTCGTCATGCTCGAGATGGGGCAACCCCTGCACGCCTTCGATTTCGACCACCTGGCCGGCCAGCGCATTGTGGTGCGCCGGGCCCGCCCGGGGGAAGCCTTTGTCTCGCTGGATAACAAGGAACGCCGCCTCGATGGGGACATGCTCATGATCTGCGACGGGGAAAAGCCGGTGGCCATCGGCGGCGTCATGGGCGGTCTCAATTCGGAGGTCGAACCCGCAACGCGAAACATTCTGCTGGAAAGTGCCTGCTTCAATCCCGTGAGCATCCGCAAAACCGCCAAGAGGCTCGGCCTGCACACGGAGGCCTCCCATCGATTCGAGCGCGGGGTCGACCCGGACGGTACCCTTACCGCCCTCGACCGGGCCGCCGGGCTTATCGCGGAACTCGGCCAGGGCCGACTGGTGGCCGGGGCGATCGACGCCCACCCCGGAAGGACACCGATTCCCCCGATTCCCCTGGATATCGCCGCCACCAATCGACTGCTCGGCACGGACCTGGACGGCTCCGAAATTCGCCGGCTGCTGGCCGCGATCGGCATCGGAACCGAAGCGGTGACGGGCGCCCCCAGCCAGATCGCGGTTACCCCGCCCTCTTTTCGCGTCGATTTGACCCAGCCGGAAGACATCATGGAGGAGGTGGCCCGCACCTGGGGTTACGATCGGATCCCCACGCGCATGCCGCGCATCGCCGCCGGGCGTGCCGGGCTGACTCCCCTGCGGGCAACGAAACTCAGACTGTGCCGGTTGATGGCCGGTCAGGGTTTTACCGAAACGATCAACTACAGCTTCATCCGCGCCGACGCCCCCGATGCCCTGCAGCTGGCTGAGGACGATCCGCGCCGACGCAGCGTCAAGATTCTCAACCCGATCAGTGAGGATCAAGCGGTCATGCGGACCACCCTCATTCCGGGTCTTCTGGAAACCCTGGGCCGCAATCTGGCCCACCAGGTCAAAAACCTCAAATGTTTCGAACTGGGCAAGGTCTTCACCGATCGCGGGGCGGACGCCCAACCGCAGGAAGAGGAAATGGTGGCGGCCCTCTGGACCGGCGACCGCACGGATGCCGCCTGGCACGACACATCGGTACCCTGCGATTTCTACGATATCAAGGGGGCGGTCGAAAGCCTCGTGAAGGCCCTGCGCATCGAGGGACTTGCGTATCAATCCCCGGCCGCCGGAACCGCCCCTTTTCTGTGCGCCGGCGGCGGCGCCACAATCGTCGCCATCGACGGCACCCCCCTGGGGATTCTGGGAGAACTGACGCCGGAAGTTGCTGCGCGTTTCAACCTCAAACAGCGCGTGTTCGTCTTCGAACTCGCCGTCTCCCGGCTGCACGCGATCATTCCCGCAACGATGACGGCCCGGCCGATCCCGATATATCCGTCAATCGCCAGGGACATCACCCTCATCGTCCCGCGCGCCCTGGCCGCCGAGGCGATCTGTGAGCACATTCGCAACAGCGGTGAAGCGCTGGTGGAAAAAGTGCGCATCTTCGATGTTTTCGAAGGCGCGCCCATTCCGGACGGCAAAAAAAGCCTATCGGTGCGGGTAACCTACCGCTCTCCCGAGGCCACACTGGAGGACGATGCGGTCAACACGATTCACCAGCGCCTGAGCGCACAGCTTTTGGAGGCATTCCAGGCCCAGTTGCCGACCTGAATCCGTACTTGACGGTTGCGTACAAGGTCCGATGGCGGCGTTACGCTTCAGCCCTCGTCACTGCGGCGCACCTCAAATACGCCTCATTCCTCGGCCTTCGCAAGCCTTGCCCTCGAACCTTGTACGCAACCGTCGCATTGATTAACTAGGCGGATTCATCGTTCTTGGTATTCAACGCTTTACGGATCGGGGTCCCATGCCGCCCGAAACCGACATACCGGACAAATTGTACTTTCGCATTGGCGAAGTCAGCGATATTGCCGGTGTGCCGTCCTATGTCCTGCGTTTTTGGGAAACGGAGTTTCCTTCCGTGAAGCCGCGCCGCACCGAATCCGGCCAGCGCCTCTATCGCCGCGCCGATGTTGAACGGATTCTTCTCATCAAGCGCCTGCTGCACGACAAACGCTTTACCATTCAGGGCGCCCGCCAATATCTGCGGCGGGCCGACCGCGGCTTTTCGCGTGAGGACCTGATGGCCGAAATGGAGGCCATCCATCAGGAATTGCAGGCCATCCGTCAGCTGCTTGAATGAGGCCCAAAACATATTGACAAGGACCTTTTTTTGTCCTAACTAAGGTTGGCTGGAAGCGGGCATAGCTCAGTTGGTAGAGTACAAGCTTCCCAAGCTTGGTGTCGCGAGTTCGAGTCTCGTTGCCCGCTCCAATTTCCGCCTTTTGCAAAAAAGGTCGTAATGGGGACGCCTTATGTATCGAAGCGATTCTGCTAACCCTTTGAGTCTGGTAACTGGCATGAATACATAACGTCTCA